>DATMMA010000187.1:0-11157 GCA_035570295.1 Streptosporangiaceae bacterium
GGCCGACGATGCTGGACACGCCGAAGACCGCGCCGAAGAGGCCGACGTACCGGCCGCGCTCGCGCGGCGACACGATGTCGCCGACGATGGCCTGAGCGCCGACCATCAGCCCGCCACTGCCCAGGCCCTGGACCGCGCGGAACGCAATGAGCTCGAACATCGAGTTGCTGATCCCGGATAGCACGGAGCCGACCAGGAAGATCACGATCGCGGCCTGGAAGAAGGTCTTGCGACCGTACTGATCACCGAGCTTGCCCCACAGCGGCGTCGACACGGTGGTCGCCAGCAGATAAGCGGTGATGACCCAGGCAATGTGCGAACCGCCCTTGAGGTCGCCGACGATCGTCGGCAGCGCGGTGGACACGATGGTCTGGTCCAGCGCCGCGAGCAGCATGCCGAGCATGAGCGCGCCGATGATGAGCAGCACCGAGCGGTGGCTGAGACCGGGCAGCGCGCCATTGCCGCCTACGCCCATGTCAGCTGGCACTGTTGCAGCCGGCGCTGTGTCGGCTGGTACCGGGCTGGCAGGTGCTCGCCGGGTCCCGGCGGCATGACGTGGCGCGCTCATCGGGTCAGTTCCTTTCCGTGCTGCCGGAACCCGGCAGGCTGGCTAGTCGTGCTGTCAGTCAGGTGTGTGCTGCCTCGCAGCGCGCAGTCCTCCGGGAATCCGTCGGCAAGCGCCTGGAAGGCCGCGTCGGTAAGCTCCTCAAGCGGGATGGTGCCGCCCGAGGAAGCCCAGAACGACAACGTCGCCCGCAGGACGCCCATGGCTGCGCTCGCGAGCATCAGCGGGTACGGATCTCGCTCAGCGTCGGAGCCGAGGCGCTCGGCGAGCGCGGCCGCGAGACGCGCCTCGGTCTGGGCCCCGTGCGCGGCTTGCGCCGCGCGGAACTGAGGATCGGCTTGCGCCGCCTTCATCTGCGTGGCCCAGCGCATCGGATCACCGCCAAGCTCGGCAAGCTCGGCGACGATCGTCCGGACCTGGTCGGCCAGGGCCGCACGGAGCACGTCCAGAGCGCTGCGCCCGGGCTGATCGTGTACCAGGCGGGCCCAGAGCTGCCCGACGCGGCCAGGGTCGGCGCCGAAAAACACAGCTTCCTTGGACGGGAAGTAGTTGAAGAACGTTCGGGGCGCGACGTCCGCAGCAGCTGCGATGTCCTCGACCGTGACGTGGGAGAACCCTCGCTCGGCGAAGAGATCGAGTGCGGCCCGGCGAATGGCGAGCCGGGTGGCCAGCTTCTTCCGCTCCCGCAAGGAGGGGCGCTCGGCAGCGAGCGGTCCGGCTCCAGATAGTGACATGCAGTCAGTATAACATCATATAGAGCCTAACTTTGCGTCCAGGTCATCATTGCAGTCAGTGCAACTCGACCCGGTAGTCAGTGTATTACTGAGGCGGGACGGACGGCGCTGAGCCCGGACTGCTCGTTCCCGCAGTAGGGGCCTGGTTTGGCTCACACGCCCAGTCGGGCCGCGAGGTCGTCGTCCACGATCATGACCACCTTGCCGCGGGTGTGCCCTTGCGCAACCTCGCGGTGCGCCACCGCCGCATCGTGCCAGTAGTACCTGCGGGAGATCTCAACCGACAGGGTTCCGTCATCGAACCACGGGGCCATCCCGATCAGCCGGCTGCCTTCCGGGCGGCCGTCGTAGGCCTGCCACTGCACCCTGTCCGCCTCGGGAAACTCGGTGGCATGCACTGGCGTTGCGATCGTGGCGCCGTCACGAGCCGCCCTGGCCGCACCCTGGAGCGTGGGCGCGGCGCACGCGAGCACATGCTGGACGCCGCCGTCGGTCACCTGCCGAACCTTGTCCGGCCAGCTGGCCTGGTTATGGTCCACGACCACGGCGGCCCCGAGCTTGTGTACGAACTCGTGGTGCTGAGGGCTCGCGGTGGCGATAACCGCCGCTCCGAGTGCGTGCGCGAGCTGCACTGCGAAATGTCCAAGGCCGCCCGCCGCGGCCGTGATCAGCACGCGGTCCCCCTCGCGGATGTGGAGGATGTCGCTCAGGCCCTGCTCGGCGGTGAGCCCGTCGATCGGCACCGCGGCCGCGTCGGACGGGGACAGCCCGGCTGGCATGGGGGCGAGTTGCTCGGCCGGGCAGGTCACGTACTGCGCGTAGCAGCCCGTCAGGCCTGGAGAGCCGTACACCGGCTCGCCGTCGCTGAACGAAGCGTCTGCGCCAGTGTCGCCTTCCACTAGGCCCGCGAACTCACCGCCAGGGACATACGGGTAGCTGCCCGGCAACTCGCCGCTGCGCAAGTGGACGTCCCACGGCCCGACTCCGGCCGCGAGTACGCGGACCAGGACGTCGCCGGGGGCGGGCTGCGGGATGTCCGTTTCGACGATCTCGAGCACCTCAGGTCCGCCTGGCTTACTCACCTTGATCGCCTGCATTGTCGCTCCTGCCCCGGGAGGCCACCCTACGGCTGATTGTTGCCGCGCCAGCGTGGCCGTACACCGCGACTGGCTTGCGGCCTTCCGGCGCCGGCCTGTGTTCGTTGCCAGGGCCGCGCTGACTGCCCCGCTGGCGTCCGGGTAGATGCACCGTAGGCAGCCGGCATCCGGCTCTGGTTACCCGGCTGATCGCACGAGCGGGGGCGGCACATGGACTACGAGCAGATCATCGCGGTAATCCGCCGGGCGGCTGGAGGCCTGAGCAGCGAGGAAGCGGAGCTAGCCGTGCACGCGACCCTGCAGACGCTGGCCGAACGCCTCCCGCGCGGTGAAGCGCTGCACATCCTCCGGGAGCTGCCCGTCCAGCTGAAGCCCTGGATCTACACCGTCACCGATGCCTCGCCGTTCGATATCGATGAGTTCCTGAACAAGGTGGCCGACCGCGAGGACACCGATGTCGAGACCGCCCTGCGGCACGCGCGCGCCGTGTTCTTCGCGATGGGCGACGCGCTTACCCCGGCAGAGGTTGCGCGTCTGGCGGGTAGCCTGCCGCAGGCCTTCGATCCGCTCGTCGCCGAGGCTCAGCGCAGATACCTGGACATAATGCCGGCGGACCAGTTCTTCGGCCGGGTCGCTCTGCGGCTCGGAGTCGACGACGGAACCGCACGCAAGATCACCGATGCCGGCCTGGAGACGCTCGCGATGCGTCTTGCGGCCGGGCAGCTCGAGGACCTGATGGTTCAGCTCGATCCGGTACTGCATGCGCCGGTGCGTCGGGGAATGTCGGCTGCGCCGACTGCCGCGCGGATGCCGCTGCAGGAGTTCTTGCGGCAGGTGGCCGAGAAGGAAGGCGCCGACCTGGACGAGGCTGGCCTATTCGAGCAGACCGCCAGGCACGCTCGGGCCGTATTGGCGACCCTGGCCGACGCGGTCAGCGACAAGGACTGGTTCGACGCGACGGTCGAACTGCCCGACGAGTACCGCATCATCGTGCCGGCGCGAGCCCGGTAGCCTGACCGTCAAGCCGACCACAAGGCCGTGGCCGCCATCCCACTCGGCGCACCATCTATCGGGCGGAAAAGCCGTGAACCACGACGTTGTCGAGCGCGTGCGCCGGGCCATCTATGACACGTTCGCCGGTCAGGGGCGCTCACCGAGCCGCGAGCAGATCGCGGAACTGGCTGCGGTGGACAAAGCTCAGGTCAACGAGGCCGTCGCCAGACTCGCGGCGCAACGTCAGCTCGCCCTGGACCAGTCCGGCAACGTCGTCATGGCGCATCCATTCACGACCGTGAACCTCGGCTTTTCCGTCATGGGCGATCGGAACCTGTGGTGGGGCGGGTGCGCATGGGACAGCTTCGCCATCCCCAATCTCGTGGCGGATGAGCCGAGCGTGCTGGTCGCCACCACCTGTCCTGACTGCCGCCGAGCGCTGGCCTGGACGGTCACGCGGTCCGGACCACCAGAGGGTCCCGAGGTTGCTCACTTCCTTGTGCCGATGGACAAGGTATGGAACGACGTCGTCTATGCCTGCTCGAACCAGCGCCTGTTCTGTTCAGAGCGCTGCGTGCAATCCTGGCTCGCGCGCACCGGCCAGGCACAGGGTTACATCATGGATCTCGCCACGCTGTGGCGTCTGGCATCCGGCTGGTACAGCGGCCGCCTCGATAGCCCCTACCAGCGCAAGGACCCGCAGGGCGCGGCCGGCTACTTCCGTTCCGTCGGCCTGCACGGGCCCTTCTGGGGGCTCGCCGACTGACGTCAGGCGCCGCGCGGAGCTAGTTGGTCGCATCGGGCAGTCAACCTTGCCGGGTGAGGCATCGTCAGTCCTGGGTGAGAGGCGGAGTTAGCCAGGACGGATGCCCCGAGGAGAGTGCGTGCGGCCGGAAGAACGCTTTGAGGATTTGGGCGCGCTGGTCGCTCATCGTGGCGGCGCCCTGCTTGCGACGGCGACGTTGCTGGCGGGAGGCCCGGCGGCTGGGGAAGACCTGCTGCAGGCTGCCCTGGAACGGGTAATGCGCCACTGGCACCGGGTCAAGGATGATCCGGAGATCTACCTCAGACGCACCATCTATCACCTCGCGGTCGACCAGTGGCGTGCGCGGCGGCGGCGGCCCGAGGTACTGGGCAAGACCGAGACCGAACTTGAGGCCGCCGCGCTGCGGGCTGGCCGACCGGACGGGACCGACGCGGTCCATCTGCGGCTGGCTCTCATCCAGGGGCTGGCCCAGTTGCCGCCCAGGCAGCGGGCCGTGCTGGTCCTGCGCTACTGGGAGCAGCTCAGCGAATCCGAGGCCGCCGACATGCTGGGCTGTTCGCTCGGCACGGTGAAATCGAGCGCGTCTCGCGGTCTTGCCCGGCTCCGGGAAGTCACCGCCGCCTGGGCCGTGGAGGACACTCCCGCCAGCCAGCCGCTAGTGAACGGAGCCTGGTCATGAACCGCACCATCGAAGATCTGCTCGCCGAGTCGATGCGCGACGAAATCGCCGGCCTCACACCCAATCCCGACTTGGTAGCACGGGCGGCCAGGCGGCACAGGCAGCGCAGCAGGATCCGCCTGGCGGCCTCGGTCACGGGCAGCGCAGGGATTGCGGCGGCTGTCGCCATCGGCCTGACGGTGGCCTCAGCCGGCCCTCGCGCGGACGCTACGGGGCCCAGCGCGGACCGGCCGGGACCTGACGCCGCCAGTTCCGGCGGTCAGAAGGCCAGTTCACCGCGGGCGCGGGTAGTCACGGCAATGATCACCTCCGCGCGGCTCAGCTACCGGCTGCATCTGGTCAATACGTCGACAGTCCCGGGTCATCGCATGACACCTACCGCGCCACCCCGTGACCTGATCAGCTGGTACGCCGACTACACCGGCGTGTACGACCCGAGAACCAGCTCGGGTAGCGGTGTCGACATCATGCGGCAGCAGTCCGGGACGCTCGCCGGTCCGAGCTCGTACGGCAAAGCCGACGGCTATATCTACGTGCGGATCATTGGCGACAATTACTACACGCGTTCTTCGAGTGGTAGCGAGCCGTGGCAAAAGGGACGGGGCACTCTGATTCAGGCCCTGGTCCTGAACGGCGGGTCGGCGTGGGCGCCGACAGACGGCGCGTCGGCCGATCCGGCGGTCCTGCTCGCCGCCCTGCGCCGCCCGGGCAGCGTCACGTTCGCTGGCAGGAATGGCGCCCGTGCACTGGACACCTACGACTTCAAGTACGACCCTGCCGGGGACGCTTCGGTAAAGCCGCACCAACTAACCGGCACGATCGTGGTGCACGACCAGTCCAACCTGATCGCCAGGATCACCATGCAGACGAGGGTCGCCGGAAGCGACCCGCGGCTCGCCGACCGCGGGTGGATGACGTTCAGGACGGTGATGACCTTCTCTAGCTACGGCGTGTCGGTCACCGTCCACGCACCCACTGGCGCCGTGCAGCACCTGAAGTCTCTCGCCAGAGGCTAAAAGCGACCGCACGGCCGGGATCCGTGAAGTGCCAGACGCGGAGGATCTGAGACAATACGAGCGGGAACGGGCAGTTGCGGGCCGGCAGCCAGCCACCAGCGGACTGACTAGAACATGGGGTCAGTTAACCTAGGGCCAGTGAAGGCGCTGCTCCTAGAGAACGTCCATCCCGATGCCGTCCGGCTGCTCGAGGAGTCCGGAATCGAGGTATCCGCCCGGCGTTCAGCCCTGGACGAAGCCGAGCTTGCGGCCGTCCTGCCCGGCGTCTCTATCCTCGGCATCCGGTCCAAGACTCAGCTGAGCGCAGCCGCGCTCGCCGCGGCGCCTGACCTGATTGCCGTCGGGGCGTTTTGCATAGGTACCGACCAGATCGACCTGGGCGCCGCTTCATCCCGCGGAATCGCCGTCTTCAACGCCCCGTACTCGAACACCCGCAGCGTGGTCGAGCTAGCCATGGCGGAGATCATCGCCCTCACCCGCAGACTGACCGAGAAGGACCGGGCGCTGCACTCCGGCATCTGGGATAAGTCGGCCAACGGCGCCCATGAGGTTCGCGGCCGGACGCTCGGCATCGTCGGGTACGGCAATATCGGCGCGCAGCTCTCGATCATCGCCGAAGCACTCGGCATGCGGGTCGTGTTCTACGACACCGCCGACAAGCTGGCGCTCGGCAACGCCCAGCGCTGCCTCAATCTCGAGGAGCTACTCGAGATCTCCGACGTCGTCACCTTGCACGTCGACGGCCGTCCGTCCAACAGTTCGCTGTTCGGCGAGAAGGAATTCAGCCGGATGCGGCCCGGCGCCCTGTTCCTGAACTTGTGCCGCGGATTCGTGATCGATCACGATGCACTACGCCGGCACCTGCTGTCCGGCCACCTAGCCGGAGCGGCCGTCGACGTATTCCTGGCGGAGCCGCGCTCAGCCGGCGAGGGATTCGAATCCGTCTTGCGTGGCCTGCCTAACGTCATCCTCACCCCGCACATCGGCGGCTCGACCGAGGAGGCTCAGGCCGATATCGGCCGTTTCGTCGGCGCCAAACTGGTCGATTTCGCCTCCGTCGGATCGACGTCGCTGTCAGTAAACCTGCCGCAGGTAGCGCTGCCGCCGGCCACCGGCACGCACCGGCTGGCGCACCTGCACCAGAACGTTCCCGGCGTGCTAGCCGAGATCAACTCGGTGCTGGCCGCGCACCACGTGAACGTCGAAGCCCAGCTCCTTGGCACTCGCGGCGACCTCGGGTACGCGCTGACCGACATCGGCATTGACTATCCCGACGAGGTCGTGTCCCGGCTGCGGGCAATGGATCCGACGGTACGGCTGCGGGTTCTGTCTTGACGCTGGCGGCCGCGCTGGAGGCCGCCGTCGGGCCGGAGCATGTGCTGCTCGACCGGGACTTGCGGGCTTCGTTCGAGACCGACTGGACGCGCCGCTTCACCGGCACCGCCTGCGCGGTAGCGCGGCCGGCCACCACTGGCCAGGTCGCCTCGGTGCTCGCCGCGTGCGCCGAAGCCGGCGTGCCGGTCGTGGTCCAGGGCGGTAACACCGGCCTGGTCGGCGGCGGCGTGCCCGGCCCGGAATCAGGCGACAACCGGCCGGTGCTGCTGATCACCACCCGGCTCGACGACCTGTCCGCGGTGTCACCCGCCGCCCGCCAGGTCACGGCCGGCGCCGGGGTCCGGCTGGCCGCACTGGCCGCCCATGCGCGGGCCGCTGGCCTGGACTTCGGCGTCGATCTCGCCGCCCGCGATTCGGCCACCGTCGGCGGCATGGTAGCCACGAACGCGGGTGGCATCCGGGTGGTGCGGTACGGGAGCATGCGCGAGCAAGTCGCCGGTGTCGAAGCCGCGCTCGCCGACGGGCGGATCATCTCCCGGCTGGACGGCCTCGCCAAGGACAGCACCGGCTACGATCTCGGGCACCTGCTGGTCGGCTCAGAAGGCACGCTGGCCGTGATTACCCGGCTCCGGCTCCGCCTGGTCGCTCCCGAGCCCGGCCGTGCCGTCGCCTTCATCGCGGTCCGCGATACCGCCGACGCCGTCGATCTGCTCGCTGCGCTACGTGCCAGGCTGGCCGGAGTCAGCGCGGCCGAGCTCTGCTTCGCGGCAGGGCTTGAGCTCGTCGGGCGCTATCTCGGCATTCCGGTGCCGCTGGCAGGAGCGGGCGGGGCGTACGTACTGATCGAGGTCGCGGGCGAAGCGGACCCGCTCGACGATCTGCTGGCTGCGCTCCAGGCGTGCGACCAGGTGCTCGACGCCACAGTGGCCTCGTCGGCCTCGGAGCGCGCCCGGCTGTGGCAGCTGCGCGAGGCACACACCGAGGCGATCGGCTCCGCGGGCGTCCCGGTGAAGCTGGACGTCTCCGTCCCGGCTGGCCGGCTCGCCGAACTCGTCGGCCGCCTGCCAGAAGCGGTCGCCGCCGCCGGGCCAGCCGCCCAGCTCATCGTTTTCGGGCATCTGGCCGAGGCGAATCTGCACGTCAACGTTCTGCAGGCAGACGGCGAGGCAGCCACAGGCGCCGTCCTGGCTCTGGTGGCGAGCCTGGGCGGGTCAATCAGCTCGGAGCACGGCATCGGCCGGTCAAAAGCCAGCTGGCTCGGCCTGTCCCGCAGCCAGGCCGAGATCGACGTCATGCGCGCGGTCAAGGCCGCCTTCGATCCGCTCGGCCTGCTCAACCCTGGCGTCCTTTTCCCGGCGGCGAGCGCACGCCGGCCAGCCTGAGCAGAGCTCCGAGCCGGCCCGCGGCACGCGCTACGCCGCGGCCGGCTGACAATATCGAACTCGAAGGCTCATCGAGGGGGCGAGATGATCCGCGACGACAACGGCAGGCGCGTGAAGCACTGGCGCGACCTGCTTGACAGCGAGCGCGATGCGGCGGCCTTGTACTCCCGCATCGCCGCGACCGAGACCGGCGAGCGGCGGGTTATCTTCGAGGAGCTCGCGGACGTCGAGCGGCGGCACGCGGCGCACTGGGAAGAGAAGATCCGCGGTGCCGGCGGCACCGTGCCGCCGCCAGGCCGGCCTAGCGTGCGCACGCGGCTATTGTCGGCCGCAGCACGCAGGCTATCGCCCGGCGCGGTGCTGCCACTGATCGAGCGGACAGAGCGAGCCGATGCGGGCAGGTACGACAGCGATCCAGACGCGGACCCGGGGATGGCGGCCGATGAGCACGGTCACGCCCGCACGATCGCCAAGCTGATCGAGGGCGGCCGCCCGAGCCCGCAGCACCAGATCGCCAGGCGGGAGCCATGGCACCGCGGCGACCGGTCCGGCACGTTGCGAGCCGGCGTGTTCGGCGTGAGCGACGGGCTGGTGTCTAACACCGCGCTGGTCATGGGCGTGGCAGGCTCGGGGGCCTCGCACACGGTGATCCTGCTCGCCGGTACTGCCGGCCTTCTGTCCGGATCCTTCTCGATGGCGGCGGGCGAGTACGTGTCGATGGCCAGCCAGCGGGAGATGTACGAGCGCGAGATCGCCCTTGAGGCGCAGGAACTGGAGGAGAAGCCAGAGGAGGAGCACGACGAGCTTGTCCTGCTCTACCGGGCGAAGGGTCTCCCGCGCTCGGATGCGGCGCGGATGGCCGACCGGATCATGGCTGACCGGCAGGTCGCACTCGACACGCTCGCCCGCGAAGAACTCGGGCTGGATCCGGGTCAGCTCGGATCGCCGGTATCCGCGGCCATCTCCAGCCTGCTGACGTTCGCCGCTGGCGCACTCGTCGTGCTCCTGCCCTACTTCGCCGGCGGCGGCACCGCAGCGCTCGTCGCCGCGATTGTCCTGGCTGCAGCTGCCCTGGTGGCTGTCGGCTCGGGCATCGGCATACTGAACGGCCGCTCGGCCGTCCGGTCGGGACTGCGCCAGTTGCTGCTCGGCGGCGCCGCCGCGCTGATCACGTTCGGCATCGGCCACCTCATCGGCGCGAGCGTGTCCTAGCAGGCGCCTGTTGCGGGCATGCCAGACTTAGGCGCTATGGGACCTGGCCTCCTGCTTGATTGCGCCGCGGCGGACGCCCGTTCGCTGCTCGCGGCCGCCCGCACGCGGTGGGACGCGGCAGTGCCGCACTGCCCCGGCTGGGACACCGCGGAGCTGGTGCGGCATCAGGGCGGCATCTTCACCTGGATGGCCACCGTCGTCACCGGCAGAGAACACGTCAGCCGGCGGGAGCTTGCGCCGGCACCAGCCGAGTCAGCCGAGCTGCCGGGCTGGTACCTCGGCAACCTGGAGCACGCCCTGAAGGTCCTGGGCTCGGCCGATCCGCAGTCCGCGACGTGGACGTTCTCGAGCACCGGAGACCAGCGGGTGGCCTGGTGGGACCGCCGGCTGGCCGTCGAGGTGGCAATCCACCGCTTCGACGCCGAGCACGCGGTCGCAGCAGGTAGCGGCTCGCCGGCTGCGCCCCTGGACGGCGACGTCGCGGCCGCGGGTATCGAAGAGTTCATCATCGAGTTCCTGCCCGGCCTGCTGGCGCTCGACGCCGGCGCGGATCTCAAGGGCACGCTGCACTTGCATGCCACCGACGGCCCGGTGGAGTGGTGGATCGACCTCGACGCCTCCGGCGCGGCTAGGCCGCAGCACGCCAAGGCGGACACGGCAATTCGCGGGACCCGATCTGACCTGCTCCTCTGGCTGACTAACCGCACGGCCACCGGCGCACTGGAGATCCTTGGCCAGCCAGAGATCGCTGACAACTGGCAGCAGCTGCGCCGCTAGCGACCTGGCCGCAGCTCCGCCACCTGCACCGGGCGCCGCTCCCGCAGCGAAACCGCTGCAGCCTCAGCGACCCAGCTGGCTTCGACGGCATCCTCGACAGTGCACGGCGACGGCCGCTCCCCCGCGACAACCTCAGTGAACGCGGCAAGCTCGGCCTGGAACGCTAGCGTGAACCGGTCCGCGAAGCACTGATGCGGGCGGCCAGCCGGGAACGTGGCACCGGGCTCGGCGGATCTGAACGGCAGGCCGTCTTCGAGCCCTGCGGCGATGCTGTCCAGCGAGCCGTGCAGTTCAAGGCGCACGTCGTAGCCCCGTGCATTGAACCGGGTGTTGGACACGACGGCGAGGGTGCCGTCATCGAGGCGGAGTATCGTCTCAGCCGTATCCACGTCGCCCAGCTCACCGATCCACTGATCGCCCCGGTTGCTGCCGGTGGCATAGACCTCGGCAATCTCGCGGCCGGTGGCCCAGCGGATGGCATCGAAGTCGTGAACACCGCAGTCCCGGAAGATGCCCCCGGAGACCGCTACATACTCGCGTGCTGGTGGCGCCGGATCGAGTGTCGTGGAACGCACGGTATGCAGCCAGCCGAGCTTGCCAG
>DATMMA010000188.1:0-19985 GCA_035570295.1 Streptosporangiaceae bacterium
GGCCATCAAGACGCTGCTGGGCCTGGGCGTGGCGGTTGTTGCCGCCGCAGGGAACTACTCGACTAGCCGCCGGTTCTATCCGGCGGCCTTCAGCACGGAACCGCCCCCGCCTGGCGCTGCGCCTCTCATCAGTGTCGGCGCCCGCAATCCCAACGGCTCGATCGCGCTGTTCAGCGACGGCGGACGGTGGATCACTGCCTGGGCATCGGGCGCCGCCGTGGTGAGCACGTTCCCGGTCGACATCAACGGCCGCCGGTGCCCGGAGATTCAGATGCCCGCAGCGAGCGGGTCGCCGGGGGCCGGCCCACGCGAGGCGCTTGATCCGGATGACTACCGGGGCGGCTTCGCGGTCTGGAGCGGCACGTCCTTTGCCGCGCCACTGCTGGCCGCGCACCTGGCGCGGTCGCTGCTGACACTCAGCGCTGATCCGGAGCTGGGGCTGGACCTCACCGGAGCCGCAGCGGCGACGCGACGCACGATCGCGGCGCTGACGAGCATCGGCTGGCACGGAGGTGACTGAGCTCAGCCCGGTCTCGGTCTCGTCGGGCCAGCCGGACCGGACGGCACGCATCGCGAGCATGCTGACCGCGGCACGCGAGGGCAGCGAGGACGCGCTGGGCGACATCGTCACCGAGCTGACCCCGATGCTCTGGCAGGTCGCGCGCGCGACCGGACTGAGTACACCGGAAGCGGAGGATGTGCTGCAGACGGTGTGGACCCGGTTGCTATCGCATCTGGACGCCATCCGGGACGCCCGCGCGCTGATCCCCTGGCTGGTCGTGACCACCCGGCGGGAATCGTGGCGGCAACGGGCCGCCGGGCGCAGGCAGTTGCCTGCCGATGGCTCCTGGTTTGCCGCGCTGCCTGACGCCAGTCCGGGATCGGAGGAAGAGATCATCAACGCAGACCAGCGCCGCGCGTTGTGGGCGGCCTTCGGGCAGCTTTCGCCACGATGCCAGGAACTGCTCCGCATTGTCGCGTTCGTGCCGCGTCCGGATTACCAGGCAGTGGCCGCGGAGCTGGGCATGCCACGCGGCAGCGTCGGCCCCACCCGCGGCCGCTGCCTCGCCAAGCTCCGCGCCCTGCTCGCCGACAGTTCAGACGGGAGTCCTCGATGAAGTCCTCCGACGCACCAGCCGACGGACCGCTTGACGGCGCTGACCTCGCGATCCTGGACGATGTCAGGGCCGCGTTCTCCCGCGCCGATCCGATGCCCGCCGGCCTGCCGGAGCGGATCAAGTTCGCACTGCTGATGCACAACCTTGAGGACGAGGTGGCACGGCTGATCGAGGACGATTCGCTGCAGCCGGCGGCCGTGCGGGGCGAGGAACAGAGCCGGACGATCACCTTCGACAGCGCGAGCCTGACCATCATGATCAGGATCGAGTCCAACGCGAACGGGACTGTGCGCGTCGACGGCTGGCTGGCGCCGCCGGAGCGGCGGGACATCGAGATGCGGACCGCGAGCGAGACCCTGCAGGCAGCCAGTGACGAGCAAGGGCGATTCGCGTTCGCCAGTGTGCCGTCCGGAGCCGCGCAACTCGTGGTGCGGTCGGCCCAGCACCGGCCGGGCGGGCCCGGCCGGTCAGTGGTAACGCCGGCGCTCATCCTCTGAGACCGGCAGCAAGGCACGGCGCCCGATGCCGAGCGCGGAACGCGAGCAGACCCGGGCCGGGGCGGTTGCCCTGAGCCGGGATGGCGCCCTGAGCCGGGATGGCGCCCTGAGCCGGGCGGGCGCCGCGCACCAGCGCGGGCTCCGGGCCGGAGCCGCCGGCCATCCCGGCGTCGGCGCTCGTCACCTGCGCGCCGGGCTCGCGGCGCTCGGCTGGCAGGAGACGGTGAGCGGGGCGGCCCCGGCGGTGCTGCCCGGAGCGCATCACGCGGTCGCGGCGCGGTTGCTCATCAGCCTGGCGCATGTCGAGGCCGAGCAGGGCCGTACCGAGTACGGCCTGGACCTGCTGGACGTGGCCGAGGAACTGACCGCGCCTGGCGACCGGGGCATCTTGCTGTCGCAACGCGGCCTGTTGCTCATGCGCACCGGCCGTCTGGCACGGGCGCTGGCGTATTTCGACGAGTCAGTGCCGCTGCTCGAGCAATACGCCGACACTGCGGTCCTGGCCAGGGTTCTGCTGAACCGGAGCGTCCTGCATCTGAGCCTCGGCGCCATGCAGCGCTGCCGCCTCGACCTGCGCTGGTGCCAGCGCATCGCGGCGGCGGGCGGCCACGAGCTGATCGAGGCCAAGGCTGCGCACAACCTGGGCTGCTGTGACTTGCTGGCAGGCGACATTCCAGCCGCATTGCGCCAGTTCACTGCCGCCGCAGACGGCTACCGCCGGACGGGCTCCGGGTTCCTGCCGGTGCTCGCGACCGACCGGGCCCGCGCGCTGCTGGCGGTAGGCCTGGCCGCGGACGCAGCTCGTGAACTCGACGGCGCGATCGTCTCGTTCCGGCAGCAGCGGCTGGATCAGGATCTGGCCGAGGCGGAGCTTGCCAGGGCCCAGGCGGAGCTCGCTGCTGGCGCGCCGGCGGTCGCGCGCCGGTGGGCGGCCGCAGCCGCCCGGCGATTCCGGCGCCGGGGCAACGATGCCTACAGCTACGTTGCCGAGCTCACCCGGCTGCGGGCACGGTTCGCGGCCGGCGGCCGCCCGGTGCAGGTGGCGACGGAGGCGGCAGCGCTCGCCGACCAGCTACGCGGCTGCGGCCTGCTGGGCGACGCTGACCTGGCCGAGCTGCTGGCAGCGCGGGCGCTGATCTCGGCCGGCCGTGCGGCTGCGGCCAGGCAGCGGATCCAGGCTGTGCGGCGTGCAACGGCGGCGGGCTCACTTGAGGTCAGCTTGCTCCGCCGGCTGGCCAGGGCCGAGCTGGCTGAGCTCGACGGACGGCCGGGGCCGATGCTGGCTGAGTTGCGCGCTGGCCTGGCGATGGTGCAGGCCCGGCGCGTCCGGCTTGGCAGCGTCGACTTCCAGACGGGATCGGCGGCCCTCGGTGCTGACCTGGCCGCTGCCGGCTTGCGCCTCGCGCTAAAGCGCGGGTCCGGATCGCTGGTGCTCGCCTGGCTGGAGCGGTCGCGTGCGCAAGCCTTCCGGGCCAGGCCGCTGCGCCCGCCCACCGATCCGCGCGCGGCCGAGGTCGTAGCCGAATTGCGCAGGCTCAGCGTGGTGATCCGGGCGGCGGAGCTGAGCGGCAGGCCAGATCCGGCGGCTAAGTCGAGGCGCGCCGCGCTGGAACGCGAGATCAGGGAGCACACCTGGCAGGCCCCCGGCCGGGCCAGTGATGCGCAGAACCGGGCCGCCGGGCAGGCGACCCGGCGAGAGATCGCCGGAGCTCTTGCCTCCAGCGGCCAGAGCCTGGTCTCCATCCTTGCGGGCGACTCCAGGATGCACGCTGTCGTGCTCCGCGGCGGTTCGGTGATGCTCGTCGACCTCGGTGACTTCGGAGTGGCCGCGGAGGCCGCACGGCGGCTGACCGCTGACCTCGACTCGATGGCTGGCCGGAACCTCCCGGCCCGGCTGGAGGCAGTCATCGCCGCATCGATCCGGCATCAGGTCGATGTGCTGACGACCGAGATAGCCGCACCGTTGCGGCCGGCCCTGGGAGAGCACGGCGGGATCGTTTTCATTCCGGCCGGAGCGCTGGCCAGCATCCCGTGGAACATGCTTCCGGACTTCCGCGGCCGCCCCGTATCGGTGTCGCCGTCGGCCTCATCCTGGCTCGCCGCGTCGCGGCTCGCGGGTGCTGACGATCGGCCGCTGCCGGGCCGTCCGCCGTTCCTGGTGGCAGGCCCGGGTCTGGCGCACGCTGACGTCGAGGTCGCGCAGATTGCCAGCATTTACCCGGGCTGCCGGCCACTCACCGCGGACCTGGCGACAGTCGCGAGCACGTTGCACGGCCTCGACGGCGCCGTCCTCGCGCACGTGGCCGCGCACGGCTACCACGACCGGGAGAACTTCCTGTTCTCCAGGCTTGAGCTAGCGGACGGCCCGCTGATGGCCTACGACATCGAGCAACTCGCCACCGCTCCGCGGCAAGTCGTGCTGTCGGCATGTGACGTCGGGCAGGCGCTCGTCCGGCCGGGCGAGGAAATCCTCGGCTTCACGGCAGCCTTGCTCTACATCGGAACCGCGACGGTGATCTCTAGCGTCGCCCGGGTGGCCGATGAGGCCGCCGTCGCAGTCATGACCGCTTACCACCGCGCGCTCGCCGCAGGCGCCAAGCCCGCCGTGGCGCTTGCCAGGGCGGGCCTCACCGAGCCCTACAGCCCGTTTGTCTGCTTCGGCTGCGGGTGAAAGGCGGAAATGCGTGAGAGTCAGCCCGCGTACTTCATGACCAGATCGCCGAGGCGGGGGAGCGCGGCCTCAATCTGCTTGCCAGCGCTGCCGCGGACAGTCCGGTAGGCCCTGACGATCGTCGGCCGGTCCGATGCCTCCGCCCGCACATCGGTAACCGAGAGCAGCGCCTGCGACACCTCGTCGGACCGCTTGACCAGGAAGTCTCCGAACTCGGAGCTGCCGGATGCGCGGAAGTCGGCCCAGAACGGCTGGAGATTATCGACCAGATCGGGGAGCAGCGCCTCCACCGTTTCGCGCAAGTAGCCGGGAGCGAAGGCCGTCACGGTCTTGTAGGCGAGCTTCACCGCCGTTCCGGTGATGCCCGACTTGTCAGACACCTCCTGCTCGATCAGTTCGAAGCAATCAGCGACCACCTGTGGCTGGGTGTCCGGCGCGAGCAAGATCTCCGGAAGCGTGGCTGCCATCGTTAACGTCGTCTCCTTGGTGGCTGGGGGCGGAAGCCCGGTGAATCGTGCGCGCACGTGCGGGCCCTCGTCAGCTACAGGATCTTTGGCGAGGTAGCGGTGATACGCCGCGTTACGGGCGCTGTGGTCGCGAAGCCCACAGCTTAGGCGATCTGTCACTGACAGCCAGCCGCCCGGCATCGAGAGCGTTCCATTGTGCTCGGTCTTGACGGAGACTGTCGGCATGACGAGCGTCCAGCCCCAAGGCCGTGCGGTGCGGCAGGCCTTGGAGCAAGCAAGCGAGAGCGCGGCCGAGCTGGTGCGCCATCCAGCGCCGCTGGATGGACCGGTCCCCGGCCTGGAGTGGACGAAAGCCGAGCTGGTCGCGCACCTGTGCGCGATATGCGAGGCGTTTGCGAGCACGCTGCGGGGCGAGGACTTCGCCGAACGCTTCGGCGCGGAGTTCGTCGGCAGCTATGGCTCCGGCCCAACCTTGCGCGACGCGGTCGCCGCCACCAACGCGAAGGTCGTCAGGGACGCGTCATTCCCTACGCCGGCTGCGGCTGCTGACGCGCTGACTTCTGGTGCCGCGGCCCTGCTCGCCGCGTTCGACAGCCATCGGGACCTCAGCGCACGGCGGCCCGCTCCCTGGTACGGGCCCGAGGTCGAACTGCCCGTCGGCAGTCTGCTGTCCCTGGCCGTGTCCGAGCTCCTGGTGCACGGATACGACCTCGCCCGAGCCGCGGGCGCTGGCCTGCGCCCGTCGCCGGCCTCGGCCGCTTCGGCTACTGCGGTGGCCGCCGCGGTGATGAGCGAGATGCTCCCGCGCATTCTCGACGAGCGCACCGCCAGCGGGTTCACTGGCAGCTTCGGGGTCCGTGTCCGTGGCGGGGAGCGGTTCGTGCTGCGGATCGCCGACGGCAGGGCCTGGAGCGAGCCCGCTGAGAGCGGGAACGTCGACTGCGTGCTGACCCTGTCCGCGTACCACGCCTTGCTCATGGGCTACGACAGGGTGCCGGCATGGCGGGTCATCGCAGCGGGCAAGGCGCGGGCGTCTGGCCGCCGACCCTGGCTGGGCCTGCGGTTTGACCGTCTCTTCCTGACCGTCTGAAGCTCAGCGGCGACTCTCGCCGCATGAGGGCACGAGTTCGAGGTCGAGCCTGTCCCGGTGCGGCGTAATTATCCGCCCATCGGGCAGAAGATCGCCGGTGTCCTCGAAGACGACGACACCGTTGCACAGCAAGCTCCAGCCCTGCTCCGGGTGTGAGGCCACCACGTGGGCGGCCTCACAGTCCGGTGCGCTCGCCTGGGGGCACTGCGGCTGGTGCGGACAGTTCATGATCGCTCTCCCTGGGATGGAGGGGCCCAGGTCGTCATACCCTTCAGGCTTACCTCCACAGCGTTGCAACGCAAAGCCTGCGCCCGCAATCCATGCGCCATCCATGCGCGCCCGCCATCTTTGCTGGCACGGCTCGTAGCCTGGAGTGAGGGGTACGCGGGCGCCGGAATCTAGCTCATCCAGGAGGCGCAGCATGAAGCACGTTTCGCTTGGCGGACTCGATGTTTCCCGGCTCGGCCTGGGCACTATGGGCATGTCCGCCTTCTATACCGGAGCGAACGCCGATGACGCGGAGTCGATCCGGGCAATCCAGCGGGCTCTTGACCTCGGTATCACGCTGATCGATACCGCAGAGGCATACGGGCCGTACCGGAACGAGGAACTGGTAGGCCAGGCGATAGCCGGCCGCCGCGACCAGGTCGTACTGGCGACGAAGTTCGGACTGATCTCCCGCCGCGACGGCGAGCAGCGAGGTCTCGACAGCAGGCCGGAGAACGTCCGGGTCGCCGCCGAGGGATCCTTGCGACGGCTCGGTACCGACCATATCGACCTTTACTACCAGCACCGGGTTGATCCGGACGTCCCGATCGAGGACACCGTCTCAGCCATGGCTGAGCTAGTCCGTGCCGGCAAGGTCAACCACATCGGCCTGTCAGAGGCGTCGCCCGCCACAATCCGCCGGGCGCACTCGGTACACCCGGTCACGGCCGTGCAGAGCGAGTACTCGCTCTGGACGCGGGACCCTGAGGACGAGATCCTGCCGTTGCTCCGCGAGCTTGGCATCGGCTTCGTCGCCTACTCGCCGCTAGGTCGCGGGTTCCTGACCGGTCAGATCCGATCGCCGGATCAGTTCGAACCTGGCGATTTCCGGGCCAGCAATCCCCGCTTCGCGGCAGACAATCTCGCGCAGAATATGCGCATCGTCGCCGAGGTCGAAGCGGTGGCCGCCGAGGCTAACGCGACTCCGGCGCAGGTTGCGCTCGCCTGGCTGCTGGCTCAGGGCAACGACATCGTGCCCATCCCCGGCACCAAACGGGTTCCAAGACTGGAAGAGAATGTCGCTTCAGCAAGCCTTGCGCTGAGCCCGGACCAACTCGCACGCCTCGACGCAATCCGCCCTCCGGTAGGCGCCCGGTACGCGGACATGTCGCCGATTAACGGCTAGCTAACAACCTGCCGCTGGTCGCGGATCTGGCGCTTGATCCGCGCCAGCATCGCCGCCATGCCGCGCAGTCGTAGCGGGCTGACCAGGTCTTGCAGGCCCAACTGGGCAGAGAACTCGCCGGGAGTGCTCAGGATCTGCTCGGCGTCCAGCCCGTCCAGCCCGGCGTGCAGGATGCCGGCGAAGCCGCGGGTGGTCGGTGCCTCCTGCGGCGCGTCGAAGAACAGGTGGACGGTGCCATCGTCATCGGTCTCGACAGCCAGGAACAGCGGCGACTGGCACTCGGGCACCGGCTCCAGCAAGTCGGGGTGCTCGGCATAACGGGCGGGCAGCGGCGGCAGGTCCTGGGCGAACTCCAGTAGCAGCTGCAGTCGCTCAGAGTCCGGCAGCGCCACGAAATCCTCGGCGATCTCCTGCAGCCGGGGGTTCAGGGTATCGGCGGTGGTCGTCACGGAGCCTCCCCGCGACGGATGGGCGCCCTGACCGAGTTGCCCCATTCCGTCCATGACCCGTCGTAGTTGCGGACGTGCGGGTAGCCCATCAGGTGGTGCAGCACGAACCAGGTGTGGCTGGACCGCTCGCCGATCCGGCAGTAGACCACGACGTCGTCGTCCGGCCTGAGCCCGGCCTCGCCGGCATAGATGGCCTCAATCTCATTCCGGGCGCGGAACGTGGCATCGTCGGCAGCTGCTCGTGCCCACGGAATGCTTCTGGCGCCGGGAATGTGGCCGCCTCGCAGCGCGCCCTCTTGCGGGTAGTCCGGCATGTGCAGGAGCTCGCCGGTGTACTCGCCAGGCGAGCGCACGTCGATCAGGGGCTTACCGAGGTGGGCCTGGACCTCGTCGCGGAACGCCCGGAAGGTGCTGTCGTCCCGCTCGACCACGGGGTAGTCGGAGCGCGGCCGCTGCGGCACCTGGGTGGTCAGTTCCCGGCCCTCGGCGATCCACTTCGCCCGGCCCCCGTCCAGGAGCCGCACGTCAGGGTGACCGAAGAGCGTACACACCCACAGCGCGTATGCCGCCCACCAGTTATTGCGGTCGCCGTACAGCACCAGGGTGGTATCCCGGCTGATGCCTTTGCCCGACATGAGCCGCGCGAACCCGGCCCCGTCGACGTAGTCGCGGGTGACCGGATCGTTCAGTTCGGTGTGCCAGTCCAGCTTCACCGCGCCGGGAATGTGGCCGGTCTCGTACAGCAGCACGTCCTCGTCGGACTCGGCCACCACGAGGCCGGGATCCTGCAGGTGCTCGGCCAGCCAGTCGGTGCTGACGAGCATCTCCGGACGGGCGTACTCCTGGAACTTCGCTGCGGAATCATATGGTAGTGCCACGGTCAGCCTCACCTCCGTCTCAGCCTAACGCGCTTAGTGAACTCAGCCTTCCCTCGCTTCGGCCAGGTACATCCGGATGACGGACTCGAAATCCGGATCGGGGCGCAGACCCAGGCGCGTTGCTCGCTCGGCACGGAACCGGGCGGGCCAGCTCGTCACGATCGAGGCCACAGCCGGATCCGGGACCCAGTCGATCAGCGTGCTCGCCTGCGGTCCGGCGACTCGCTCGAGCGCGGCAGCCATGCCGGCCACGGTGACCGTGAGCGCCGGCAAGTTGACCGGGGTACGGCCGCCCCAGGCCGCCTCGGCAGCGGTAGCGGCGCAGAGCAGGCCGTCGACGGCTCGGGCGGGCGAGGCGAGTGCGACCTCGGTCTGCGGGCCGACCGGGCAGATCGCGCGCTGGCCGGCTAGCGGCTCACGGATGATGCCGGACAGGAAGCCGGACGCTGCCGCGTTCGGCCGCCCCGGCCGCACGCAGACGGTCATCAGGCGGATGGCGCGCCCGCGCAGGAAGCCCTTGCGCGTGTAGTCGGCCAGCAGCTGCTCGCCGATCACTTTCTGGGCGCCGTAGCTGGACTGCGGGTTCGGCATCGTGTGGTCGTCGACGACGCGTGGTAGCGGGTGCTCTTGCGACGCCCCGAAGACCGCCAGAGAGCTCGCGAACACCACCACCGGGCAGGTACCCAGGGCGCGGCAGGCCGCTAGCAGCAACTCAGTGGTGCCCAGATTCGCTCGCATGCCGAGGTCGAAGTCCGCTTCGCATTCCGCGCTCACCGCGGCGGCGAGGTGAAAGATCACGTCGGTACCGGCGAGTGCGTCTGGGCTAGCGAGCGAAGGGCCGCCGCGGCCGGGATCGAGCAGTTCGGCCAGCTCACCGCTGATCGCCGTCACCCGCTCGTCGGCGGCGAGGTCGGCCGGGACAGGCGCCCGGTCGACAAGGGTCAGCCGCGTCAGCGGTTCCGGCGCGGCGCCGGCCACCGCCAGCGCGCCGGCGGCAAGCAACTGCCGGGCGAGGCGCGCGCCCAGGAACCCGGCGCCGCCGGTAACCAGCACGTTCGGCACGTCGCGCTACCTTTCTGCGGGGCAATACAGTGATCGTATGTGCAGCCGATTGCCACTGATTTAACCGGGAACGCGCAGTTGCCGCCCGATCACTTGCCTGCCGCATCAGATGTCTTCGCTGGATTGCCGCCGACTCGCTCGGACGGTCCGCGGCTGCGGGAGTCGATCCGTGCGATGCGCGCCGCGGATGGCGTGCTGATCGGCGTTCTCGACGATGACCCGACCGGATCGCAGGCGGTGCACGACGTCCAGGTCGTTACCGCTGGTGATGAGGATGTCTACGCGGCCGCGCTGGCCGGTCCTGCCGCTACGTGCTTCGTCCTGACGAACACGCGCAGCCTCGCCGAGCCAGCCGCGGCTGCGCTTACCGGGCGCGTCACTCATGGCCTGATCGCCGCTGCCAGCCGGAATGCTGCTGCCGGCCGGAGCTCGCGGATTCAGCTCGTCAGCCGCAGCGACTCGACGTTGCGCGGGCATCTGATGGCGGAGGTCCGCGCGCTGCATGCCGTCCGCCGTGAGGTGACCGGCGCCGGTTTTGACGGCGTGCTCCTCGTTCCGGCGTTCATCGAGGCCGGACGCCTGACCGCGGCCGACATCCACTGGGCTCGCACCGGTTCCGGCCTGGTTCCGGTCGGCGAGACCGAGTTCGCGCGGGACGCGGCATTCGGCTACACCGCATCCGATCTGAAGGCCTTCATCAGCGAGAAGTCTGGCGGGGGGATCTCGGCCGCCGAGGTGCACAGCATCAGCCTGGCCGATATCAGGTACGGCGGGCCGGAGCGGATCCGCGACCAGCTGTCCGTCCTGGCGGACGGGGCATGGGTTGTCGTCAACGCCACCGAGTACTCAGACCTGGAGACGGTCGCCTGCGCGGTGCTGCTGGCCGAACGCGGCGGCAAGGCGTTCGGATTCCGCACCGGACCCTCATTCGTGCGAGCCCTGGCCGGCCTCGAGCCGAGACCTCCGCTGCGCGGCGGCGAACTGCTGGCGTTCCGGCCGGGATCCGGCCGGAACGGCCTGATCGTGGCTGGATCGCATGTCGCCCAGACCGGCCGGCAGCTCGCCGTACTCCGCGAGCGGCGTGGCATCACCAGCGTCGAACTGGACGTTCCCGCCGTCCTAGGTGGTACTCGCGCCGGTGAGGTGGTGGCCGGCGCGGCGCGGCAGGTGGCGGATGCGCTGAACCAGGCAGACGTACTGCTGTACACCAGCCGGGCGGTCGCGGCCGGGCGCAGTGCCGAGGAGAGCCTGGCAGCCGGGCGCACGATCTCCGCGGCGCTGGCGAGCGTGGTCCGGCAGGCTGTATCAGGGAGCGCGCCGGGCGCGGGTGCCCGCCCCGCCTGGATCGTCGCCAAGGGCGGCATCACCGCGCATGACGTCGCCGTGCACGGCCTCGGCATCCGCCGCGCCGAAGTAGCCGGCCAGTTGTTTCCCGGCATGATCTCGGTGTTCCGGCCGCTCGATGCCGCGCCCGAGGCGGTCGGCGTTCCCTATGTCGTCTTCCCCGGCAATGTCGGGGACGACCAAACGCTGGCCGAGGTCGCGGCCATCATGCACGGCGAGGCTCGGTAACTGCGAGGGGGGCACCGGTTGCCCGGTGCCCCCCTGCGCCGAATCAGTACTGAGTGTGCTCAGAACTTCGAGAGCGTTCGGATGAAACTCGGTCCCGCGGATCCGAGCCCGGTCAGGCCGTCGAACCCGGGCACTGTCGTCAGCGTCACCGGGCGCGTGGCGCAGTTGCCGGTGCCGTCGCAGTAGGTCTCAGGTCCGGCATAGTTGATCGCCCGAACGCTCACGGCATAGCCGTTCGTTGCGTCGACCGTGTTCGCGAAGTCGACCCGGATGACAGCCGCCGCGTCAGGGTTAGCCGGCGCGGTGATGTCGTTGTAGGCAGCCGGCGTGGCGATGGAGGCCTGGTACAGAACCGGGTTGAGGAAGCCGATCCGCAGGCCCGCCGCCTGATCCGCGTCGGCGATGACCCCGGCTAGCAGCGGTGAGGCAAGACTCGTGCCGCCCTCCTTGAACTGGTCGTACTTGACCCCGTCCGGGAAGGTCTGGGTCAGGCCGATCAGCATGCCGGTCTGGGCGTCGGCATCCATCGAGATGTCCGGGATGACTCGCAGAGGTTGCGGCCCGAACAACGCCTGGTTCCGCAGCGCAAGCGCGTTAGGCACGACCCCAGCCTGGTAATCCGGCTGGGCGTAGGTGTAGCTCGTGCCGCCTCCGCCGCCTGCCTGCCACGCGAGCTTGCCTGCCGGGCTGGTCAGGGAACCGCAGTTGGTCGCCGTTGGCGACGCGCACAGGGTCTGCTTCGCGGTCGACCAGCCGTACTCGGCGCTCCGGCTGTTCCCGGCGCCCACCTCGAGTGAGGTCCCGCCGACAGCCGTCACGAGCGGGCTTGTCGCCGGGTAGTCCGGGACTGCCAGCCCGAAGTCGGCGAAGTTGTCGCCGTCGTCACCGCTGGAGAACAGGACGCCGACGCCCTTGGAGGCTGCGAGCGTAAACACGTCGTCGAACGCGGTCTTGGTGGCAGCGTCGGCGAAGAGGTCGCCGAGCGTGTCGCCCCAGGAGTTGCTGATCACGGACGCACCGCTGGTGACCGCCGTCAGCTCCGCGGCCAGCAGGCTGGTGTCCTGGCAGTCCTGCGCACCGACGAACTGGATGGTCGCGCCCGGCGCCATCGAGTGCGAGGCCTCCACGTCGAGTGCCTGCTCGTCGAACCAGCCGCTGCCGCCGCACTCGGCCTGGTCGTCGACCGTGGCCGGCTGGATGTTCTGGAACTGGCTTGAGTTCAGCGGGTGGGCGTGGTCGTTCAGCTTGAAGTAGTGCTGCGCGTCTTGCAACAGCGTCGGCGAGTCGTAGGCGTCGACGATCGCGATCGTGACACCGGAGCCGTCGTTTCCCTTCGCCACTGACCGGTTGAGTCCGTAGCCACCCCGCAGCTGAGCGGGCTTGTAGCCGCAGATGTCGTAGGGCAGCGGCGAGTTGAATGGCGCGTAGAGCGAGCCAGAGTCCGCCGTGTCGGTCTTCTGCCCCCAGAACGCCGAGCACGGCTGCGGGTTGCGGAAGCCTGCCGGGGGTGCCGGTTCCTGGTCTGGCTTGGCCTTCGTGGCGGCAGGGCTAGCCGGCGCGCTGGTGAGACTGGTCGAGGCCAGATACTGGTTGACGCCGACGACACCCGACACAGTGCCTGCCATCGAGGCGGGGATGCTCAGCGTTCCGCTGGCCAGCCGTACCTTGTGGCCGTTGACCTTGTAGTAGCCGAGGCTGACGCCGAAGGTGCGCTCGACCCGGCGCGCTGTCCCGGTCACGGTGACGTACAGGCGGTCCGTGGCCACGGACTTGACGCTGAAGAAGTTGTGGTGCAGCCACGACTCGGCCTTCGCCACCTGCGACTTCGTCGGCGCGTAGCGGGATTCCCACTGGGCGTTCGTCAGGTAGTGGTGGAACTGCCGTGAGCCGGGGCTGGATACTGCGCGGACGAACGCCGCCGCTCCGGACGCATTCCGCAGCTTCAGCAGCAGGTCAAAGGTCACCTTGCTGCTCGTCGCTACCTTGCCGACCTGATGCGAGCGCTCTTGAGCGGGCGTCGCCGAACCTCGCAGGGTTACCCTGGCGGGTCGTGGCGCCGCGCTGGCAGAGACAGCCGCGGTGCTTGCCGCCAGGAAGGAAATCGCCAGCCCGGCCGAAGCCGTTAAAGCCAGGAAACGTGCGGTCTTCATACGTTGACTCCTTTGTGCAGCGCTGCCGTTGAGTCGTTCCCGGTAATCGGCCCCGCATCGGAACGTAACGACTGCTGGCCCTAAACGCAATGGCCAATCCCGGTTCCGGGACGCGTCTTGCTCTTCCGGCTGAGGCGAATCAGCCACGACATGGCGCGACGTCCGGCCAGCGCGATGACCTGCCGACACGGTTAATATGACCATTCATCACAGATCAGAACATAGTGGACGTGACCGGCGCGTCGTATGAACTGTGGCTGCTCTCACATGAAGCGCCGGGGCCTCAAAGCAGACCAGAGATTCCGATTTATCGGACTTAGGGTCCCTCTTTTGGTCCGCATCCGAGCTTGCAGGTATGGTGCACCGTTCCCGCTTATACGACGAACGGCCTAGAAGCAGGTGAGGATGTGCGGATGATGCTCGGCTGGCTCACTAGATTTGCTCGATTTGCTCGCCGGCCGGCTTTACTCGCCCTCGCATGCCTCCTCGCGGTGGTCTCTGCCACTCTGCTCGTGCCCACGGTGAGCGGCGCCGCCTCGGCGGCCTCTGCGGGCGTGAGTCCGCAGAGAGCCGGCATGGCCGAACTGATGAGGTCGTATAACCCGTCAACCGGACTTATCGGGCATAACTGGTGGCAAGCCGCGGTCGCGTTGTCCACGCTGGAGACCTTCCAGGAGGCTACCGGCTTCGCGGGCTACCACCGCGCTATCTCGACCGCGTTCGCCCGGCACAAGTCGGGCCACTTCGAGAACGCCTACAACGACGACACCGGGTGGTGGGGACTGGCCTGGCTGCAGGCGTACACCATGAGCGGCTACAAGCCGTACCTGACGATGGCGGAGACCGACGCCGACTACATTCACCAGTCCTGGGACACCACCTGCGGCGGCGGAGTGTGGTGGTCAACCGCGAGGAAATACAAGAATGCCATCCCCAATGAGCTCTTCCTCGAGCTGACGGCGTGGCTGCATAACGCCATCCCGGGCGACTCGAAGTACCTGAACTGGGCTAATGCTGAATGGACCTGGTTTGCGGGCAGCGGGATGATCAACAAGAGCGACGTGATCAACGACGGGCTGACCGCGCGCTGCGCTAATAATCACCTCAACACCTGGACTTACAACCAGGGCGTCCTGCTGGCCGGCCTCGCCCAGCTCTACAAGGCGACGAATAACCCTGCTCTGCTACGCACGGCGGAAGGCATCGGCCAGGCAGCCATCAGGCATCTGACGATCGGCGGAGTGTTGCACGAGCCATGCCGCGCGACCCAGTGCGGCAACAAGGCAGGCGGCGACCCCCAGTCGTTCAAGGGAATCTTCGTGCAGGACCTCAAGGTCCTGGCAGTCACCGCGAGAACGAATCAGTTCTCCGGCTTCTTCCGCAAGCAAGCGCGCGCCATCGAGACGCACGACACAGATAGCCATCACCAGCTCGGCATGTTCTGGTCCGGCCCGAACACGGGCCGGACCTCATACAGCCAGGCAAGCGCGGAAGCTGCCCTCGTCGCCACTCTTAATTGAGGCATGCCTCCGCCTCCCGCGGCGCCGGAGGCCGGATTGCCGCGGGTACCAGCCAGCGAAGCGGCTCCCCGCGGCCGAGGCTGTCCAGGCGGCGGAGCTCCTGTGGCAGCACCTCAGACTGGCTGGCGTGCGCCCGTGCCGCGGCCCGCTGGACCTCGCGGGCGACATCGGCCTCAGCGCCGAGCTCCACGAGCCAGCCGTCGCTGGCGCCGGGCATCGTGCGGGAAACGACCGGCACGCCCACCGGTCTGGCCGCCAGGCTCACGGCGCGGGCAACCCGGGCGTCGTCGGAGTTGCCTGCTACCGGGTCCAGCACCAGGATCAGGTCCGGGGCGTACTCGGCGATCGCGCGCCGTACTCGGTCGGTGAGCTTCGGCATCGGGCAGCTGGACAGCCCGCCGTCGGGATAGTCAGCAACCGTGACCGAGGAGATGCCGAGGAGCCAGGACGCCAGCTGCAGCTCCCATGGCCGGACGGTCTCTAGCCGGCTGGAAGTGGAGTTGAACGGTGAGGCTTCGCCGCGGGTCAGGCTGAGCAACGTGATGCGGGCACCTGCCTGGCCGAAGGCGTACAACAGCCCGCCGAGTGCGGTCGATTCGACGCCGGGCCGAGCGGTCACGGCCAGGACAGTGCGAGTCGGAGGCAGGCCGCTGATGCCGGGTGCCGCGGCCCTGACGGGCGTGAGCTGACCGTTCGTCCTGCCGTCGCTGGCTGGCGCGCGGGCGGGCAGCCAGCCTGTCGGGTTGACTCTGGTGGTGAGCGCTGAAGTCATCGCCTGATCCTCTCGTCATCGTTGTGCCTGCCCCGGCCGGCCCGCGAATCGGTACCGGGCGCCGGTCGCCCCCAGGGGGGTCGGGGGCGGCCGGCTCGGGATCATTTCAGCCCGTCATCGTGAAACCGCAGCGCAACAGCCGTGGAGACGGTGTGAACGCCGGGCTGCCTGCGACGCATGGGATGCGCTTACGGGCGTGTCTGTGATGACTGCGTCGGTGCTGAGACCGCGGTCCCGCGGTGGTCGTTCCCGGCCGGTTCGCCGGTGATTGCCGGGCGATCGTTGCCGTCCACGGAGGGCGGCTGGGACTCCCGATCGCGGGACCGGCCGGAAAGGCGGCGGAATCTGCGCAGCCGCAGGCAGACGACGGCCAGCAAGAGGCCGAAGATGATCCACGGGATTTCCACGATCAGGTCACTGCCGGTCATCGTGTCCTCCCTGGCTGCCGTCGCTTCCGTGGAATAGTTCACAGGCTCGGGCTGCGGTGCCGGTGTAACTGTCATGGCGGCCATGTGGAGGCTGCCGCGCGCGGGCAGCCGTGTTCCTCCATCCGGGCTCCATCACCGCCACAACCGGCTTTCCCGTACGAGCGCTAGAAACGAACATGCCGCCCGGAGCCGGGCTGCTGCACCGATCAGACCGGGGGAGACACCATGACAGCCATGTCGCACCGAGCGATGAGACGGGTCGTCTGCAGGATCTTCATCAAGGCCTCGCCCCAGGCCGTCTGGGATGCGGTCTGTCCGGCTCTGAATCAGTCCGGCGGATATGTGTCTCTTGCGGGGACCGGCGCCGCACCCGCCGCTGCCCCTCCGCCAGTCCGGTCCGGTTTGGTGTACTTCGAGCTCCGGGACACCCTAACTGGCTACACGGCCGTGACGGTCAGCTGTGCCTCAGCCGACGGGTTTGAGTCCGGTTCCGTCGGCGCGCATGAATGGGACCGGCTGCTCGGCGACCTGAAGATCGTCCTCGAATACGAGGGACGCGAGCGTCAGCGAACCGGGTCGGCTCGTTCTTCGCCGCGCCGGCCACCCGGGCTTCGCCCGAAGCTGGTTCCGCAGGTACAGGCGTTATCAGGCGGGCGGCTATCGCCAGATCGACCGGCGCCGGCCTTGCCTGGGGGCGCGGTGCGAATGTCTCGAGACCGGTCGCATGCGGTGCCGGGCGAGCGCGAATCGCGGGCGGTGCCGGGCGAGCGCGAATCGCGGGCGGTGCCAGGCGAGCGCGAATCGCGGCCGGCGCCGGGCGAGCGCGAACCCTCCGCCAGCCAGTGCGCCGAGGGCGGCGATCGTGACAGCGATAGCGGCGATCGGGGGGCTGGTATTCGCGGTGTCATCCAGGGTGCCGGCAACGTCACGACGTCCCGAGGCAGGCCGCGCAGAAGTGCTTGAAGCCGGCCTGCTTGAAGCGGGTGCCGTAGCCGACGCGGCCGGGCTAGACCCGCTCCTCTGTCTAGCCTGTCGCGTGTGCGACCGGGAGAGCGCGGCCAGCGTGGGTGTAGCTGACTGGACTTCCACGACGGGCGCGAAGGTCGGATCAGGCGAGCCCGCGCTGGCCGGTGGCGGCGCGGCGGACCTGGTCGGCGATGGCCCGGCGCTCGGGGGCACGGATGGAGTGCGCGATGGCTTGGGGCTGGGCTTGGACGGCCTGGGCGACGGCGTAGGCGTCGGCGTAGCGGTAGGGGTCGCCGATGACGTGGGCGTCGGCGTGGTGGTTGGCGCGCCCGAGGGAGTCGCTGAAGCTGTGGCGGTCGGCGTATCGGTAGGCGCCGCGGACGGCGACGGCGCGGCTGAAGACGGGTCGGCTGAAGACGGGTCGGCTGAGGGCGCTGGCGTCGACGAGCCAGAAACTGGCGCCACGTCGGCTGGCAGGATGACCGCGACGGTCGAAATCCTGGCTGCTGGACCCGACTGGACGCTGGCAGGTACCTCGCCAGTGCGAGCGCGCTCGACCGTCGCCGCGGCGGTTGCCGCCCCTGGCGTGCAAGCAAGGGCTGCTGCGGCGCAAGCGGTAATAGCGCCGAGGACAGTAAGCGCTGTCCGGCCCGCGTTGCGGAGCTGGCCGCTGTGGAGGCCGTGCGGTCCGGGCGGGCGGTCCCTGTAGTCCGCTGATCGCCTAGGAGTCGCTGACGGTGCCAGCGATTCCTGCTGGCCTTCGCCAACCGACATCGGTCCTCCATGCGTCGACTACCCAGACATTCGATGGGAGCAGTACCTAAATCGGTATATACTAGCCCGACATCGCGCACGCTGTCGACATTTGGTGCATTGAGGGACTTCGCCTGGGCTCGGGACTCCCAGGCGTCCGGCGGCCGCTGGCCGCTACAGCATTCCGGAGTGCGCCGGTCTCACCGGGCAGACAGTAACTGAGCGGAAGCGGAATTCAGTCTGACAGCGGCAACGGGCCCGGCTGCCGGCGCTCTGTCCCGCTCCGGCAGGATCAGCCCGAGCTGGGCCAGATCGGCTGAGCTCGCCCAGTAGCGCCAGTGAGCTGGCCTCTTCGTGATCGCCGCGCTGACCTCCGCGGCGCACCGCGCGAATCCTGTCGCTGTATCTCCTCCCGCTGGCAGCGGTGCGGAGATCTCCAGCACCTGATGGCAGTAGTCTGCCGACCGGTACAGGAACGCCGTGAGCACCGGCGCCCCTGTCAGCTGGGCCAGGGTCACGACCCCTGGCAGGAGCCTAGCCCGGCGTCCGAGGAACGGAACCTCCACGGCGCGGGTCTCGTCGCTGTCCAGTGGCGGCGCGTCGATGGCCACCGTTAGCACCTCATTGGCGCGAAGTACGGTCGCAGCCCGCGCCGCGGCGTCGAACCGGCCAGTCCACGGCTCGATGTTCGGCCGTTTCCTGTGGCGGCGTAGTGGCCGGGCGTACACCTTGTCCCAGAACCGCCGCTCGGCTCGCGAGAGGCCAGTTGAGTACTTGTGCTGCCACCGTCCGACGGTAGTCACGGGGAATCCGCAGGCACCAAGCATCGAGAACGCGCTGTCGAAGGAGCCGAAATGCGCTGAGCACACGATCACGCCGTTGCCTGCGGCAAGCGCCGACTCCAGGTGCTCAAGCCCGCGAATGTCAACCAGCCGACGCAGCGGCCTGGCCGCCTGCCGCAGCCGACTGATATCAACCGCCTCGCAGGAGGAGAACCGGAACCATTCCCTGGTTACCTGCTCAACCGCTGCCGGGCTGAGCTCGCCGCCGAGAATTTGCCGCAGGTTACGTGCCAGCTCGGTGCGCTCGGCGGTGTGGCGCCTGAAGAGCCAGTCGCCCCGTCGGCGTGCCAGGCGATAGCCGAGCACGGCTGGCAGCCGTGCCAGGACCGGCGCCGCTACGGCCCAGTACGCCGCGCCCTCCGCGTTGCGGAACAGTCTCTCCACGCGACCTTCACCCATGCGCGGCCTGCTTCTCGGGCTCTCGGGCACGAAGGTAGGCACAGATGGTGTTCACGCTGGCGAAGTTCTCCGGGAGCAGATCCGCGTCGCCCACAGTGATACCGAAGCGCTCCTCCAGGAAGACCACCAGCTGCAGGAGGCTGAGCGAATCGAGGATGCCGCTCTCAAGCAGTGATGTCTCGTCTGCGAGCGGGAGAAGCTCTGGGTCGCGGACGAGTTCCTGGCTGATGTATTCGTTGATGACGGTCTCCACGTGGGCACCTTTCTTATGTGTTCGTCGATGGACGTCTGTTGCCGTTGGGGCCGTGCTACTCGCGGGCGAGGCCGACCCTGTCAACCTTGCCGGTCGAAGTTCTCGGCAGCGCCTCGCGGAACTCGAGCACGTCCGGCACCATGTAGCTCGGCAGCCATTGCCGGCAGTGATCCAGCACGCTCTGGCGGACGAGCTTGCCCGCGTCGTCTGCGATGACGACCGCTCGGAGGCGACTGCCGAGCAGCTCATCCGGTACCGGTAGGACTGCTGCCTCCCGGATGGCGGGGTGCCGGTACAGGGCGGCCTCTACCTCGCCCAGCTCGACCCGGTAGCCGCGAATCTTCACCATGCTGTCCCGGCGGCCGACGTAGCTGTAGTTTCCCGCCGGGTCCAGGCTCACCAGGTCACCAGTCCGGTACACGATCTCCTCATACTCGGACCGGAACGGGTTCTGGACTAGCACCTCGCGGGTCTTGGCAGGCTGTCCCCAGTACCCGCGCATCAGCGAGGGACCGCGCACGTAGAGTTCACCGGTCTCACCGGGCTGCGAAACCCGGCGGCCTTCGCTGGTGACCGCGAACACCTCGGTGTTGGCACAGGCCTTGCCTATGGGGACCGGCTCCGCGTCAGCCCAGCCCGCGGGTACTTCGAACGCCGTACATACGTTGGTCTCAGTGGGTCCGTACCAGTTCAGGCAGCGGGGGT
>DATMMA010000189.1:0-10332 GCA_035570295.1 Streptosporangiaceae bacterium
CCGTTCGGCGGCGCGCGGGCGTCCGGCACCAACGACAAGGCCGGCACTGTCTGGAACATGATCCGATTTGCCAGCCCGCGGGCGATCAAGCGCAATCACCTGCCCGCCACCGAGTACCGGTACCCGCACCTGGACTCGTGACTGGGCTGCTGCCAACCCGGCGAATTAGTGGTGGCTAGGTGTCAGTCTGCGAGCCGGAACGCCAGCTCCATCCGCCATTTGCTGGTGTCAGGCTGCTCAGCAGGGTCGGTCAGGTAGGACTCGACGCGGCAACCCCACTTCTCCCCCGCGTCGGTCTGCGATACGTCCCAGGCCACTCCGCTAGCCTCGGCCCAGTCGAGCAATGCAGCCGTGGCTGCGATCAGGGTTTCCGGAGCGCCGGTGTGGGTCATGACGGCGAACCTGCCTGCAGGCAGGGTTCCGCCGCGGATGTCGCCGTCATCTTCCACGGCCGACACGACCGGAACGCCGACTTCGACTAGAAGCTGTCGTTCCATGTCGATCACGTGGTACCGGAAGAACGGCGGGCCGGCCGGCGTGATGCCGCGAGCGCTGAGCCAGCCGAAGATCTCGGGAATGGAATCGGCCACCGAGCCGACTGCGCTCATTGTCACCCATGCTGAGATGCCCGCATACGGCTGGGCCGCTCGCTCCGCGATTTCCGGCGCGACGTCCATGGAGTCTCCTAGTAGCTCAGGCCGCTTCTTTCGGCGCGATTGGTTCCTGAAGCTCAGTGACCCAGTCACCTCTGGCGTCGGCGCGCTTGAGCGTAACCTCGCGGGCATAGCCGAGTGACTGGTAACCGCTGGCATCGATCCACCTGGCCAGCGCCTGGATGCTGGGCAACACGTTGTCCATGGAGCCCTGATGGATAAGCGTGCCGGCTGCCGGGATCTCGCACAGATCGACGACACGAAAGTCCTCTCGGCCGCTCGGTGGCTCAGCGACCGGCAACGCGGCGTGGACCTTGATGGCTCCGGCCTCGTCACTGGCGTCTTCGTAGTATGCAACCCCGGAGCCGGTTATCGCGATGCCAGCGTCGCACAGCCGGCGAGTAAGTTCGTGATAAAGCGGCTGGATCATCGGCGTGATGAACTGCGGCTCGTAGCCCGCTGCCGTACCGGTGAGTTCGGCGACCCGCGCTTGCGCGATCCGCCTGACTACCACGGGAGCCGGCTCGCTGGCTTCGCGCTCGATGGCCAGCAGCCTTACCTCGACTTGCGCCAGCCTGGCGGCGTCGGTTGCTATCTGCTCTTGCAATTCCGCACGCCGCAGCTTCAGCATGCCGCGCAGTTCAGCCGCGGTGACCTGGTCATCCAGGATCGACGCCACTTCGTGCAAGGTGAAGCCCAGGTTCTTCAGTGCGACAATCCGGTTCAGCCGGGATAGCTGCCCGGCTTCGTAGAAGCGATAGCCGGTCACTGGGTCGACGCACGCCGGCTCAAGCAGCCCGATCGCGTCGTAATGATGCAGCATGCGGACGGATACCCGGCCGTGCCTGGCGAACTCCCCGATGGCGAACATGACATCTCCATGCTTAGGCCCTCACACCATGTCAGGGTCAAGCCAGTACGCCTAGTCCGGTGCGGCCGTCGAGTCATCCTTGAACAGGCAGAACGGATGCCCGGCTGGGTCGAGCATGACCCGAACATCTTCCTGTGGCTGAAAGTCGGCCAGGATCGCGCCCGCCTCCAGAGCCCAGCGCACTGTCTCGTCCAGGTCTCCGACAGCGATGTCCAGATGTTGCGTTGCGTTCTGTCCGGCATCAGCAGCAGGCCATACGGGCCGGGTGAACTTTGCCTCATACTCGAAATTCAGCGTTGGACCACTCTGGTCGGCCGGCGGCCGAATCTGAGCCCAGCCATCGCCCGGCGGCATGCCAGGCCGGGCCGGGTCGCTTGCCGTCACAGGCCAGCCCAGGAGTCGCGCGTAGAACGCGGCGAGGTCTCGGGGGTCGGGCGCGCCGATCGTAACGGACGTCACCGCCATCGGTGGGCGACGGACCATACAAGCCTCCTAGCCATCGCGTCGCATTTGAGCAAGCCCGCAGCGTTGGTGAGAACCCTGCGCGCCGGGGCGGCAATTCCACAACATGCGTTATATAGGCTGCCATAGTGGCTGATGCTCAGCACCTGAATCCGTTGGTGCTACCGGTGGAGGTTCGTGACGCCGAGCGTCATGGGGCGGCCGATCTGTATCTGCCGGACGGAGCCGCGGAGCCGTGCCCTGCCGTGGTGTTTGTACATGGCGGCCCGATAGCGGCTGACCTGCGGCCGACACCGCGGGACTGGCCTGTTTACCGGGGATACGGGTCGGCGATCGCAGCACGCGGTTCCGTCGGTGTCACAGTTGACCACCGGTTGCATGACGTCGCCAGCTACCCGCTTGCAGCCGCCGATGTGGCGGCGGCGGTCCAGATAGTGCGGGCAGATCAGCGCGTGGATGCGGGCCGCATCGCGATGTGGTTCTTTTCCGGCGGCGGCCTGCTGATCGCCGACTGGCTGCGCACGCCGCCGGGCTGGCTCCGCTGTGTGGCAGTAACCTACCCGGTGCTTGCCCCCTTGCCAGGATGGGAAGTCGACCCGAGTTTCCGGCCGGTCGAGACGGTCGAAACCGCCGGTGACCTGCCGATCGTGCTGACTCGCGCGGGACGCGAACGCCCGCAGGTCGCGGCTACCGTCGAAGCATTCACCAGCGCGGCCGACCGTTGCGGGACGCAACTGGAGATCATCGACGTGCCAGGCGGCCGGCACGGGTTCGACATGCTCGACCACACCGACGAATCCCGGCACGCCGTCAGGCGCGCGCTGGACGCGGTGCTTGCCAGGTGTGACTAGACATCGTCGCCCGCGCTATGTGTCCAGCGTCACGCAACGCATCTCATTCGATACGCGTCGTAGCGTAAAGCCTCAGAACGGGGGGACGGGCCTGTCGGGGCGTCCCACCTCGCTTACCGGAGGGAAGCGACAATGACAAGCACGCCCGCAACGACGCAGCGCACAGATCCCAAGCCGGAGCCAGTCACGGTCATCCTCACACCGTGCAGCGATGAGGAGTACGCCGACCGCACGGCCAAGAGCGATGAGGTCAAGGGCTACATCGTGCCCGGCTACCTAGCCGCCTGACCGCCCGCATGACACCCTCGGCGACTGCCAGCTAAGCCGTGCAGAACGGGCTGATCTGGAGCGCTACGTATCTCGCCGATGCGGAGTTAACGACCTTATCCGCGGCAACCCCGCATTGCTTGCCTGGTGGTGCAGGAGCTTGGTTTCGGCCAGGATCAGCGAGGTGGTCTCCTGGAGGGTGCTCGTTTCCGGGATGATGCACTCGCGGATCCCGCCCAGAAGATCCCGCGGGCGGTACCAGCGGCGCATGTCTTCCGAGCCGAACTCGGCAGCCTGAGCGCGGGTGGCGTGGCGACGCAGTGTCTCGGCTATGGAGACATCCAGATAGTAAAAGCGGGATATGCCCAAGTGGTCACGCGCCAGGCCGGTCAGCATCGGCTCGTACCGGTCAGCGTAAAGGATGCCGTCCAGGACGACGTGGTACCCATGTTCGAGGCTATAGCGGGCCACCTGGTCGATCAGCCCGATGTTCACCCCACCCGGCTGGTCCTTCTCCCTCAGGATGGTCCGCCGGATGAGATCTTGCGAGACCCAGGCCACTCCCCTGCCGCACGCCTCACACAGCGCCTTCGCGACGGTGCTCTTTCCGGCTCCGGAGTTGCCGCGTAAGACGATGAGCCGTGTCAGATCGGAGCCGCTCCCCATATCGGTGATCGTACGGTCAGGCGCTGCTGGTCGCCTGGAGCGTGTGGAGGATCGCAGAGATAGCCGCGCACTCCATGTCCGCGAGGCAATCGCCGTACGCCAGCCGCTCGCGGGTCAAATGGGCGAGCCAGGCGAGCGCCCGGTAGCCGACCAGGCAGCGCAGTCCGTCGGCGCCAGCCACCAGGGCCGCTCGGGCCAGCAGGCGGTCGGCCTGGTCGCTGACCGTGATCGCCGTGGTCCTCACCATCTACGGGGTCTGGTCCACCATCCATCAGGCGGCGAACTGACCTGGGCCGCCGCTTACCTGGGCCGCCGCTTACCTGGGCCGCCGCTTACCTGGGCCGCCGCTTACCTGGGCTGGAGTCTGAGGGCCTCGGCGATGATCGTCAGCGTCTTCAGGTGGCCGTCGACTGAGCCGAGGTTGGCGCCCATCGTGTTGACGGACACGTGCGAGGCGCCGGCAACGCGCCAGCGCTCGACATGGTCAATCAGACTCTCCGCGCCGCCGACGCCCCAGCTGACCCGGCCCTCCATCCCGATTGTCGCCGGGTCGCGGCCGGCCGCCGCGGCTGCCTGTGCCACCATCCCGCGAGCCTCGTCCAACTGGGGCCCTGGCGGGGCCTGCGGGAACCAGCCATCCGCCAGCCGGCCGGCCCGAGCGTAAGCCGGCCGGGACTGCGCGCCGAACCAGACCGGGATCGGCCGCTGGACCGGCAGCGGCGCCAGTCCGGCACCGGTTACCGTCTCGTGCTCGCCCGCGAAGGTGACACTCCGCTCGGTCCACAGCCGCCGCATCAGCTCGATCTGCTCGCCGACCCGGCGCCCGCGGTCGGCGAAGTTCTTGCCGAGCGCCTCGTACTCGACCGCATTCCAGCCGAGGCCGATGCCGAGCCGGAACTTCCCGCCGGTGAGCAGGTCGACCTCCGCGGCCTGCTTCGCGACCAGCGCAGTCTGCCGCTGCGGCAGGATGATGATGCCGGTGACCAGCTCCAGCGAGGTGACCGCAGCCAGGTAGCCGAACATTACAAACGGTTCGTGGAAGGTCGTGTCTACGTCGTAAGGCCCGTTCCATCCCTGATGCACAGCCGGATCGGCGCCGAGCACGTGATCATAGGCCAGGATGTGCGTGAAGCCCAGTTCGTCGGCCCGCTGGCCGTACGCGCGCACGGCGCCGCGGTCGCCGCCCATCTCTGTCTGCGGAAATACAAGGCCAATCTTCACGAAGGACTGTCTACCCGGCTCCCGCCCTGCCGAACGTCCCGGCCCAGGCTCAGGGCACAAGGAGGGGCCAGCGGCAGGGACCGGCGCAGGCTGGCCGGAGGCCGACCGCCGCGCACGCCCATAGCCGCGAACACCCTGGGCAGGAAATGGCGAGTGCCGCCGCGCGGTTGCGCGGCGGCACTGCTCCCAGGCGACCTCAGGGGCGGCTGGCTGGCGATCTGGGCCTGATCCGTCAGCTGCTGACTAGCCCTGCGGCTCGGCCAGGAACCCGTCGGTGTTGTTGTTGTTCGCGGCGTCCATGTAGAAGCCGACCAGTTCGCCGCGGTCGTTCACGCCGTTGATGATCGTGCTGCCGATCCCGTTCGGGTCGTTGACCTCGTGGAAGTGCCCGGACTTCCAGGTGAATCCCCAGGTCTGAGCCGAACCGCCGGATCCGGTGGTGTAGGCGCCGACCACCAGGCCAGAGTCGTTGATACCGAATGCCATGGTCGACGTCGCGCCGGGGAAGGCGAGCTTGATGAAGTGGTGGCTCCTCAGGACGAAGCCGTCGGTCTTGCCGCCCTTGGTGTTGTAGAACCCGGCCACGGTGCCGTGGTTGTTGATCCCCGACGCGGTCAGGCTCGGGGTCTTCTCGTTCAGGGTCCCGACGCCGGGCTGCACGATCCGGCTGAACTTGTGCTCGGGGATGTTGTACTCATAGCCGCGCATGTTGCCGGCCGCGTTGGTGAAGAAGCCGACAGCAACTCGGTGGTCGTTGATGCCCAGCAGCTGGTCCATCTGCGGGCTTGAGTTCGGCACGCCAGGGAAGTCCACCTTGTGGTACTGACCCTTGTGCTTGTAGAAGCCGAAGTTGGCACCCGCCTTGTTAGCCCAGAAGCCGACCGTGTAGCCGATGTCGTTCAGACCGGTCACCTGGGTCTGCGCGGAATGCGGGAAGTTCTCGTTCTTGAAGTTGCCCTGGTGGTACGGCGGCTTGACCGTGTAGCCCTTGTTCGGGTGCCCAGTGGCGCCGGAACCGAAGTAGCCGGCAATCAAGCCAGCCTCGTTAATCCCGAGCAACTGGTTAAAGGTCACGTCGTGATTGTTGATGATGGTCTTGAAGGTGTAGCCGTGGCTGGCGGCGCTCGTCGTGCTCGCCCCAGCGGGCATTGCCAGCGCAACCGTCGTCGCGGCGGCAATCGCCCCGGCCGACACCGCGGCCGCAGCCACCGCCTTGCGAGTGAATCGGCGAGAAATCATGTCAAGGTCCTCTCCCCTTTGCTGACAGGTGATCCGGCCTGGCGCAGGAGCCTGTCCCGGTCGTTATGCGGTCAGCTTCACTCGCGACTCTGGGGAGTTCGCCGGGGGCTCAGGGGGAATCGCAGGGGACGCGATCCGGCCCGCCGGTGCCGGCCAGGCGCCACGCGTCGGCCGCGATCCGCCAGCCTCCGCCGGGCTGACGCCGCACGACTGCTGCACCGGACCCGGTCAGCTCGACGCGCTCGCAGTCAGGGCCGGCGCCGCTGATGCGACGTTCGGCCAGCACGAGCGCGAGGTCGCCGGCCGGGACAACAGCGAGCACCTGAAGCGCGAGCGGCAGCCGCAGGTCCATGACATCCTGCAGCCTGCTGGCGGCACTGGCCGAACCACGGCCGGCGCTAACGGACACCTCGCCGTCCGCCGGATCCGATTGCCAGGGCCGCAGGATCGCGCTGTGCTCGTACTGCGCGAGAGCTGCCTCAAGATCGCCGTCACTGATCGCCAGCGACACGATCTCGATGGCCTCGACCGGGTTCCTGGCGACTGCTGGCGGGATGAGGTCACGCATGTCCTGGCGCCTCCGTCATAGGCGCCGGCAGCAAGGACGAAGACCGTGGCAGACGCGGCGCTCCCCGCCATGGCAGCACCCACGGTTCCAGCAGTCTCAGGGGGAACTGCGGCTTCGGGGGGAATCACTGGGGGCCCGGCTGCACCGTCCCGGCGAGCTTGCGGCACAGCGCCGTCGTCTCAGCAGCCGGAGCCGCTCCCACTTGCGCGCGGAGCAACTCGACAAGCTCCTCGTAGTGCCGCAGCGCGCGGGCCGTCTCCCCCATCCGAGCCCAGCAGCTCATCAGCTCACGGTGCGCGGTTTCGTTCAGCGGCTCGTGCGCAACCGCCCGCCGGAAAGCGGCCGCAGCCACGGCGAACCTGCCCACTCCCGCCTGCAGCCGCCCCGCTGCCAGCAAAGCCGACTCAAAACTCCGGCCAAGCTCGTGACGCCGGGGCTCCGCCCACTCGCCGGCCGCCATTCCGGCAAGGAATTCGCCGCCGTAGGCCGCGATCGCGCGCTGCAGGTCGGGCAGCGCCGCTTCCGCAGGCCGCGCGCGACGGGCTGCCGACAGCGCCTGCTCGAACGTTTCCACATCGCAATCGTGCTCGCGCTCTGCGTTGAAGCTGTACCGGCCGTCGGCGTAGGTTACCCAGTCCGGATCGCCCAGCGCACGCCGAACGCCGCGCAGCGCCGTATGCAGCGTGTTCCCCAGCCGGTCCGGCGGCAGGTCGGGCCACAACGCGGCGCCGAGCTGATCCCGGCTGAGCGGCCGCGACGTCGCGAGCAGGAACAGCAGCTCCCGCGGCTTGGCATAGCCCCAGTCCGCAGCTGTGACGGGCAGGTCGCCTCGGTGCACGCTGGCGGCGCCCAGCGCCCTGATCTTCAGCAGACCGCCCGCGGCGGGCCGAGGTCGCCCGCCGTCTCCGGTCCCGCCGCGCTTCCGGGCGGGAACGGCGGCATCCGGCCCCGCGGCCCCCGGCCCCGGCGAGGTCACCCGCAACGGCACCGCGACGGTCATGCCGGGGCCGGGCGCCGCGCCAGTGGAGTGCGGCCGCTGATTGTCTCGCGCGCCGGGCGCATGCCTGGCCCGGTCAGCGGCCTGCCATCCTGGATCGCCCGACCTTGCCAGACTGTCCCTTACGTCATCCACGCTCGCCTGCATCCCGCGCCGGAAGGCCGCGACGTACTCCGCCTCGCCAAGCGCCGCGGAAGTCCCTGCGACGGTCTGGTCGCGCAGGGCGCGCTCGCACGGCGGGACTACGGTGCCGATGGCCTTGCGCAGCGCCTCGGCGGTGGCGAGCAGCGCGGCTGCCTCTGCCGCCTGGCTATTCGCCAGCGCAACTGCCGCCAGGTCATCGAGCAGGCTGCAGGTACGCCAGCGGTCCCGTAGCTCATGATGGATCTCCAGGCTCCGGCGCAGCAGATCTGCTGCCGCCGGATCTGCCCGGTCAATCGCGAGCAGGCCTTGCTGCTCAAGCGACCAGGCGATGGCTTCCCTGAAGCCAAGCTGCTCCGCCAGCGCGCGGCTGTCCGCGAGCAAGCGCGCGGACCGGGCGGCGTCGCCCTGGTACCGGGCAATCGCCCCGAGGCTGATCTGCGACCAGGCGATCTCCTCGCCGGCGGCAAGCTCGCGGGACATCGCGAGCGCCAGCTCGCACTCGGTGGTCGCCTGCTCGTACTCGCGCTGCAGCCAGAGCACGAAGCCGAGGTGGCCGTGCGCCCTGGCGATCGCCCACCGGTCTCCCACGGTTTCGGCGGCGGACAGGCTCTCGGCAAGCAACTCCATCGCGCGGGCGTAGCGGCCCTGCTCCCGGGCGACGCCGCCGAGCACTTGCAACGTCGCTGAGATGCCCTGCTCATCGCCCATTTCCCGGTACAGCCGCAGCGCGGCCTCGAGCCTGCGGATGGCAGGGACGTAATCGCACTGCAACAGCGCGAGGCGGCCGCTGCCAAGCAGCGCCTGAGCGCGGAGTCCGGCCGGGACCTCGGCACCGCGCCCGGTCACGGCGGCGTCCATCCACTGCCGGACCTCGTGGTAATGCCCGCGGAGGTAGGCGTAGTGGCCAAGCGGGCCGGCGATCTGCAGTGCCGCGATCGTGTCCCCGGTCTTCCGGGCGAACTCCAGCGCGACCCGCAGATTGGCCGTCTCGGCATCCACTGCGTCAAGCTCAAGCTCCAGCGCCTGCGGGCCGCCTTCGCCACGGTCGATGCGCGGCACTATCTGCTGGACGAAGTTGACATACCAGCTCAGGTGCGCGCGCCGGACCGCATCGGAATCAGCGGACTGGGCCAGGCGCTCGGCCGCGTACTCCCGCACAATGCCGAGCAGGTAGTAACGCGCGGCACGGCCGCTCAAGTCGGCTTGCAGCAGCGACTTGTCCGCCAGCCGCACGAGCAGCTCCAGCATGCGGCCGACCTCGATGTCGGCGCCCGCCGCGACCTGTTCCGCCGAGGCCAGGCCGAATCCGCCGGCGAACACCGACAGGCGCTGGAACACAGCCCGCTCGTCGTCTTCCAGCAGGTCGTAGCTCCAGTCCAGAGTTGCGCGAAGGGCCTGATGCCGCGCTGGCGCCGACCGGGTCCCGCCCACGAGCACGGTGAAGACGTCATCGAGACGACTGGCGAGTTCGCTGACCGAGAGCATGTGCATCCGGGCAGCGGCCAGCTCGATCGCGAGCGGCAGGCCATCGAGCCGCGTGCACACGTGGAGCACCGCGGCGGCGTTCTCGTCGGACAAGGCGAACGAGGGCCGGATCAGCTGCGCCCGCTGCTCGAAAAGCTTCACCGCGTCGTATTCGCTCAGCGCTGCTGCTGACAGCTGGCCGGCAGCATCCGGCAGGGACAGCGGAGGCACCGGCCAGTTGCGTTCTCCGTCAACGCCAAGCACCTCGCGGCTGGTTGCCAGGATCGACAGTCCAGGGCAGCCGGCCAGCAGCCGCTCGGCCAGCCGCGCCACCGCTGACGTCAGGTGCTCGCAGTTGTCCAGGACGATCAGCGCCTGGCGATCAGCGATGTGCGCGGTGATGGCAACCGCTGGGTCCTGACCGGGACTGTCGGGCACGCCGGCCCGGCTTGCTACCTCCTGGGCGACGATCAGCGGGTCATCCAGCGGCGCGAGCTCGACCCAGCACACCCCGGCGGAGTAGGACTCGCCGGCCGTGCCGGCCGCGGCAAGCGCCAGCCTGGTTTTTCCGGTACCGCCCGGGCCGGTCAGGGTGAGCAGCCGGCTCCGCGACATGACGGCCAGCACATCCCGCAGCTCATTCTGCCGGCCGACTAGCGGCGCCAGCCGGACCGGCAGCCGCTCGCTGCTCAGCGGCGGCATGCGAGCAGCCCGCGAGACGTTGGCCTGTCGGAAATGGTGACCTGACCCTGTTGTGCCGAGAGAATGATGCGCGCAGAACGGCCGGGCGCGACGACCGTGCGCGCAAAACCATTACGGCGCTGTCTCTATTAGACGCGAGATCACTGCGGCCCGGGAGACGTCCGAACGGCAAGGTGCAGATTGGCTGGTGGTAACCGGGACTAGGCACGAACAAAAGGCCGGTCATA
>DATMMA010000190.1:0-15858 GCA_035570295.1 Streptosporangiaceae bacterium
GGCTGTTTCGTAGGCGCCGGCGTATTCGCCGCAGCCGACGTGGAGGATGGTCTGGGCGGCGAGTGCGACCCGGATCATGTCGCCGGACCCGCGTGCGGCTGCGATTGCCCGCTGATTCGCGACGGCGCGGCGCAAGGCCTGCCTGTCGCCGGCAAAAGCGATGTTGCGGACGCCGGAGAAGCTGCCCAGCTGCCCGGCGTTCCACCCGAGGGCATGCCCCAGTTCACGTCCCTCCGCGAGCTGCTGTCCGGCGAGGTTCAGTTGCCCGCGGGCCCCGTTGGCGATTGATCCCCCGATTAGGCACAAAGTCAGCGGTCTCATGGCACCGGTTCGCCGGGCCAGGTCCTCGCAGCGTGCCAGCCATCGGAGGGCTTCCTGGTCCTCCCAGATCGCGGTTGCCGCGAAGCTGGTGGCCATCAGCCAGAACGGGACCCGCTCGCGCGGCCCCGGCCGTGCGGCCATCGTTCCTATGGCCTGCCGGAGCAGTGACGCGGCCGTACGGTACCGGCCGGTCAGCAGCGTCGCGAGGCCGGACAGCAACTGCTCCTCGCCGGTGCGCGCCGCGCCGTCGCCGATGGCCTGCAGGATGCGCCTGCCGAGTTCAGCCGGGGTGATCCGGGCAGTCATCTGGCTGGCGGTGATCGTGGCGGTGACGGCTTCGAGCAGTATCTCGCGTGCCAGCCCAGGGGCCTCGTCCAGGCACAACAGGCCCGCCTCCAGCAGCATGACAGGCGCTTCTGCTACAGACCAGCTAGCCGCGATCCGGGCTTGCACCCGCAGATGCTCCGCATGGGCACGCGCGCTGACGGGCGCGGACGGTGGTATGAGGTCGGCGAGGGATTCGGCGCGCAGCGGCGCACCTCCCAGCAGTGCTGCCTCGGCGGCGCGCAGGCGGCGCTGCACCGCCTGCGGCCCCGGCGGGCTGAGCTCGGCGGCCCGGGCGAGGAACGTGGACTCGGTCAGCAAGGAGCCGCGGCCGCGCGCCACTTCCGCGGCGGTGTCCAGCTCGGCGGCCACGTCCTCCGCGGGAGCGAGGGTGGCTGCCGCCAGATGCCAGGCCGCGGCCTGCCGGTCGTCGAGCGCACGCGCCGCAGCAGCCAGCACGGCATGCGCCTGCCGACGCGCTTGCAGGGAGGCGCTGCCGTAGGCCGCTGTCCGGATGACGGGGTGGCGGAATCGCAGGTCCGGCGAAAGCTCAATGAGGCGGCCGCGCTCGGCCGGCGCTGCGGCATCCGGGTCGATCCCGGCTAGTTCGGTTGCCAGCGACAGTATGCCGGGCACCGAGCCCATGTTGGCTGCTGCCAGCAGCAGCAGCTGGCGCGTTTCCTCGGGGACATGGCGGACCTGCATCTCGTAGTGCTGGCGGAGCCGGGACCCGACCGGGAGCGGCTCGTCAAGCAGCACCGACGGTGGTGCGCGCCGGGCCTTGAGCTCGCGGCCAACTTCAAGCAGGGCCAGCGGGTTACCCTCCGTCCGTACGGCGATGTCCCGGGCGACCTGCCGGTCCAGCGGGATATCACCCGCAGTGGCGAGCAGAAGCTCCGCCGCGTCATCAAAGCCAAGGGGCTGGAGTGCCACTTCGGGGATACCACTGAAGACGCTGGCCTCGGGCGGGTCGCGGGCCGCGAACAACATCAGGATCTGCTCGTTCTGCAGTCTCCGCGCCACGAAGGCGAGCACCTGAGCGGATTCGAGGTCCAGCCAGTGGGCGTCATCGACGACGCAGACAAGCGGCCGGGGCCTCGAGAGGTCGTTCAGCACTGTCAGCACCGCCAGGCCGAGCAGGAACGGCGCGGCCTCAGTCTGGCCGGCGAGCCCCAGGCTCGCGTCGAGGGCGTGGCGCTGCGCGGGCGGCAGCGCTGAGCGGCCCTGCGGGTGGAACAGCAGCAGCCGGTGCAGCCCCGCCAGCCCGATCTCCGCTTCCGGTTCCAGTCCCGCGATGCGGATGGTCTCGGCGTCACCGGCCGAGTTCATCACGTAGTCGAGCAGCGCAGACTTCCCGGCCCCGGGCCCGCCGGTCACTATGAGTGCTCCGCCCTGACCTGCGCGCGCGCTGGCCGCAGCAGCCTCTAGCGTCGCGCATTCCTGCGCCCGGCCTAACAGCCTGGTCATCAGCTGGTCCTACGGTGTACGCGCTCGCAGAAGACTACGGACTTTCCGGGACGCGTCATCGCTGACCCGGTACTTACTCTCTCATGGTTCCATCCACTGCTACGCAGGAGAATCCCGATGAGTGAGCCCACTGTCGTCCTCGTCCACGGCGCTTTCGCCGACGCATCAGGCTTCGCAGGAGTCATACGCGAGCTCGAGAGCGTCGGCCATACGGTCATCGCGCCGCCGAACCCGTTGCGCAGCCTTGCGTCCGACGCTGCTGCCGTCAGCGCCGCGGTCAATGCCATCGACGGCCCGGTCCTCCTGATCGGGCACTCCTATGGCGGGGCGGTCATCACGCAAGCCTCCGCCGGGCTGGACAACGTGATGGGGCTTGTCTACCTCGCCGCCTTCGGCCTCGACGTGGGCGAGAGCTGCGCTAGCGCGCAGGGCCCGTTCCCGCCGTCCATGCTCGCGTCCACCTCCCGCCCGACGCCGTATGACGCGCCCGGTGCTCCGCAGGGGCCGGACCTGTACATCGGCAAAGAACAATTCCGGCAGACGTTCTGCGCGGATGTCCCGGTCGACGTTTCCGATGTCATGTTCGCTACCCAACGGCCGCTCTCGCTCGCGGCGCTGACCGAAAATGCCACAGCGGCCGGGTGGAAGACCAAGCCCTCCTGGTTCCTGGTGTCGGAGCACGATAACGCCATCCCGCCGGACGCGGAGCGATTCATGGCCGAACGCATGGGCGCCGTGACCGAGTCGATCAACGGATCGCACACCGCGTTCATCGCCAATCCGGTGCGCGTGGCCGGCTTCATCACCAAAGCACTCGCCGGCTAATCCGCTAGGACATAGCAAGACACCGCCGGAGTCCCGGCAAAACCGGCACAGGGAGGGTACTTGAAGATCACGCTGGCCTCACGGTACGGAAATATGCAGGTCCGGGGCGGTGCTGCTTTCTTAGGCCGCGATTAGGAACTTCTTCGGTCGGCCTGAGTCTCGCCTGGTTCCCTGGGTGCAAGCCACGAACCCGAGGAGGATTCGCATGCGCAACCGAACCAGGCTGATTGCCGCCGCCGCCGCGTTCTCCGCCGCAGTCGCCGCGGGCAGTGCCGCTGCGGTAGCGTCTACGACCGGCGCCAAGCCCGGCGCCCCCGCGAAGACCATGTCCGCCAGTGCAAAGCCCGGCGGCTCCAAGTCCGTCGGCTCCAAACCAGCCGAGGAGCGGCAGGGCCACGACGCGATGGCGGCGGTGGTGGCGCAGGAGCTGCACGTCGGCACGGCCCAGGTCAGCGCGGCGCTGCAGCCGATCTTCGCGGCGGGCCGGGCCGATACGTCGTCGCCGGTATTCGCGGCGGCTGCACGTTCTCTCGGTGTCAGCACCCAGGAACTGGCCGCCGCGCTCGCGCAGGCCAAGCAGAGCCTGGGCGCAAGCACGCAAGCCGAGCAGAGCCCGGACGGCTCCAAGGCCACCGGCTCCAAAGCCGTCCCGAAGTCAGCCGAGGAGCAGCAGGGCCACGACGCGATGGCGGCGGTGGTGGCGCAGGAGCTGCACGTCGGCACGGCTCAGGTCAGCGCGGCGCTGCAGCCGCTCTTCGCGGCGGGCCAGGCCGATACGTCGTCGCCGGTATTCGCGGCGGCCGCCCGTTCGCTCGGCGTCAGCACCGAGCAACTGCTCGCCGCGCTCATGCGGGCCAAGCAGAGCCAGTCCCAAGGCAACTGACGCGATCCTGCCAGTAAAAGAAGGTGCGCCATACTGGCCGGGTGCGGGTGCTTGTAGTCGACGACGAGGAGGCGGTCCGCAGCGCGCTGACCCACGCGCTGCAGCGCGACGGCTACGACGTGTCCACGGCGGCTGACGGCACCGCCGCGCTGGCCACGCTGTTGCGGAACCGGCATGAGGCCGTCCTCCTCGACGTCCTGATGCCGGAGCCGAACGGGCTCGAGGTATGCCGCGCGATCAGGGCACGCGGCGACGACACCCCCATCCTGATGCTGACTGCGCGAGACCTGGTTTCCGACCGGGTCGCCGGGTTGGACGCCGGCGCTGACGACTACCTGACCAAGCCGTTCGCGCTCGAGGAATTGCGGGCGCGGCTGCGCGCGTTGCTGCGGCGCAGCGGCGCAGGCGCCGAGCTGCTCCGGTTCGCCGATGTCGAGCTCGATCTCGCGGCCCACCAGGCAAGTCGCCGCGGTGAACGGCTGCCGCTGACCAAGACCGAATTCGCGCTGCTCGAACTGTTCCTCCGCAACCCGGGCCGCGTGCTTTCCCGGACTCAGATATTCGAATCGGTGTGGGGGTATGACTTCGGCCCGGAATCGAACGGGCTGTGGGTTTACATCGGCTATTTGCGGCGCAAGATCGGCGAGCCGCGGCTAATCCAGACCGTCCGCGGGATCGGCTACGTGCTGCGGGAAGAGACGTGAGCCTGCGCACCAGGGTTGCGATCGCTGTGGGCGCGGTTGTCTTCGGCGCGCTCGCGATCGTCGCGGCCGTCGTCTATCCGGCGGTCGGCGCGAACCTGCGCCGACAGGACGACGAATCTCTTGTGCAGGTGGCCAAAGAGGCGCCGGCCATAGCGGCCCAGCTGAAACGAGGCGGCACCCCTTTCGGGGAGCTGGTCCCGTTCGGCAACACGCAGCTCCAGATCGTGCCTGATCCCGTGGTCGGCCCTACGAACGGGTTCGTCGGCATCACCGATCACGACATCCAGGTGGCGCGCGGGTCCGACAAGCCGTATTTCCACGACGAGGCCTACGGACGCGTCGTCTACCGCATTTACACTGCGCAGTTTCCGGGCAATCCCGGAATACTGGTCCGCGTCGCCATGCCTCTGTCGGCTGCGGCACCGACCCAGACGGCGCTCGGCTGGCTGCTCGTCGTGCTCGTGCCGGCCGGCACGCTTGCTGCGGCGGTGGTGGCGCGGCTGGCAGCGGGCCGGGTGTTGCGCCCGGTCGGCAGGCTCACCGAAACGGTCGAGCGGATAAGGACTACCGGCGACCTCAGCGCGCCGATCGAGACACCGGGCCGGGACGAGATCAGCCGGCTCGGGCAGGCATTCGCGGCGATGACAGCCGCGCTGAACGAATCGGTGGGTGCCCAGCGCCGTCTGGTCGCCGACGCCTCGCACGAGCTACGCACCCCGCTAACCAGCCTGACCACCAACCTCGAACTGCTCGCTGAACGACCTGACGACCCCAGCGCCCCGGCACTGGCCGCGGCCGCGCTGGCCGAGGCTGGCGAGCTGCGCGTGCTGATCAACGACCTAGTCGAGCTCGCTCGTGACGGGCGGGCCTCGTTCCACGTCGAAGATGTCCGGCTGGATCTGCTCGCGGAACGGATCGCAGCGCGGGCCTCCGTCCGGGCGCCGGAGCTGCGATACGAGCTCGACTGCCGGCCTTCGCTGGTCCGCGGCGATCCGGACGCGCTGGAACGGGCCATCGGTAACCTGGTCGATAACGCGCTGAAATGGAGCCCGCCGAACGGGCGCATCCGAATCTCAGCAGCCGGCGGAACGGTCGAGGTCAGCGACGACGGGCCTGGAATTCCCGCGGACGACCTGCCGTACATTTTTGATCGCTTTTACCGGTCAGCAAAGGCGCGGGCGCTACCCGGCTCTGGCCTAGGCCTGGCGATCGTGCGCCGAGTCGCCGGCATGCACGACGGAACCGTCGAAGCGATTCCCCTGCAGCAGGGAGTGAAATTCCGCATCAGCATGCCGGAGATCGTCGTCGATCCGCCCACTCCGGAGCGGCCCCCGGCACACAGCTGACCGCACCGTTCCGGCCGCTGCCAGCCGTTCCTGACGGCTGCGGGCGATTTGCCAAGCTTGAGTGACAATCGTCGGTATCCGGGCGCGTCGATCCGCGGCTGATCACGGTGCTGCGCAAGCTGGCCGCGCGCTACCCGGTTCACCTGGTTCATTTCGGCGACACCGGGCCGCAGGCCGGCGGGACCGTGCCGTTCCGGATGGCCGAGGTCGCTGTGCCGTCGGGCCGGCCCGGCGTCGGGGCGGCAGCGACCTGCGCGGGATGATGAAGCTGCTGACGAGCCAGCCGGCCCGATGCCGCGCCGAGTTGCGTCCGAAACGCCTAGCCCACGGCATGCGCGTCCTGGAGATCAAGTTCCTGGCGCCCAGCCCGGTTTAGTCGGGACGGCCGAACCGCTCCATCGCGAACCGCTGCATGAGGCCGTGTCCAGCCGCGATTCCGGCCGGGCTGGTGGCAAGGTCGGCGAGCCATTCGCCGAGCAGCGGGCCGAACTTGAAGCCATGTCCGGACGTGCCGCAGCCCACGACGATGTTGCCGATCCGGTCGATGATGAAGTCCTCGTCCGGGCTGTTGTCGTAGACGCAACGCTCGGTGGTGACAGGCTCGGGGTTATAGCTCGGCAGATAGCGCCGCGCCACCTCAGCCAGCCGGCCCAGCAGCTGCTGGTCGGCTGCCCGGTTCTGCGCGTCGGGATCGGTGGCCGGACCGCTCGGATGGATCCCTATCTTGTAGAGCCGCGATCCCGGCACCGGCACGCCGTACGGTGTCTGCTCGTCGTGGCAAACGAAGATGGGCGCGTCATCTTGCCCGGCCGGGCGTAGATACGCCACTTGCTCGAGCGTTGGCCGGCCAGGTATCGGCACGCTCACGCTGGCGAGGAGGCCGCTTGACCACGGTCCCGCCGTGACGATCGCTGCCCTGGCCGCGATGACGCCCGCCGTCGAGTGCAGCGTTACCTGGCGGCCGTCGTCAGCCATGCGGATGACGCGGACGCCAGGCCTGATCTCGGGCACGCCGGCCGCGAATGCCGTGAGTGCCTCGTCCGCCGCGATCACGGCAGAATCCGGCTCGAGCAGGGCCGGGCCGTCGACCGTTATCGCCGGGAATCGTTCTGCCACGTCGGCTTTCTGAAGCAGCTGGCAGGGCGCGCCGGCCGCGATCATGGCGTCGTGAACGTCGCGCAGGCCGGTTCCGAATGTCAGGTGCGGGACCGGGCGCAGGATACGCCGCCCGGACTGGGCTTCAAGCTCATGCCACCGAGCGCGGGCCTGGCGGGCGGCGCCGACGTAGTCCGGGTCGGGATAGCCGAGCCGGAAGATCCTGGTGGTGCCCTTGGAGCCTGAGCCAGAATGACCGACTTCTGCCTGTTCCAAGACGACGACATCTCGGCCGCGTGCTGCGAGGGCACGTCCGGCCGCCAGCCCCAGCAGTCCGGCTCCGATGATCGCAACATCGCGCACTGGTGTCATATCGCGGGCAGACTACTGCAGATTGTCCGCACTGCAATAGCTACCGGTTGTTGGCGGTCATCAGAATCTGGCGGCGGCGCGGCGCCGCTCCCCGGCCGGGGTGGGCCTCGATCCACCGGCGCGTTGTCGAACCTGCCCTAGAATGAGATCATCAGGCATGGTCTGGTGCGGCCGGGAGCAAGGCCGGAGTTTTAGCAGGCTCTTGATTGCCATACTGGCCGGTTGGTGTCGTGGCTTGGCGTCGCCGCTTTGGTCGCGCTGAGCGTCGCGTTGCCGCACAATCCAGCACCTCGGGTGCTGCTTGTGGTCTGGGTTGTCCTGGCCGCAGCTTCGTTGGCGATTCCGGGCGGCCGATTCGGAGTGGTCCGCCTCAGGTCACTACTGCTGGTGCTGGCCGTTCCTTTCATGCCGATCGCGCGAGCTGCAATTGCCGTCTGGCCTCATCTGCCGCATGCAGTTCAGGACTTGCTAGCAGGCAACGGCCGCAGTCACCAGTGGTTCATGCTGCGACGCAGGCGAGCACGGTAATATCCTGCTCGCCGCGGCTGCCCGGTGCGGCGGCGGCCAGGCGGTTATGCCGCTGGTGGGCGCATCGCGGACGGTCACGCCGGTGAACTTGACCACCGCCGCGGATCGCCGATTCGGGGATGGTCTTTCGATGGGTCGATCACACGAGCGGCTGCGCGCAGAACTCCCCGCTTTGGCAGGCCTCGCGACCGTCGCGATCTCCAGCACGAACGTACGTAACGACGTATCGGGCGCCGGTCCAGGCAGGATTGTGGGCGATATACCGTGGCGTTCGTGGCGGTGAATGCGGAGCAGGCCGAGGAATGGAACGGAGCCAGCGGGCGGGAGATCATCGAGCAGCGTGAGCGGCATAGCGCATGCTGGACCGGCTGAGGGCGCGGTTGCTCGGTGCCACGCGGATCCAGGACGGGGAGAACGTTCTCGACATCGGGTGCGGCTGCGGTGATACCACTATCCTCGCGCACGCGCCACCCGCAGCGGGCATGCCCTCGGCGCGGACTTCTCCTGGATCCAGGTGGCCGAAGCTCGCCGCTCGCCGCTGCTGCTGGCGTCGCCAATGCTAGGTTCGAGGTCGTCGACGCCCAGGTGCACCCGTTCGGGGCCGGGGTCTTCGACGTGGTGCTGAGCAGTTTCGGTGTCATGTTCTTCGATGATCCGGCGGCGGCGTTCGCCAACCTGCGGAAGGCGCTGCAGCCCGGCGGCAGGCTGGCGTTCCTGTGCTGGCGCACTCGCGATGAGAACCCCGTCTTTACCACCGGGTTCGCCGAGGCCTCTGCGGTACTCGGCCTCCGCGAGCTACCGGGCCGTCGGCTGCTTTCTCCCTCGCCGGCACCGGCCTGGTGAGCGCGTTGCTGACCGGCGCGGGGTTCGGTGGTATCGAGTTCGCGAAGGCGGACGAGCCGATGCTCATCGGGCGCGACGTGGACGACGTGCTCGAATACGAGCGTGCCTCCCCGACAGCTACCGAGATCCTGAACGGGCTTAGCCCAGCACAAGCCGCCGAGCTGACCAGACAGGTCCGGGACCGCCTGCTGGCGTACTCATCGCCGGATGGCGTGACCATGCCCGGCGCGGCTTGGCTAGTCACGGCGCAAGCTGTATGACCCGACTCTTTCGCTGAACCGCACCCGTCGCTTCGATTCACCCGAGCGGCGCCACACGGATCAGCTGTTCGGGGCGGGCGGCTTGAGTTTTCGCCTCCCACGGCAGCGCCACGCAGTGGGGCATGATTTCTAAGTTGATCAAGGCAAAGGCTTTCCGGCTTTGTCGTATGCCGTGCGTGCGGCACGGACCTGATCAAGGTTGGCGCCGGACCAGGTCACGAGCGATGCGAAGACGGGCGCCAGACTTGCCCCCAGCGGCGTTATCTCATATTCGACTCGAGGCGGGACTTCGCCGAAGTAGAAGCGTGCTACGAGCCCGTCGCGTTCGAGCTGCCGTAGTCGTTGGGTGAGGACCTTCGCGGTGATGCCGCCGGCGAGTTCCTTGAGGTCGTTGAAGCGCTGCCGTCCGCGGGTGTGCAGCTGCCACAGGATCGGCGTGGTCCACCGGCTGAACACAATGTCGACCACTGGCGCTATCGGGCAGCCGCCGCCGGTGGCGGCCGGCGTCGCTGTCGTGACGGTTGTTGGCATTACCACGCGTGATCCCTTTAGTTTCGTCTAGGTACCTAGTATATCCTCGATACTAGCATCGCGTGCATGACCTTTGAATCAACCCGCACTCAGGCTCCTGGTCTGGTTCCGGGCATTGCGCCCGGCATCCGACGCCCTGGGCTCGTCTTGGCCTTCTTGTCGATCGCCCAGTTCATGGTGTTCCTCGACTACAGCGTCCAGGTTTCAAATAGCAACTAACCCCTGCTCAGCGACCCGTCAGCCAGTGCCGCAATGGTCGCCTGGACGCGAACACGAGCAGCATCATTCGAGTTGAACACTCGTTCGATTGCCCGGTTACGCGGGAGTCGCTAACCTCCGGCCATGTGGACCTCCCCTGGCAAGCAGACCACCGCCACCGGCGCCCGGCGGGCGGCTGTCGGCTGCCTCGCCCTGTTCATCATCATCGAGGTCGCAGCTATCGTGCTGATGGCAACCGGACACAGCGGGTTCGGCGGCGTCACGCTGCTGGCGGCGCTCCTGTTCGCCATCTACGGCGGACGCAGCCTGCTGCGTTACCGCCACCTGCGCTAGCCGACCGCCACATGACGAAGGCTCCGGGGTGACCAGGATGCTCGGAGGCCCTGGGAAACCGCCCCAAGCGCGAGCGAAAGCGAACACTGTTCGCGTATGGAATCGGCTAAGGCATAGACAATGCCGCCGGGCGACATTAGGCGCCCCGTTACCGAGCGTCATGGTGACCATCCCAGCCGAGTATCCAGGACCATCCTGTTCGCCCTGTCAGCGTCGATCTGGGGGCTCTCCTGGTGGCATTCTGTCCGTCATTCTGTCCGGACATCTGTTAACGCCAAGTGCTCTGCTCCAGGTCGCGTTGACTAAGGCCACCGTCACCATTCCACCCAATTAGCCACGTAGCTATGCACGGTCTGACCTGGGCTTATGCCGCTTACCTGACTGCCACGGGGACGAGCTAAGCAGTTGTCGAGTTTGCTCGAAACGACGGCCGGAACGGTCGCGGCCGTCTTGCACACTGATTTTCCTCTTGCGCTTCATCGGCGCCACCGTGCCGCTGATGATGTCCTGGGTTGCCCCGACGATCTCCCAGCCCTGCCGCTCGCAGAACTCCCTGGCAAGCTCGTCCTGGGCGTCCAGGCTGATCCCGTGACCGTCCTTGGCCCCGGAGACCTTGTTGGACTTCCGTGCCGCAATCAGTGCCCGCATTGTCCTTGCACCCTACCCTGACCTGGGGCTTCCCCGTGATGGAAAGCCGTACGGTGCAAGACGTGAGCATCGTGAACGTCGCATTGCCCTCGATCGAGCGGTCGCTGGGCATCAGCGAGGCGAACCTTCCCTACGTGGTGACGCTCTACGGCACCCTGCTTGGTGGTTGTCTGCTTCTCGGTTCCCGGCTGGCCGACGCCTTCGGCCGGCGGAGGCTTCTGCAGGTCGGGCTGGCGGTGTTCGGCCTGGCGTCATTGACCGCCGGGTTGTCTCATGACCAGGCGATGCTGTTCACCGCCCGGGCGATGCAGGGCTTGGGCGCTGCGCTCATCGCGCCCGCAGCCTTGTCCGCCCTGACCACGACCTTCGTAGGCGGGAAGGAGCGAGCACGCGCACTTGGTGTCTGGGGCGCTCTGACCGGGCTGGCCTCGGTGATCCTCGGTGGCGTGCTCTCCGACGGGCCTGGCTGGCGGTGGATCTTCTTCATCAACGTGCCGATCGCCGCGGTCACGGCGGCGACGGTGACCAGGGTGCTGCCTGAGAGCCGAGCCCCGCGGCGGCGGTTCGACTTCGCCGGCGCCGTCTTGCTCACCGGCGCTCTGCTTGCGCTGATCTACGGGCTTGATGACGCGATCGAGCACGGGTGGACCGCCGCGCCGGGTCTGGCTGGCCTCGGGATCACGGTCGTCCTGCTCGCAGCGTTCGTTGTCGTCGAATCTCGCGCCGACGCACCGCTGGTGCCATTCGACATCTTCGCCACCCGCACCCTGCGCTACGCCAACCTGTCGACGCTGTTCCTCCTCGGCACCGTCGTCACTGTGTTCTTCTTCGCCAGCTTGTTCATGCAGCAGGTGCTGCACTACTCGCCGCTGAGGACAGGTCTGGCCTACGTCCCGCTTGCCGTCGTCGTTGCCGTCGGAGCCGGCCTGGCCTCCGGACTAGTCACGAAACTGCCCGGGAAGGCGGTCCTGGCCGTCGGCCTCGTCTTGGTGACCGCGGGGCTTTTCCTACTCACCCGGATGCCGTCTGACGCGGCCTACCCGACCCGGGTTCTGCCGGTCTTCCTGGTCATCGGCCTCGGTATGGGCCTGTCGTTCGTTCCGTTGCAGATCGCCGCCCAAGCCGGGATTCCCGAGCATCGCGCGGGCCTTGCCGCGGGCTTGATCGACACCAGCCAGGAACTCGGTGGCGCGCTCGGGGTCGCGGTCTCGGCCGGCTGGGCTTTCCGCCGCGTCAGCGAACTGACTCGCCACGCTCACAGCGAGCCGAACCTCATCGAAGCGGCGCGGGTCACCTTCTTCCATGACGGCTTCGCAGCCGGCGCCGTGTTCGCGCTGGTGGCGTTGGTGATCTCCGTTGTCCTGCTACCGCGAATCCCGCACACCGACCAGCCCGTCGTTTCCTGAACCGGAGCCTCGACCATGACCAACTCAGCCAGCAACCGCGGCCTGCTCACCGCAGCAATCACCCAGTTCGACGACGTGGTCCGCGCTGCCCCGGCCTCGTCAGCCCGCAAACCGACCCCCTGCCCCGACTACGACGTGACCGAGCTAATCGCCCACGTTGCCATCGTCGTCGACCGACTCACCCAAACACTGCGAACCCCGCGGGCAGGCCAAGGCGACGATCCGGACTGGGCATCCGCGCGAGATCAAGCACTCCAAGCCATCGCCACAGCCGACCCCGGCAAGACCGTCACCCTCCCGTTCGGCACCATGCCCGCCCAAGCCGCCTACGGCGTACTACTCGGCGAACTCGCAACCCACGGCTGGGACCTCGCTGTCGCCATCGACCGTCCGGATCTGCTCGACCAGACCCTCGGCGCGGCAGCCGCTTCTCTCGTCTCGGCGCGCATACCCGAACACCCAGGCGACGGGATGCCGTTCGGGCCGGTCATCCCCGTCGCCACCGACGCATCGCCATTCGACCGGCTCGCCGGATGGATGGGCAGAGACCCGGCATGGTGACTAACGGCGCCGGCGACGCCCGCGTCATCGTGTTACGCGCGGGCGCCTGGCTTCGGAGCAGCGCGGCGTTATTAGCCCTCGTCGAACGGCATCGGCTATGTCGGTGGCATCGCCATGGCGGCCGGACGAGCGGTGTTGTTGCCGGCGCTGGCCGCGCAGAGCTTGACGTACCGGCCGGGTGTCATCCCGAACGCGGCTTTGAACGTCCGGGTGAAGTGGGCCTGGTCGGCGAAGCCGGCCTCGAGCGCGGTTTCTGCCAGGGGCCGGGCATCGCGCAGCCAGCTGCGGGCCGCGTCAACGCGCCGCATCACCGAGTATCGGTACGGGCTGGTCCCGTAGAGAGCGTGAAACTGGCGGGCGAACTGGTAGCGGTTCAGGCCTGTGACCGCCTCCACTTCGCTCGATTGCACTATCGTCAGCCGGCTGCGCAGGAAATCGCGGCCACGCTCGACAGCGGGCTGGTCGATCCGGCAGCGCAGGGTGCTGTTGAGACTGGTGGCGCCGGACCGTAGCAGGCCCTGCGCCAGCTGAAGCACCAATCCGTCGAGCGCGAGCGGCTCGGGTGCACGCGTGAATGCGGATCGCACTGTGCGCGCGAGGAATGGGTCGTCGGTCACCGGGGGAGCGAACGGCAGCGGCGTCGCTCGTCCGGTGAGGGCTGGCAGGGCGGATGCGATCTGGTCCGGGTTGACATAGATCTGGCGGTAGCCGAACAGGCCCGGACCCTCTGCCCTGCCGTCGTGCAGTTCGTCGGGATGCAGCACGAAGACCTGTCCGGGGAGGCTGCGCTCGACCGTGCCCCGGTAGTTGAACGCCTGGATACCTTCCTCGGTGACGCCGATCGCGTAGACATCGTGCCGGTGCCGGCTGAACGGTCGGCCCCGCAGACGAGCGCGGAACAACTCCACCCCCGCCACCGGCCGGGTGGCATCTACCCACTCTGCCGGGCCGCACGGATGTTCAAGACCGGGGCCGACTTCATCACCCAGGCTGGAGGCCATAGATCAAATCTACGGAGCGAGGCGTGGAAGTCATACATGACCCGACCCGGCTGATCGCGTTCGTGACGTTCGCAGCGGTCGTCGCCGGAACCCCCGGCCCCAGCAATGCGCTGCTGACCGCTATCGGCGCAAGAGTCGGTGTCCGGCAGGGTCTCGCGAGCCTGCTTGGCCAGGTGACCGGGATGGGCACAATGCTGTTCGCCATCACTCTGGGAGTGGGCAACGCGCTCCTTGCTCATCCTTTCGCCCTCCAGGCCCTGAAGTGGGGCGGGGCAGCGGTGCTCTGCTGGATGGCATGGCAGATCGCGACCGCCGGACACGCGGAGCAGGCCACGAACGTACGCGCTGGATTCCTCGGCATGGCAGCGTTCCAATGGGTCAACCCCAAGGGGTGGCTGATTGGCGTCGCCGCCGTCGCGACGTTCCTGGACCGGCGGGCCGGCGGCGCCCCTGCCCAGGCTGCCATTCTCGCGGTCCTGTTTACGCTGGTCGCCCTCCCCAGCTGCTTGCCCTGGCTGGCGTTCGGCGCCGCGCTTCAGCGCTTCCTCCGCACATCAAGCGCCCGGCGCGTCCTCAACACTGTCATGGCGGCACTGCTGGCCGCGTCCGCGATCCCGCTGGTCTGGACCCGCCCTTGACCGCGCGCCGGAGCCGCCCCGCGCCAGCTAGTGGCCGATCCACTCCGCCGGTCCCGGCGTGACTGGGCTCACCGATTATCGGACTCTGCGCCCCGTCCCCGACAATCTGCGGAGAGCCTATGGGCATGCAGAACGGTTCGCGTCGCACCATCATGGCCCACAGCGGGCCCCAGGCTGGTGATCACGGAGCGCGCGATGCGGCATCTGCTGAGACAATCAGCGGGTGCGGGAATCAGCCAGCAGTCGGCCCGAGAGCGAGCCGGTGTCGGCGATGGCAGCTCGCGTCCGCGCCAGCTTCGGGCGGCAGGCAATGATGGCCACGCTGGGCGTGCGACTTGCGGCGGTCGAGCGGGGCCGGGTTGAACTCATCGTGGACCATGACAACAGGTTCACCCAGCAGCACGGATTCCTGCACGCAGGTGCCGTCGCCTCGGTCCTGGACAGCGCGTGCGGGTACGCGGCGTTCACCGTCATGGCGCCCGAAGCGGCCGTGCTCACGGCGGCCTACACGATCAACCTCCTGGCACCTGCGGCCGGACGGCGGTTCGTGATGACCGGCGAGGTGGTCCGGGCCGGACGGACGCTGGTGGTCTGCCGCGGCGAGGCAACCGCGGACGGCGCCGTGACGCCATTCGCGGTCATGCAGGCCACGCTCAGCGCGGTCTACGACCGCCCAGGGGTCACCCACTGACATCGCGGCCAGCCGAAATTAGAGGCCGAGGCACCGGGCAACCCGACTGACGGACTACGGGATCGCCGACATAACGCCGAAGCTGTGCGGCCTCCGCGACGACCCTGGCGGCCATGGGGATGGTGGACTCGATCTTCTCGATGGCGTCTTCGGGTTGCGCAGCCGTGAGCGGTGTTGCGATCGGGGCCGGGGCTGAGGATGTTGGAGCGGATGCGGCGTGCAGATGCCCGGCACTGCAGTGTCACGGAGCGCTGGGAAACGGCCGGGGTCGTGCACGAACCCGGCCGGAACCGGGTCGTGACCAGCTGATTACGATTTGATGGAGCTGGCATCTAGCTGTCTCGACGCGAAACAGGCCCCAAGCCTCGAGTGCTGAGCACTAGCGCAGCACCCGGAGCGGACAAAGTCTGCGAGCGGGACACCGTGAAGCAAATCCGTCGGTAGGGCTAAGTCGGGCGTTTGCCGACGGGCAAGACAGGGCACGGGGGGTGGTCATATGACTACGGCCGTACAGGACAAGGGCACGGTGATCGTAACTGGCGCCAGCCGGGGCATTGGCGCCGCTATCGCTGAGCGGTTGGCCGGTGATGGCTACGCAGTGGTCGTGAATTACGCGGCCGACGCGGATGGGGCGGAGTCGGTGGTATCGGCTATCACCGGAGCGGGCGGCCGGGCCGTGGCGGTGCGCGCCGATGTCGCCGCCGAAGAGGATGTCGAGGCTATGTTCGGCACGGCCCAGGAGCAGATGGGGCCGCTCACCGCGCTGGTCAACAATGCCGGCGCCGTCGGCGAGCAGGCGCACATCGCCGAGCAGCACGAGGACGCGCTGAACCGGTTGATGCAAATCAACGTCGTAGGGCCG
>DATMMA010000191.1:0-2978 GCA_035570295.1 Streptosporangiaceae bacterium
TCAAGAACTCCGGGTTCGGCCGGGAGCTATCAAGCCACGGCATCCGTGAGTTCTGCAACATCAAGACCGTCTGGATCAGCGCCTGACGGCACCCGGCCTGCGGGTTTCCGCACGTCGCAGCGGGGATTTGGGCTCAGTGTGACCAAATCGCGGCTGTGACCGTGTAGCTTGCGAATCGCTAAACACGCCGTCCTGAGTGAATCAGGCGCGGCACGCTCAGCGCTCGGCTTTACTGGAAGCACGCCGGCGAGCGCTGGGAAGCCGAGCTGAGAAGGAGCACGATGAGGTCGCAGACGAGCCAGACGCGCCAGGCGCTGGCCACCGCAGCAGTCTTGCAGCTCGCCCGCCGGACCCGTTTCGTCGAGCCGGAGATGCTTGGCCTGCGCGATCTCATTAAGCCGGGCAGCGTCTGCTTCGACATCGGGGCCGCGGCAGGGCTCTACACGCTGGCGCTGTCCAGGCTGGTCGGGCCGAAGGGCCAGGTGCATAGCTTCGAGCCGGTGCCGTTTGCCCATCCCTTCCTGACCCGGCTGCTCGGCACCCGTTCCACTGCCAACGTCCGTCATCACGCCGTGGCGCTGGGCGTGGAGCCCGGACACGGCGTCATGAGCGTGCCAGTGGGTCGGCTCGGCCCGGTCACGGGCCGGTCCTTCCTGGATGCGGACTGCGACGGGCCGGGTTCCAATGCTGAATTCCGCGGCCAGATGGGTGTGGACGTCGAGGTCCAGACTCTCGATGGCGTCTGCGCTGGGGCAGACATAGCCCGCCTCGATTTCATCAAGATCGACGTCGAGGGTGCCGAGCTGCAGGTACTTAAAAGCGGCGAGGACACGATCAAGCGGTTCAGGCCAACGTTGCTGGTTGAGATCGAGGACCGCCACACAGCCCGGTACCGGCATGCCGCGAATGACGTCGCGACCTGGCTTGAGCAGCGCGACTACGTGATGCACACCTGGCAGGGCAGCTGGCAGAAGACGGACGTGGTTTGCGCGCACGCTCGCAACTACCTGTTCCTGCCGGGCGAGAGCACCGAGCCCAGCCTGCCGCTGACTCAGCCGGAGTCCGCACTGCTCGACGGGGAAGAGCTGGCAGCCACCGGCTGACTTCAGGTCGGCTGAGTTTACGTCGTCAGCGCCGCGACAACGGCGGGAAAGACGGCGTCGGCCAGTCCGTCCAGCTCCGCGGCGGTGAGCAGCTGAACCGGGTGAGGCACGTAGAGCATGCGGCAGCCCGGCATGCTGAGCAGCCGCGCCTGCTCTACCGCTTCGTCAGCGAACGGAGTGGTAGCGATGCCGACCGCCGGAATCTGGCGGCGTTCCAGCCGAACGAGGTCGTACACACTGCACGACGTGCACGAGCCTCAATCGGCTAGCGCCTCAACGACGGCGTCGGAGACGCTGGTAATCCGGTCGATCAGGTCGAGGGCAGCCGGCTTGGAGAAGATCTCCTTCGTCTCCCGGCTGGTCGTGGCGCCGGCCTGCTGTAGCAGAATCTCGACCCGGTCGAGGAACTCGGCGCCCCGGTTCTTCCTGATGTCGAGCAGCGTGACGCGCAGGCCAGGGATGCTTGCCGGCCGAGGCGCGAGCGGCTCCGGCGGGCGCACCCGCTCGTCGAACGGGCTGACGTAGTCGGCGGTCACGGCGACTCCACCTCCGCAGAGACGATCTGATACCCCATGCCGGTGCACGGGCCAAGGACAGCACTGTAACGTCCTGCTTCGCCGCCCGCGACGAGCAGGACGATGCCTTCAGGCGACTCCCATTTGTGCACCTCGGCTGCCGGGTCCGCGGCGTGCACGAACGGGGTAGTCTCGCCGCGGCGCAGCTCGCGGGCTGGCTTGCGCACGGTCTCGAACATGAACTCGCGGAGCTGCCGCTTGGTCCAGCCGGCCGCACGGAACATCGCCGCATGCTCGGGGCAGATGACAAACACCGACGGCTCCGCCAGCGGCCACCAGTTGGTGCTCCAGGTGCTGGCCGCGGCCCAGGCCAGGACGTAGGCGAGATCCTCGGGCGTGCGGCTGCGGTGGTCCGAGATCGACAGCGGGGCGTCACAGCCGATGACTGTGACTACGGACTGGCCGGGCTCGAATCCGCGCTCCGCGTGGAGCGGTTCCCACGGGCTGACTTCCTCGTCCTCGGCGATGCAGAAGCCGACCTTGCCCATCTGACCAAGGGTGGACCGGTCCAGTGTGCCCGGCATGCCCCCGCCCGTCAGGCAGACCAGCAGCCGGATCGCGCGGCCGATCGTCAGGTTAGCCCGGTTCCCCGGTCCGAGCGCGCCCATGCCGCTGTTCATCTGCAAGGCCTGCCTGACGGGCCCGTTCACCACGATGAGCTGCCCGGCTGGCTGCGTGGTGACGGCCTGGCCGTGCAGGTTGAACCGGGGATCGAGTGCTGCCCTGGCGGCAGCGACCACGACCGGGAAGTATTCCGGGCGGCAGCCGGCCAGCACTGCGCAGGCGGCCAGCCGCCGCAACGTCGCCTCGCCCATCGACGGCGGCACTTCTCCGAGCGACTCCTCGGCGTCGAAACGGCCGAGCATCCTGTCGACCCGTTCCGCTGTTGGCGGGATCACTGGCAGGCCGTCGGTCCAGCCCCGCTCGAACATCTCCTCGAGCTCGTCATCGGCGGCAGGCAAAGCCATCGCCGCGGCCAGTTCGGGATCGATGGCGGCCTTCGAAGAGCAGCCCGGTTTGCGAAGCGGGTCGGTCGGTGCCGGGACCGGCAGGTCCAGGCCGACCGCGGCGATCAGTTCGGTCAGGGCCGGCTGGTCCCAGCCGGTCACCGAGACGACGATCGAGCCGTCCTTGCCGATCAGAACCGCGGTGGGCACCGAGACCAGCCCGTATTGCCGGGATGCCTGGTAGGGCGGAGCCTGCGAGACGACCTTGCCAGTCCAGCCGCAGGTGCGCGCTACCCGCAGGGCGATCTCGAGCGGATCCTCGAAGATCGCGGTGCAGCTGAGGCCGCCGGCGG
>DATMMA010000192.1:0-12233 GCA_035570295.1 Streptosporangiaceae bacterium
GTTGACCCCGGAGGCGAGGCCGGCCTGGGAGTCGGGGGCGGAGTTCATCGCACTGGCGGTCAGGGGTGGCAGGAGGGATGCCAGGCCAAGGCCGAACAGCACGGCCACCGGAAATACTGCCGCCCAGTAGCCGGCATGGGAACCGATGCGCACGGCGAGCATGGACGCGGCCGCGCACGTCAGGCAGCCGGCCACTATTTGCGGCCGGGGGCCGATGCGCTGGGCGAGCCGGCCGCTGGCCCCGGACAGCAGCAAGGTCACGGCGGTGACCGGCACCAGTGCCGAGCCCGCCACCACCGGGCTGTAGCCGGCGATGATCTCCAGGGCGGGTATGAAGACGAACGCGAACCCGCCGAGGGCGCCGTTGACGACGAAGGTGACGGCATTGGCGGCGCGGAACTGCGCCGGAGCGAAGATCGCCGGCGGGAGCATGGGATGACCCGCGCGCCGTTCGGTGACGGCGAAGGCGGCCGAGGACACCACGGCGAGCAGCACGGCGGCGCCGAATTGCGGTGAGGTGACGCCCGCGGCAGGCAGGACGATGATGGCGTAGGTGATGGCGGCCAGTGCGACGGCGCCGGCCACCGCGCCGCGCCAGTCGGTGCCCCCGGACAGCGAGGTATCCCGGGATTCGGGAACGTGGCGCCGCGTTGTCCACGCGGTCACCGCGGCGACCGGGACGTTGATCAGGAAGATCGCCCGCCAGCTGCCGGTTTCTAGCAGCCACCCGCCCAGGAAGGGCGCGATCGCGGCGGACACCCCGCTGAAGCCGGCCCACGTCCCGATCGCGCGGGTGCGGTCGCCAGGCTGGAAGGTCGCCTCGATGATCGCCAGGCTGGCCGGTGTCATCAGCGCGCCTCCGATACCCTGCACGGCCCGCGCCGTGATGAGCCATCCGATGCTGGGCGCGGCCGCGCACAACACCGAGGCCAGGGTGAACCAGCCCAGGCCGGCCAGGAACACCCGCCGCCGCCCCCAGCGGTCGCTGAGCGAGCCGGCCAGCAGAATCAGTGAGGCCAGGGTGAGCGTGTAGCTCGTGACCGTCCATTGCAGGGCCTGGAAGCTCGCGTCCAGGTTCCGTCCGATCGCGGGCAGCGCGACGGCGACCACCGTGGAGTCGATCCCCGCCACCGACGACCCCAAGATCATCGCCGCGACCACCCACCGGCCGCGCGCTGAGCGGTAGCGGAGCAGTTCGCGCGGGCCGGAGCCGTCAGCCGGACTCAGGTCGCCTGGCTCAGCCAGCCGATCAGCGGCCACTTGACCGCTGCTGCGCTCGAGCGTGAATCTGCTGATGGACCCGGACAACCGGCCGGCCCGGCGGCCGTGGCAGCAGAGCCTTCGATGGGCTCTCGCCAACGGGGTAGTCGAGTGCTTGCTGAATCAGGCTGTGCCCGCGCACGAGCCTGGAGTGGTAGGCGAATAGCGTGCCCGGGCCGGGGATGACGATCAGTACGAGCGAAGCCAGCGCGAACGCGCCAACTTGACCGCCGGACACCACGCCGCCAACTTTAACGCCTGACTGATACCGCGTGTCCTGGCCGGAGTCTGTGGTCGCGCCTCGTGGCACGCCTCGTGAGCCGGGTGATCGAGCGCCGCCACCGCAGCCGCCCAGAGAGCTACAAGCTGATATCGGCGCGGGCTGGTCCGCTCGCCATGACGAGCGGACCAGCCCACCACTGGCCGACGGCCGGATCCGGGCGCGAGTTCAGGCCGGAGCCGGCAGGTCATCGAACTCGACGACCTGGCGCACCTCGACCTCGACCTCCTCGAACAGGTCGGCATACCGCTTGGCGTACTCGACGGCCTCCGCCCGGTCCTTGGCGTTGATCAGCCCGAAGCCACCAATGACCTCCTTGGCCTCGGTGAACGGCCCATCGGTCGCCGTGATAGCCGCGCCCCGGGCCTTGCGGACCATTGCCCCCTTCTCGGACGGGTGGACGCCCTCGGCCGTGATCAGGATGCCCTTGTCGAGAGAGTCCTGGATGAACGCGCCCATCTTCTCGATGAACTCCTGGCTGGGGTTCCACGCCTCCGGGGCACGCTCGTCGAGCCGGTGCATCATCAGGAACCGCATTGCTGCTCCCTTGCTTTCTGGGGCTGGGGCCCGGGTCGGTCCCGGACACGCTGACCAGCCATCACATCCGCGTCGAACGACCGCACGCTGCTTCGACACTCGCTGCACGGCAATTTCCCTGCCGTGCCGCCCACGCCAAGATCGCAGCAGGCGCGCTAGTAACTCCTCGAGGCGCGTCGGTGCTGGATGTGAAGACGTCATCCCTGATGCGGTTGTCGGGCTTGGTATCCCAGCGCATCCAGAAGGACGTCCGTGCACGACTTTTAGTGGCTTGTCCAGGGGTGACCGTAACCGGAACGCGCGCCGCGCAAACTCCCGCCGTTGGGTTTGACCGAAGGCCGCGGCTCAGGACGGAATTTGCCACGTCCAACTGTCTGATCTGCGCCGCTATCGAGCGCTCGTTCGCCCTGGCCGAGCAGTGGAGGTCCCTGGCTACCGGACCACACGCTCGCCATCACCTACCGCGCCGCCGCCTCCTATCCAGGTGCATCACCTGGACTCGCGTACTGGAGAGCCGACCACCAGCACGAGCTTCCCGCGCACGTGACCGTCCTCGCTGGCGCGGTGCGCCTCCGCGATCTCGGCCAGCGGGAAGATCTGCGCGACAGGGAGCGAGAAGCGCCCGGACTCTATCAACTCGCCGATCTCGGCGAGCGCGTGGACCGCGCGGCCAGCGTCCCCGCTGCTGAACGTCACCCCGTGTTCCTGCGCGCCGCCGAAATCCGCGATCGTCACGACGTCCTCCGGGCTGCCCGCGAGCTCGATGAGCTCGGGCAGGACGCCGCTCCCGGCGACGTCGAGCGCCACGTCGACGCCGTCGGGCGCGAGCGCGCGAACCCGCTCGACGAGGCCCTCGCCGTAGGCGACAGGCTCGGCCTGCAGCGAGCGAAGGTACTCGTGGTTTGCCGGACTGGCTGTGCCGATCACGCGCGCACCGCGCACCACGGCGAGCTGAACCGCGGCGCTGCCGACGGTTCCGGAGGCGCCGTTGATGATTAGCGTGCTGCCGCTTCCGACGCCGAGCAGGTCGAGCGCGCGCGTGGCCGTCTCGATGGCGGCCGGCAGCGCGGCAGCGCCGGGGAAGTCGAGCGACGGCGGGATCGGCGCGTAGTAGGACAGCACCGCCAGCTCGGCCTGGGCCGCCCCCTCGGCGGACAAGCCGAACACGCGATCGCCGACGGCCACGTCCGCAACGCCCGCGCCGAGCTCGTCGACGACGCCTGCCGCCTCGTGGCCCACGGTCTGCGGGAGTTCCCCATCGATTAGGCCCTTGCGCTTCTTCCAGTCGCTCGGGTTGATGCCGGCCGCGCGCACCGTAATCCGGACCTGGCCGGGACCGGGATGCGGATCGGGGAGATCCACGATCTCAAGGACCTCGGGGCCTCCGAACCGATTGAACCGGACTGCCTTCATCATTCGCCCCGATCTCGACTCAGGGTGTCGCAGTTGCTGCGGGACGACAGTGTGCCACCTCGCGTGCCGGGCCGGGCCGCCGGGCTCGGCGACCAGATCATCTACTACCAGTACTGGGCTGACCACCGGGCTGCCGCGCTGTCATAGATGGCGCTGCAGCTAGTGCAGGGCCAGGAGTGTCCAGGTCCAGACGGCGGTCAGGTAGAGCCAGAGGATGGTGCCGGCCGTGGAGAGGGCGAGCCAGGCGACGGATTGTCGTGCGTGCCGGTTGAAAACCGCGAGCTGGATGACCAGGCGGCTGGCCCAGAAGATGACCGCGCCGATCAGCACGAGCCGGGTGATCGGGCCGGACTGGACCAGCAGGCTGCCTGCGGTCAGCGGCAGTAGCCCCCACAGCACGCAGGCCAGCCCGATGAAGTAGCAGTGCACGTAGCTGACCTCGCGGTTGACCGGCGACGCCCCGGCCAGCTCGCGGTGCCAGCCGAGCACTGCGGGCAGCGCGATGTGCAGGACGCCCAGGCCGACGAGGAGTACTCCGGTGACAGTGAGGTTCAGCGCTAGGAGGCTCACCGCACGAACACGACCTGTCTGACGAACGGGGTGATGCTCACATGGTTCGCCTCGGTCAGTTCTGCCTCGCCAGCCCTGGCGTGCCAGGTGGCGAACGGCTGGAAATGCAGTGCGCCGGGCCCGTAGACCGCAAAGTTCGCGGCGTCCCGGGAGTGCTCGGTGACGATCAGCCGGCCGCCGGGCCGCAAGGCTCGCTGCAGCGCGGTGAATAGCGCGCGCTGCCCGGCCGTGTCGCGGACCTCGTGAGCGGCGAACGTGACGAAGATCGAGTCGAGCGAGCTAGCGGTGAGCGACAAGCCGTCCGCTGTGGAGCGCTGGCTCAGATTGCGGGCCCGTCGCAGCGATGCGCCTGGGCTGATCGCGATCTCGGCCACGGTGGTCGGCGGACGCCCGATCGCGGCGCACAAGGCCGGGACCGAGTCGTCGAACCCCGCGTGGACCGCAGCCCACTCCCCTGCATCGGGCAGGCCTGCGGTCAGCCGCTCGTAGACCTTGCGGTGGTCGTAGACCCACCACGTCGCCGCGATCGAAGTCACCGTCCAGACGCCGCCGGGTGCGAACACCGCCCAAAGCAGGTAGCGGATCCAGGCGGGTGCTCCGGCTTCGTCGGCGACCAGGGCCGCCGTGGCGATGGCTAGAGGACCCAGGTACTTGGGCCAGTTGAATCTAATTACCTTCGTGGTGGTCATGCTTGCCCGATCGGCACGCGGACGCCGCGCTCCCAGCCGTAGTCGAGGTCGATGACGTGGAAGGCGCTGGCCAGCCTCGGATTGGCGGCGGCAAACGGGGCCTGTTCGAGGAAGCGGCAGGTCTTGACCTCGACGGCGACCTGGCGCGGCTGCCAGTGCGAGCGGCGGCCGCGAATCATCACGATCGAACGGGTCTGCGGCTCGTAGTCGAAAGTCCACGGCAGCGGGCCGGCGAAGCGGCGCGCGTCCCGGTCCGACCGGAACGGAGAGCTGGGGGGCAGCGGGGCTTGCTGGCCGGTGAGGTGCGCGAGGACATGCAGGTCGGCCTCGGCGGCCGGCGTTGTGATCCGGACGGCGAGCTGGTGTTCCGTGGGCGTGACGTCGATGTCGGCCAGCCGGTACCGGTAGTGGGTGAGCAGGTTCCCGCCGAGCTGCATCGAACGCTTGTCGGTGTCTGAGCGCAGGATGTGCAGCCCGCGGCGTGTCCGGCCGGCCTGGTCCCGGTACTTCACGAAGACCCGGTAGCCGGTGAGCGCGTAGTCGCGTCCGGCCCAGGCGGGCAAGAACGCCGGGCGCAAGTGCCGGGTCTGGACTACGGCAATCACGACGAAGCCCCAGTGTCCGTCGTAGGTATCCAGGTCCAGGCCCGGTGGGACCAGCGGCTCGAGGACCCGCGCTGGTAGCGCCCAGGCAATGACCAGGCTGTGGTCGAAGTGGCAGGTCATAGGAATCGGATGACGCTGGAACAGATGTCGTGCCTGCACGGCGGGCCTCGATATGGATTAGAGCGATGACTGTGAGAGTATATAGTCTCATAGTTATCGTTGTCGTGCGAGTACGATGAGGCGCATGAACGATGAGGGCCAGCTGACCATTGAAGAACTGGCCAGCCAGGCGGGCACGGCCACCACCACTGTGCGCATGTACCAGTCGAAAGGCCTGCTGCCTCCGCCGGAACGCCGCGGCCGCGTCGGATATTACGGCCACGGGCATCTCGCGCGCCTGAGGCTGATCGCTCAGCTGCAGGAACAGGGCTTCTCGCTGGCGAGCATCAAGCAGCTCACCGACGCCTGGGAAAGCGGCCGAGGCCTGGACGACATCCTGGGACTGGAGACCCAGGTAGCCGCCGTCTGGGCACCCGAACCGCCCGCGCGGCTCAAGCTGAGCGAATTCAAGGAACTATTCGCCGGTCAGGCGATCACACCGGCCACCATCCAGCGCGCCATCCGCATGGGCCTGGTTGGCTTCGACGGCATCTCGGTCACGGTGAAGAGCCCGAGGCTGCTGGCGATCGGCCTAGAGCTGGTCCGTGCTGGCATCCCCGTCAAGGAGACGATGGACGAGCTGGAAGCCCTCCAGGCCATGGCGGAAACCATCGCCGGGCGGTTCACCGCTGTCTTCGAGCGCAACATGTGGGAGCCGTTCGTAGCGGCCGGGCTCCCGGCCGACCAGATCCAGCCGCTAACCGAATCGCTGCAACGTCTCAGCGCACTGGCGGAAGCGGTGGTAAACGCCGTGCTCCGTGACGCCCTGCGCCGCCAGGCCGGCGAGTTCCTAGCCCAGCAGGCCCAGCGCATGAACAGCGCCGACGTCCGCGACGAGCTGCGCCCGCTCGCCCGCGCAGCCGGCCTGGACTTCTAGCACGCTTGTTTGCTTTCAGCTGGCCCTGGCTCAGCGGATGGCCGCGGCGACAACCGGGACTATGGCCCGAACGTGCTGATTAGATGTCCTGGCCGGACGTGAGCAGATCATGATGGGAGAGCGATGAGCGTTGCGCAGCCTGGCCGAGTGGTGGCCGAGCGCGTCGAGCTGCGGCAGGTGCCGGTAGGGCTTGCGCGCGTCCTCGCCGACCCGGAGGCGGATGATCCTGGTTCGCGATCCTGGGCTCTCGGCTACCCGCTGCCCGGGACCCGGGTGGCCGCGGGGAACTTCCTGCGGCGAGCCGAGGCAACCCGGGAAGGCGGCAACGGCCAGTGGGGCATGTTTGAGATCATCTTGCGCGACACCGGTGAGGTGATCGGCGACATCGGTTTCCACGGGCCGCCGGACGAGGCCGGGACCGTCGAGATCGGCTATGGCATCGTCGAGCAGTACCGCGGGCGCGGCCTGGCGGCTGAGTCGGCTGTGGCCATCTGTGGCCTGGCCTGGTCCCGGCCGGAGGTTGCCAGGATAATCGCGCACACCGAGGAGGGTAACGCGGCCTCTGCTGGCGTTCTGAGGCACGCGGGCTTCCGGGAGGCCGGCGCCGCCAATGGCCTGCGCAACTTCTCGCTGCAGCGCCCGTAGCAGCCTGATCAACGGCGAGGGCTGGCAATGGCCCGGCGCGAAGCGCGGCCTGCCGGCGCCGCATGTCCCTTCGGGCGCAGGCACGCTGGCACCACGCCTGGCCTGGGAGAGCGGGCCCGCCGGCTGGCGACTGGAACCTGGCCGCCGGGTAGTCTCACCACCATGAGCAAGGTAGAGCTGTCAGAACAGGAATGGCGGGACAGGCTGTCCCCTGAGGAGTACCACGTACTGCGCGAAGCGGGCACCGAGGCGCCGTTCACTGGCGAATACACAGACACCGAGACGAAGGGCGTCTACAAGTGCCGGGCCTGCGGTGCTGAGCTGTTCAGGTCCAACGCGAAGTTCCACTCGGGCTGCGGCTGGCCCAGCTTCTACCAGCCCACCGAAGGCGACGCTGTGATCTTGATCGAGGACCGGTCTCTTGGGCGAGTCCGTACGGAGGTCCGGTGCGCCTCCTGCAACAGCCATCTCGGTCACGTGTTCGAGGGCGAGGGCTACGACGTGCCCACTGACCAGCGCTGGTGCATCAACTCGGTCTCACTGGCGCTCGACGAGGAATGAACGGCGGCGAGGCTGGCGCAGCGCAGCCAGCCGCACCCCAGCTGATGCTGATCCGCTCCGGCGAGCTGTCCGGCGCCACTGCGCAGACCAGCGGCATGGTCAGGTCGGCGGCGATATCCGGCGACCTTACCGGTGCGCGTTCCCTGTGGATGGGGCGCACCGAAATGCCACCCGGAACGAACTCGGGTAACCACCACCACGGGGAGTCCGAGACCGGCATTTACGTCGTGGCGGGCACGCCCGCCTTCGTCTGCCGGGACCAGGCCACTGGCGAGCTGATCCGGCTGGAGACGGAGCCCGGCGACTATGTCTGGGTGCCGCCGCACGTCCCGCACCGAGAGGAAAACCTGTCTGCGGACACCGCAGCGGTCATCGTTGTTGCCAGGTCTACTCAGGAAGCCGTCGTCGTCAACGTGGACGAGCTCTAAGATCACGATCCATGCCGACGCGACCGGCGAGCGCTGTTCCCCGCGCCGTCATCCACCTCGGTTCCGGCCATAGCCTCCGCATCATCGGCACCCGCTCACAACCACAAACCCGATAGATACCGGGAACGGGCTCGGCTCGACCTGGCGGCCGTCGGTCACCAGCCGTTCTTCCGGGCCCGTGCCTCATACAGCAGCACGGACGCGGATACCGAGACGTTCAGCGAGTCGGCCGAACCAAGCATGGGCACGCAAACGCGCTGGAAACCCTCCGCGTACCAGGGCGGCGAGATGCCGTACCGCTCGCTGCCGACGACTATGGCGGTCCGGCCCCGGAATTCTGCCTGCCGGTAGCTGATGCTGTCCTCTGTGTCGGCCAGGTACACGGTGAAGTGGTTGCGCCCGAGCCAGCCGATCGCGTCGCTGATTTCGGCGAACTCCAGCGACGGTACTTTCATGCTCATGCCCTGGCTGCTGCGAAGCACCTTAGGGTGGGTCAGCCTGGTGCGCTTGCTCGTCAGCACCAGGCAGTCAGCGGCGCAGGCGTCCAGCGTCCGGATCAAGGTGCCGAGGTTGCCCGGTATCTCCATCCCGTCGGCGACAGCGACCAGCGCCTCGGCACCCAGCGCGATGTCCTCAGGCTGCCAGTCCTGCAGCTGAGCGACGCAGATCAGGCCGTCCGGATTCGGCCGCTCAGCCAGCCGGTCCAGCGTCTTCGCCGAGATCTGGTACGACCGCCGGGCGCGCTCGGTCAACTCGCGAGCCCGCTTCGGCGACTCATCCGAATACGCGGCTTCCGGGCACCACAAGAACACCTCAACCGGGGCGTTGGTAGCGAGGACCATATTGATCTCGTACAAGCCCTCGGCGACCAGGCTGCGCCGCGGGATGCCGGTACGGTTGCCGTGGACATCCCTGATCAGCTCGGCTGCCGGGTGCCGCAGCCCGATCTGCTGGAGCTCCATCGCTGGTGCTGTTAGTCCGCTCGTGACCGCGCTGGCTACGACTGGCCGGCTTCTGGCCGACGCTGCAGGCAGTCCGGGCCGAGGTCGCCAAGCCCCGCCAGCCCGGTCAGCCGCATAGCCAGCTCGAAATCCTGGCGGAGCGCGCGCAGGACGTGCCGGACCCCAGCCTCGCCGCCGAGCGCCAGTCCGTAGACGTACGGGCGGCCGAGCAGGACTGCCTGAGCGCCGAGTGCCAGCGCCTTCAGGATGTCGGCACCGCTGCGGACGCCGCTGTCGAACAGGATGGTCAGCCGCCCGCCGACCGCCTCAGCGACGGCTGGCAACGCGTCCAGTGCCGCGATCTCCCCGTCGACCTGACGGCCGCCGTGGTTGGACACGATGATGCCGTCGAGCCCCGCCGCGGCGGCGCGGAGCGCGTCTGAGTCGGACAGGATGCCCTTGAGGACGATCGGGCCGTTCCAGTGCTGCCGGAGGAAGGGCAGGTCGTCCCAGGTCAGCGACGTGTCACCGAAGATCTGCGTCCACCGCAGGACCGCGGCGTCAGCGCTGCCGTCGGCCAACCCGGCCAGGCTGGCCTGGAATGCCGGGTCTGACACGTAGTTCTGAATGCCGATACCGCGCAGGAATGGCAGGTAGCCGTTGGCAAGATCACGTGGCCGCCAGGCGAGTATCCGGGTGTCAAGCGTGACGACGAGGACGCTGTAGCCAGCTGCCTGCGCCCTGCCGAGCAGGCTCGCCGCCACCGCCCGGTCCTTCGGCCAGTACAGCTGAAACCAGCGCTGACCGTCGGCGTTCGCGGCAGCGACCTCCTCCATGGCTGTCGATGCTGCCGTGCTGAGGATCATCGGCACCCGCTGCGCAGCGGCAGCCCTGGCCACTGCGAGCTCCGCCTCCTTGTGCGCGATGGCCAGCACGCCAACCGGTGCAAGCAGGAACGGGGCCGACAGTTCTGTGCCGAGCACGGTTGAGGTATACGACGGCGTGCTCACGTCGGTCAGCATTCGGGGCACGATCCGCCAGCGGCGGAAGGCGTTCAGGTTCTCCCTGGCGGTGTCCCCTGCGCCAGCCGAACCGGACACGTAGTCGTAGGCCTGCGGTGTCATGACCCCGCGGGCCGCCTCCTCCAGCCGGGTCAGGTCAGTCGGGTAGTCAGGCACCGTACCGGTCAGCCCGGTCAGGTAGATCTCGTCCTGATAGCTCTCAAGTTGCTGGCCCACGAGCGCGCTGCCCTTCCTGGCGGTCCCGGTGCGTCCCGATACGTTTCAGCTAGCCGGCCATGACTGCCGGCTGCGGTGCGTCAGGCTCATGGTGTCATCTAGAGCGGCCCGGCCGCATACCAGGCAGGGACCGCTGATCGCTTATGACGCAGCTCGGGTTACCGGCCATTGTGCAAGCAAAGCCGATCGACCCCGGGCCTGCGCGCGGCGTTGCCGATCACGCGACGCACGGCGGGGCAACCCGCAGCGCACACATCGCAGCCGCGACTCACTTTGACGCTTCAATCGCGTGCCGACGGGTTGCAAGGCTGAGTTCGGCGGTAAGCTCCGCCACGGTCGCGGCTCCTGCGGCAGCATCGGGTGCGCCGAGGATAGCCTTGACCAGCACGGACGCGACGATCACGCCGTCAGCGAATCCAGCCACATGGGCAGCCTGGGCGGCGTTGGAGATCCCGATTCCGACGCAGACGGGGAGCTGGGTGGTCGCCCTGATGCGTTGTACCAGCGAGCTGGCGGCAGTATTGACGCTCTCCCGGATTCCGGTGACTCCCATCAAGGACGAGGCGTAGATGAACCCTGATCCCGCGGCGGCGAGCTCCCGGAGTCGCTCGTCGGTAGTACTCGGCGCGGCCACGAAGATGGTGGCGAGGCTATGTCTGGCCGCGCTTTCGCGCCACAGTGCGGACTCCTGCACGGGCAGGTCAGGCAAGATACATCCTGCGCCGCCTGCATCTGCGAGCTCACTACTGAAGCGCTCGACACCGTATTTGTCGATCGGGTTCCAGTAAGACATGACCAGGACTGGCTTGCCCGTGGCCTGGTATGCCTCTCCCACGGTGCGGATGACGTCGGCGATCCGGACGCCGCCGCGCAGCGCGATGTCGTCGGCGGCTTGGATTACCGGGCCGTCGAGTAGCGGGTCGCTGTGCGGCAAGCCGACCTCGACGATGTCGGCTCCACTGTTCAGCATTGCCTGGATCGCGGCGATGCCGTCGTTGACGGTCGGAAAGCCGGCTGTCATGTACGTGATGAGTGCGGCCCGGTTCTCCTGCTTCGCCCTGGCCAGGGTGTCGGCCAGAAGCTGTAGGTTTCCGCTCACTTCGAGACGCCCCCTGCCCTGGCCGCGTCGGCGTCCTGTTCGAAGTACCGCGTAGCGGTGTCCATGTCCTTGTCGCCCCTGCCCGACAGGTTCACCAGGATCAGTCCGTCCGGTCCGAGCTCGGCACCGACTTCGATAGCCCCAGCGAGCGCGTGGGCGCTCTCTATCGCCGGGATGATGCCCTCCGACGAGGCAAGCAGCCGGAAGGCCCGCATCGCGGCGGCGTCGGTGACCGGACGATACTCGCCGCGGCCGATGTCGTGAAGGTACGCATGCTCCGGTCCGACGCCCGGGTAGTCGAGCCCGGCTGAGATCGACCACGGCTCGGTGATCTGGCCCTCATCGTCTTGCAGCACGTAGGAGCGCGAGCCATGCAGGATGCCGGGCTCCCCCGCCGACAGCGTTGCCGCGTGCTTCCCGGTCTTCACGCCATGCCCGGCCGCCTCGCAGCCGATGAGGCGGACACCTGTGTCCGGGAGGAACGCATGGAACAGGCCGATGGCGTTAGAACCCCCTCCGACGCACGCGATCGCGGCACCGGGCAGGCGGCCGGTTCGCTCGAGAATCTGACGGCGGGCCTCCACGCCGATGACGCGCTGGAAATCACGGATCATGGCAGGGAAGGGATGGGGCCCGCCGACCGTGCCAAAGATGTAGTGCGTGGTCTCGACGTTGGCGACCCAGTCCCGGAACGTCTCGTTGATGGCGTCTTTGAGGGTACGGGAGCCGGAGGCAACCGGTATCACCGTGGCACCGAGCATCGTCATCCGAGCCACGTTGACCGCCTGGCGGCGGATGTCGGTTTCCCCCATGTAGATGGTGCATTCCAGGCCGAACAACGCGCATGCCGTTGCGGTAGCCACCCCGTGCTGGCCGGCTCCCGTCTCCGCGATAACGCGCGGCTTGCCCATCCGCTTTGTCAGAAGGGCCT
>DATMMA010000193.1:0-25083 GCA_035570295.1 Streptosporangiaceae bacterium
CCGCGCTCGGACCCGCGCGGCCCGCCCTCGGACCCGCGGGGCCCGCTCGCATCATCGGCCGGGCTCCGGGCCGGTTGCCGCCTGTGAGCCAGCTCAGCAGCCGTCGCGGGGTGCTCGGGCCAGCGGCGGCCAGCGCGCGGACGGCGTCAGGTTCAGCCCTGGCGAATGCCATCAGCATGCCGAGCGCGGCCATCGTCACGATCAGCGAGGACACCCCCGCGGAGATCAACGGCAGCGGCACCCCGGTGATCGGCAGCAGGCCGATGACCGCGCCGATATTCACCAGGGCTTGCACGACGATCCACACGGTGATCGTGCCAGCGGCGAGCCGGCTGAAGGTATCCGGCACCCGGCGGGCGACCCGCAGCCCGGCGAACGCGATGCCGCCATAGAGCAGAATGACGCAGATCGCGCCTACCAGGCCGAGTTCCTCGCCGAGGATGGAGAAGATGAAGTCGGCGTAGTCGAGCGGCACCCGGCCCCACTTGGCCGTGCTGGCGCCAAGGCCGACGCCGAACCACCCGCCCGAGCCGAGCGCGTCCTTGCCCTGCGTCAGCTGGTAGCAGCTGAGGCAATTGCTGGATGTCTGGGCAGACAGGAAGCTGGTAATCCGCTGCAATTCGTTCGGATGCACGGCGATCAGCATCAGCACGGCGAAGACCAGCAGCGCGACCATGCCGAACAGCAGCCTGGCAGGCGCGCCGATCACCCACAGCAGGGACAGGAAGATGACGCTCAGCAGAAACGTGGTGCCGAGGTCGTTGCCCAGCATGACCAGGATGCACACCAGGGCCACGCCGGGCAGCAGCGGGACGAGCAGGTGCCGCCAGTCGGTCAGCTGACCCAGCTTCTCCTTACGCGCGAGCAGGTCGGCTCCCCACAGCACGAGCGCCAGCTTGGCGAATTCCGACGGCTGCACTTCGTTGCCAGCTACGTCCAGCCAGCGCTTGGCCCCCTCGACCTCCTGGCCGAACACCAGCACGAGGATCAGGCCGAGCACGGCTGCAAGCAGCAGCGGGTAGGCGAATGCCCGGAACACTCGCGACGGCATCCTGCTGGCCAGCCACAACAGGACCAAGCCGCCTAGCGCGCCCAGTAGCTGCTTTTCGAACTTGGCGTATGGCGGCAGCCGGGCGACCAGGTCGTAGGCCGTGGAGGTGGACAGCACCATCATCAGGCCGACCGCGAGCAGCAGCAGCGTGCAGCCGAGTACCAGGTAGTAGGAGGCCAGCGGCCGGTCCAGGAGCGCCTTCAGCCGACGCACCCCGTCGCTCAGGCTCGCTGCGCGCTGCCCGGCGTCGTCCAGGGCCGCGCTCGGGCCGGCCGGGCGCATCCGCGCCGGTCCCGCCGCCTCGTCCCTGGTCCGGCCCTGACCCAGCTCAGTGCTGGCGGGGGACCCGGGGCTCACCGCGAATCCGCCAGCCTGCGCACAGCTGCGGCGAAGGCGTCGCCGCGAGCGGGGTAATCGCGGAACATGTCCCACGACTGCGCGGCCGGCGCCAGCAGCACGGTATCCCCGCGCCGCGCGGCCGCCGCCGCCTGTGCTACTGCCTGGTCCATGACACCAGTGTCAGTGCCGCTCAGCTCCATGACTGGGACATTCGGCGCGTGTCGCGCCAGCGCCTTGCCGAATCTGGCCCGGTCGGTGCCGATCAGGACAGCGGCCCGCAGCCGGGGAGCCGCCGCGGCGACGATGCCCTCCAGGTCGTCGTCGCTGCCGCGGAACAGGCCGCCGGCCACCCACACCACGGAGGGGAACGAGGCTAGCGAAGCCGCTGCCGCCGCCGGATTGCTCGCCTTTGAGTCGTCGACGAACGCTATCCCGCCGATCTCAGTGACCAGCGTGATCCGGTGCGGCTCAGGCACGAAGGTGGCTAGCCCGGCGGCTATGGAGGCCGGCTGATCGCCGTAAGCGCGCGCCAGCGCAGCGGCTGCGAGCGCGTCGGCCACGTTGTGCGGCGCGGCCGGCTGAACCGCGCTGACCGCTGCAAGCCGCACTGGCGTGCCCCGGGTCTGGCTGGCGCCCGGCTGGCTTGCCCCCGGCTGGCTAGCACCCGGCTGGCTAGCACCCGGCTGGCTAGCACTGGCGAACGCGCGGTCCACCAGCCAGCCATCCGCGACGCCTAGTTCGCCAGCACTCGGGTGCCCCAACCGGAAGCCCACGAGCCGCGCCACCTCGCTTGCTGCGGCCCCCCGACTTGCTGCAGCGACAGCCATCGCGACCGTGGCCGGGTCCTCGGCGTTGTAGATCGCGATCGTGCCCGGCGCGAAGATCCTGGCCTTGGCTGCGGCGTAAGACTGGATGTCGTCGTGCCAGTCCAGGTGGTGGGCGGCCAGGTTGAGCACCACGGCCGCGGCCGGCCTGATCGTCGTGCTCCAGTACAGCTGGAAGCTTGATAGCTCCACCGCGACGACCGGGTACGGCTCTGGGTCCGTCACCACGTCGAGGATCGGGGTGCCTACATTTCCGGCGGCGATACTGCGATGACCGGCGGCGGCGAGCATAGCCGCGAGCATCCGGACCGTGGTCGTCTTGCCGTTCGTGCCGGTGATGGCCAGCCACTGTTGCCGTCCGCCGCCAGGCAGTGCGGGCCGCAGCCGCCAGGCCAGCTCGACGTCACCGATCACCTCAATGCCCGCGGCGACCGCGGACGCCAGCAGCGGCGTGTCCGGCCGCAGCCCGGGCGAGGTGACCACGAGTGCCGTGCCCGGCGGCATGGTGGCACGGGGGCCTAGCTCCTCCGGCCCGAGCCGGACTGCCACGCCGTCTTTTGCCAGCCGGTCGGCGATGTCACGGCGCTCATGGTCGTCCCGCGAATCCAGGGCGGTCACCCTGGCGCCCTGGCTGGTCAGCAGGGAGCTGACCGACTGCCCGGTGATGCCGAGGCCAGCCACGACGACGACCCGGCCTGCCAGGTCCGCTAGACCGGAGACTGCGCCGCTGCCGGTCATCTGCTAAGTCGCCAGCCACTCGGCGTAAAAGACGCCCAAGGCGAGCGCGACGCACAAGCCTGAGATCAGCCAGAACCTGATCACGATGGTCGTCTCTGCCCAGCCGATCATGTCGAAATGGTTATGCAACGGGCTCATTTTGAAGACACGTATCCCTCGCCCGGTCTTCAGCTTGGTTGCCTTGAAGACGCTCACCTGGATGATCACCGACAGCGTGGTGATCACGAACAGGCCGCCCAGGATCATCAGCAGCAGCTGCGTCTTGGTGCAGACCGCCAGCCCGGCCAGCACGCCGCCGAGCGCCAGCGAGCCGGTATCGCCCATGAAGATCTTGGCGGGCGGCGCGTTCCACCACAGGAAGCCGAAGCACGCGCCCGTCACGGCGGCAGCAACCACCGCCAGGTCCAGCGGGTCCCTGATCTGATAACACTGCCTGGACAGGAACGTGGTGCAGTCGTTGCGCTCTTCCCAGATGCCGATCAGCACGTAAGCGGCCAGCACCAGGACAACCGATCCGGTGGCCAGCCCGTCCAGGCCGTCGGTCAGGTTCACCCCGTTGGAAAACCCGGCGATCAGGATGACGATCCAGATGACGAACGGCAGCACCCCGATAGCCGGCCCGAAGTCGCGCAGGAACGACAGGTGCGCGTCGGCCGGAGTGAGGTCATAGCCGTCCGGATGCTGCAGCACCTCCAGCGCGAACACGGTGCCGACGACGAGCTGGCCGGCCAGCTTCGCCCCGCTCCGCAGCCCTACGCTGGTCTGCCGGGAGATCTTGAGGAAGTCGTCGATGAACCCGACCAGGCCGAGGCCGGCCATCAGGAACAGCACAAGCAGGCCGGACGCGCTCATCGGGTCATGGGTGGCCACGTGCCCCACGACGTAGCCGACCAGGGTGGCCAGCACCATCACCGCGCCGCCCATGGTCGGCGTGCCGCGCTTGGTCTCGTGGGATTTGGGGCCTTCGACCCGGATGGGCTGGCCGTAGCCATGGCGCCGCAACACCGAGATGACCAGGGGCGTGCCGAACAATGCCAGCAGCATTGATACGGCGCCGGCCACCAGGATCGTCTTCACGCCCGCGACCCCTCATGCTCGCCTGCTCCGGCCGCCTGGGCATCCAGCGGCCGCTCACCGGTCAGAGCCAGCGCCACCCGCTCCAGGCCGATGCTATGTGACGCCTTAACCAGCACCACATCGCCGGCCCGTGCCCGGTCCCGCACCGCCTGTACGGCCGCCGGGCCGTCTGGCACCCAGAGCAGGTCGCCTTCCCAGGCAGGCACGGCCTTCGCTCCGGCCAGGATCGGGGCAGCCTGTTCGCCGACCACGATCAGCCCGGCGAGTCCGGCCCTCGCCGCGACGGCTCCGATCTCCTCGTGCAGCCGGTCTGCGTCGTCGCCCAGCTCCGTCATGTGGCCGAGCACGGCGAATCCGCCGCGGCCACGGGCCATGGTAGCCAGCGCCCTGATTGCCGCCCGGACCGTGTCGGGGTTGGCGTTGTAGGCATCGTTGATGATCGTGACGCCATCGCTGAGCTGCGTTACTTCCATCCGCCAACGGCTCCTGGCCACCGCAGCCGTCAGCCCGGCGGCGATATCGGCGGCCGGCATGCCAAGCTGGCCAGCCAGGGCGGCGGCGGCCAGCGCGTTGTACACGTGATGCTCACCGTGCAGCTGCAGCCGCACCGGGGCGGAGCCGTCCGGCGTTTCCAGGATGAATCTGGCGCGGCCGAGGTCGTCAGTTCTGACCTCCGCCGCCCGGACGTCCGCTGAGGCCGACTTGCCGAATGTCACCACCCTGGCCCTGGTTCGCGCCGCCATCGCTATGACCCGGTGATCGTCGGCGTTCAGCACGGCTACGCCATCAGCCGGAAGCGCAGCGGGTAGCTCGCCCTTGGCCTCAGCAGTCCGGTCCAGGCCGCCGAACTCGCCGGCGTGCGCGTGGTTGACGCACAGCACTGCACCGAGCCGGGGCGGCGAGATGCGGCACAGCTCAGTGATGTGCCCGGGGCCGCGAGCAGATAGCTCGGCGATCAGGTACCGCGTCTGCGCCGTGATCTTCAGCACAGTGAGCGGGTGGCCGATCTCGTTGTTATACGAATCACGCGGCGCCACGGTTGGACCAAGCGTCTCGATCAGCTGGGCCGCCAGATCCTTGGTTGTGGTCTTGCCGGCCGATCCGGTGATGCCGATGACAGTAAGCCCGGCCGCGCGATCGATGACGGCCCTGGCCAGCTTGCCCAGTGCCACCTGGACGTCCGGCACGATCAGCGCCGGGCCGCCCACCGGCCGGGCGGCCAGCACGGCCACCGCACCGGCAGCCAGCGCGGACCCTGCGAACTCGTGCCCGTCGGTGCGGGTGCCGGGCAGTGCCACAAACAGGCTTCCTGGCGCGGCTTCCCGGGAGTCGATCACCACCGGCCCGGTCACCAAAACGCCTGGATCGGGCACGTCCGCTAGCCGCGCGCCGGTGGCCTCGGCGACCTGCGCGACGGACAGCGGAATCACACATCCTCCGGGAAGCGACTGGTCGGGTCGATAGGGGCGGTTCCGTCGGCATGCGGATCGAGCCAGCCGGCTGCGCCCGGGCCGGCGGCAATCGTCGCATCCTCGCTCGCCCGGCGGCGCAAGAGGGCCTCCGAAGCGACCTCGCGGTCGTCGAACGGGATCACTGCTCCGGCTACGTACTGCCCGTGCTCGTGTCCTTTGCCTGCGATCAGCACCACGTCGCCCTTGCCCGCGCCTGCCACCGCAAACCCGATCGCTGCCGCCCGGTCGGGTTGCACCACCACCTGCGCACGGTCACGTTGCGGAACCTCGATCGCTCCGGCCAGCATCTCGGCCAGGATGGCCAGGGGATCCTCCGAGCGCGGGTTGTCGTTGGTCAGGATTGCCACGTCGGCGAGCCTGGCCGCCGCGGCACCCATTAGGCGGCGCTTGCCGCGGTCCCTGTCTCCGCCGCAGCCGAGTACGATCACCAGGTTGCCCTGGGTGACGCCGCGCATCACAGTCAGCAGCGCCTCGACCGCGCCCGGCTTGTGCGCATAGTCAACAAGCACGCTGAAGTCCTGGCCGCAGTCGACCCGCTCGAGCCTGCCCGGCGGGCCGGGACTAGCGGCCACCCCGGCGACCGCATCAGCGAGCCCGGCCCCGGCCTCGACCAGGGCCACGATGGCCGCCAGCGCGTTCGCCACGTTGAATTCACCTGGCAGCGTCACAGCCGCGTCGGCTTCCACTCCCCCTGGCCCGATGACCCGGAAGGTAGAGCCGTCCGCGCCGGACCGGACGTCTACCGCCCGCCAGTCGGCGGCTCGCCGTCCATCGGCCGAAAAGGTGGTGACCGGGATCGCCGCCACGGCGGCCAGCTCCCGCCCGTGCGCGTCGTCAATATTCACCACGCCGGCTCTGGCGTATTTCGGTGTGAACAGCTCGGCCTTGGTCGCGAAATAGTCATCCATGCTGGCGTGGAAGTCCAGGTGGTCCTGCGACAGGTTGGTGAAGACGGCGACGTCGTAGCGCGTGCCAGCGACCCGGCCGAGCGCCAGCGCATGACTGGAGACCTCCATCGCCACCGCGCCGATCCGCCGCTCAGCCATCGCCGCAAGCAGCGCCTGGAGGTCGGTGGCCTCCGGCGTGGTCAGCGTGCTGGTCTGCGCAGCCTCACCGACCCGGGTTTGCACGCCCCCGATCAGGCCGGTCCGGTAGCCAGCTGCCCGCAGGCCGGCCTCAAGCAGGTAGCTCGTCGTGCTCTTGCCGGCTGTGCCGGTAACCCCGATCAGCAGCAGCCGGTCCGACGGATGGCCGTAGATCCAGGCAGCGACCTCGCCCAGCCTGGCCCGCGGCTCGGCGACCACGAAGACTGGCAGGCCGGAGGCGATCGCTGACGCGCGGCCGGCCGGGTCGGTGAACACTGCTACTGCCCCCGCCTCGGCCGCCGCGGCGCAGAATTGCGCGCCGTGCACGGTGCTGCCGGGCAGCGCGGCGTACAGGTCACCGGGCCGGACGGCCCTGGAGTCATGAGTGACGCCAGTGAGGACACCGGCAGAGCCGCGGTCGTCCGGGAGCGGGTCTGCCGGGCGCAGGCCGAGCAGCGCCGCGAGCCCGGCTAGCGGGAGCGCGGGTACATAATCTGGGCGAAAAGCCGCTGGCACGGGCAGAGGTTACCTCCCCTCGCGCCCTCACGGTGCCGTGAGCCGGATATAGGGCGTCCTGGCATCGTCCGGCGCGATCTTCATCGTCTGCAGAGCGAACTTGGCTACGTCGAAGAAGGCCGGCCCGGCGACCTCGTCACCGTAATACTTCCCCCGCGGGTCCTGGATGTTCACTGCGACGACCAGTTGCGGGTTGTCGGCCGGAACGATGCCGATATAGCTGGAACCATACTGGCAGAGGCACTTGCTCAGGCCGGGGCTGGAAACCTGCGCGGTTCCCGTCTTGGCGGCCACGGCGTACCCCTTGATGAGTCCCCACGGCTGCCCTGCCTGGGCATCCACCCCAGGCACCTGCTGCAGCATTTTCATCAGCGCGGCCGACGTCGTCTTGCTGATCACCCGCCTTGTCTGCGGCTTCGGCGACGGCACGTAGTGCCCGGACGCGGTAGTGGTGCCCGCCACCAGCGTCGGCTGCACCCGGACGCCGCTATTGGCGATGGTGGCGTAGACGCTGGCCATCTGGACCGCGGTCACGCCAACGCCCTGCCCGAAGGCGTACTCGTACCGGTTGTCCCCGTAGTAGCCAGGCGAGCCGGGCCTGGGAATCAGCCCCGCGCTCTCCCCCGGCAGCCCGACGCCGCTGACCGAGCCCAGCCCGAAGCTGCTCAGGAAGTGGTATTGCTGCTGCGGCGTGATGTGCTGCGCGACCTGCACCATCCCGACGTTGCTTGAGTGCGCGAGAATGCCGGCGATCGTGTACCTGACCGTCGGGTGGTACTCGGCGTCGTGGAAGTTGTACAGGCCGTCCATGGTGATCGAGTAGGGGATCGTGTACGCGCTCATGGGCGTCTGGCCGCCATCCTCCAGCGCGGCCGCCACAGTGACCGGCTTGAGCGTGCTGCCTGGCGCGAACACGTTGGCGACGCTGATGTTCGTTGTCTCATTGACGTTCGTGACGTCTGCCGGGTTGTAAGTCGGCCACTGCGCCATGGCCAGGATCGCTCCGGTCCTGGGCTGCATCACCACGATGGAGCAATTCCTAGCATGGGTCTGGAGCACTCGCTGTTGGCATATCTGCTCGGCCTTCCACTGGATGTCGGCCTGGATGGTGAGCCGCAGGCTCTTGGCCGGCACGCCAGGTGATAGCCGCACCTCGGTCAGCGGGATCGGCTCGTGGTCGACGCCGACCTCGACCTCCTCGCTACCGTCCCGGCCGGCCAGCACCGAGTTGTACTCCTGCTCGAGCCCGGCCTCGCCGGCCAGGCCGCCGTCGCCCGACGGTGACGGATTGGTGAAGCCCACGATGCTGGCGGCGAGGTCACCGTTCGGATAGACGGTGTTATAGGTCGCCTTCAGATCAATGCCTGGCAGCCCGAGGCCGCTTATCTCGTTCGAGACGGCCATCGGAATTCCGGAGCCGAGCACCTGGTATTGCGGCGAGGACGGATGGTTCAGCATGCCGAGGACCGTCGCGGCCGGAAGCTTGAGCGGCCCGGCCAGCTTGGCCGCGACGCCAGGTCGCGATGCCACCGGGATGTGCATGGGATCGGCCAGGACCTGGTCGGTCTGAACCGTCATCGCCAGTTCCGTGCCGTCACTGCTGGTGATGTTGCCGCGAACGACTGGGATCGGGATGGTGTTTAGCTGCTGCTTCTGCGATGCATTCCGGTACCAGGCCGAGTCGAGGCCCTCGATCTGGACCAGCCGGGCAGCAAAGAGCGACAACGCCAGCGCGATGCACAGCAGGCTGATCCGGAGCCGGCGGCGCGGGCTGGCACGGCGGAGCACAGCGGGCAGCGGCCCCTTCAGGCTGCCCTGCCGAGCCGAGCTGCGCGCTTTCCGGCTACCGCTGGCCGGGCCAGGACCAAAGCCGCGCGCGCTGTGGTACTGGTACGGCTCACCCAGACCACCCAGGCCAGCACCGCCCTGAGAGCCATGTCCCGGTCTCGGACGGCTCCTGGGCCTGACCTGGTCGCCTTGCCGGGCGGACCGCCGTCCGGCTGCCGGGCCGCGCGAACCGCCCGGAACCGGCTGGCCGCGTCGCTGGGGCGGACCAGAGAGCCCCCCGGCTCCGGTCACCGGATCGACCCTGCGCTAGTGCGCGGGCTGGCCGTAATCCGCTTCGGATGCGCGGCACGGCCGGCATGGGATCCTCGGGGCGCGTCTCGCCCTGGGTGCGCCGCTGCGTGGTGGCGCGCGGTCCGGCGAGCAGCGGTGCTGTCCTGTCCTTGTGCGCCAGCATGGCTAGGCACTCGGGCGTAGCGGTGATTACGCAGGTCGAGGATGTTGCTGCTTGCGGGCATCCGCATGCCGAGCTGATAAGCACGCTCCTCGACGCCTTGCGGCGACCGCTCCTTCGCGATCTGACCGAGCAGCGTCTGCTCTTGCAGGGACAGGTTCGCATTGTCGCTCTGCAACTGGCTGATGCGGAAACTGCTCGCACCTAGCGTGGTGTTGACAACGAGCAGGCAGACAAGTCCGCCGCCGAGCAGCGCCAGCACGAGCAGAACGAACGGAATCCGTCGCAGGGGCACGGTGGCCGCGTGGCCGCGCAGGCGGGCGGCTCGCGCCGGGAGCGCGCCGGTTCCGGGCACTCCAGTCCGGGACGGTCCCGGCGAAGTGGCTGACGGCTGCGTGGCAGTTTGCCCGACGACGCGCAGATGCCGCCAGCCGCCCGGCGGGCTTCCTGTGCCCGACGGGGCGCCGGCCCCAGCGGTGCCGGGCATGCCCGCAGTAGTCCGGCCACTGCCAGCCCCGCCACTGCCAGCACGCCCGCCGCCGGCACGGTCACCGCGAGCGCCGGCCGCACGGCTGCGAGCCCGGTCAACGGCAGGACGGTCAAGGCTCGCGCGGTCACCGCCTGCACGGTCAGCGCGAGCTCCGGCCACTCGACCACGGGCGTCCTGAGCGTGGGCGTCCTGAGCACGGGCGTCCTGACCACGGGCGCCGGGGCCACCGCGACGCCGGTCACCGCCAGCACGACCATGTTCGCCCTCACCACTGGCGCCGGACACGCGGCCGCGAGCCCTACCACCGGCAGCACGACCACTGGCAGCACGGTCAACACCGGCGCCGGACACACGACTACGGGCGTCCTGACCACGGGCGTCCTGACCACGGGCGTCCTGACCACGGGTGCCCGGACCACCAGCGCGGGCCCGGCCGCCAGCGGGTATCCGCGCACGGCGCGGCTCCGGTGAGCCGGCTCGCGTCGCCGGACGCAGCCGAGGCGGTGCCTGTGATGTGGTGTCCATTCCGGTTAGCCCGCCCCTCCCAGCCATTCCGGGCTCCCTGCCCGGAATGCAGCCGCGCTGTGCTCACAGGCCGGCGTCATGCCGCCGCCCTGACCCGCTCTGCTGCGCGGAGCCGGGCCGGTGCCGCTCTCGGGTTTGCCGCCAGCTCTTCCGCGGCCGGCCGCTCGGCGCCCCTGGTAAGCAGCCGGAAGTGCGGCCTGGCGGATTCCAGCGAGACCGGCAACCCTCGCGGCGTGGTATCTGCCGTCCTGCTGGCCAGCTCCTGCTTTACTGCCCGGTCTTCAAGTGAGTGGTAGGCGAGAGTGACTATCCGGCCGCCCACAGCCACCGCGTCCAGGGCGGCCGGGAGTGCCCGCCGCAGCGCCCCGAGTTCGTCGTTGACCTCGATCCGCAGTGCCTGAAAGGTGCGTTTAGCGGGATTGCCGCCGGTCCGCCGGGCTGGGGCCGGGATCGATTCCCTGACGATGTCGGCGAGCCTGGCGGTGCTGGTCAGCGGTTCTCGCGCTCGCGCGGCTACCACAGCGTCGGCGATACGGCGTGCGAAGCGCTCCTCACCGTAATCACGCAGCACCCGAGCCAGGCGATCGGCCGGGTAGGTGTTCAGCACGTCGGCTGCGGTCAGCTTGCTGGCCTGGTTCATCCGCATGTCGAGCGGCGCGTCCTGCGAGTAGGCAAAGCCCCGGCTCGGGTTGTCCAGCTGCGGCGACGAGACTCCGAGGTCGAACAGAATGCCTTGGGCGGCCCGGTGACCGGCTCCTGCCAGGATCTGCGGTAGCTCGTCGTAGACCGCCTGGACCAGGGTCACCCGGTCGCCGTAACCCGTCAGGATCCGCCGCGATTCCTCGATCGCGGTCGCGTCGGCGTCGATGCCGATGAGGCTGAGCCCGGGGTGCGCTGCCAGCAGTGCCCGCGCGTGCCCGGCGCGGCCGAGAGTCGCGTCTACCAGCACGGCACCAGGCGCATCGAGGGCAGGCGCGAGCAGCGCGAGGACCCGGTCACGCATGACCGGCAGGTGTGCGGCCGCAGCCGTTGCCATCGCGCCCCCTCGTTTCTGCTACTTCGCCGCGTGCCGCGGCGATCCTGCCTGTCCCGCCTGCCGCGATGCCCGGCCAGGTCCCCATCCGCGCCACTGCACTGACGGGTCTGGTATCCGCCTGACGCCGGGGAAGTGACGTCAGCCGGGCCTTAAGCCCTCCAGCACGGGTGGAGACCTCGCCGGGCATCCAGCGCCGTTACAGAACTCCTGGCAGAACCTCCTCTGATGCGTCAGCGAACGCGTCCTCTTGCTGCTCCAGGTAGGTCGTCCACGCAGCGGCATCCCAGATTTCCAGCCGCGTGTTCGCCCCGATCACCACGCAGTCGCGCTGCAGGCCGGCGTAGTCCCGCAGGCTGGGCGGGATGGTGATCCGGCCTTGCCGGTCGAGTTCCTCGTCCGATGCGCTGGCGAAGAACACCCGGCTGTAATCCCTGACGGCCTTCGCTGTCACCGGCGCCGTCCGCAATGCCCCGGTGATCCGCTCGAACTCGGTCACCGGGAACACGTACAAGCACCGTTCCTGGCCTTTGGTCAGCACCAGCCCGGCAGACAGCTCTTCGCGGTACTTGGCGGGCAGGATCAGGCGACCCTTCTCGTCGAGCCGAGGCGTGTGGGTGCCGAGAAACACCCGCCTCACCTCCCCAGGCCATCCACATCACGCCCACTGGACGCCATTCTCGCCCCACGGCTCACCACTGTACTCCACTCTTCCCCACCGTCAATCTTGGCAAGCCCTTGAACCTGGTACTCACTGCAGGAGTTACCAGGTCAGGGAGGTGGGATGGAGTGGAGGGCGGGACAGGCCCATGCTCGGCTGCAAAATGGGCGTCAGGCAGACTGTGGCCGAGTGCGATCCAACCGATCGCGGGGAATAGTCATCGCAGTGTTACGCGCCCGATACGGGGAGGGGATCGCCCGCGACCCATATAAGGACGTACTGTCTGATCGCATGGGCTGATCTCGCCGCGTCAGCGTTGATGTGGAATGTTAGCGCTGAAGTGGCTGGTGAGCAGTGAGAGCAGTTAATAGGGAATAGCCGCCAGGAGGGCGCGTGGTCACGGAGACCGGCCAGCAGGCTGAGCGATCGCTGGATGAACTCGTGGACGTAGCCAGACAGGTCAGCAATGCCGTGCAAACGGTCATCTCTGGCAAGCCAGGCGCGATCCGCCTCGCCCTAACCGTGCTTCTCGCCGAAGGGCACATACTCATCGAGGACGTGCCTGGTGTTGGCAAAACTCAGCTTGCCAAAGCACTCGCCAGGTCCATTGACTGCTCTGTGCGGCGAGTGCAGTTCACCCCGGATCTGCTGCCGAGTGATATCACCGGCGTCAACGCCTACAACCAGGAACTGCGTGAGTTCGAGTTCAAGCCAGGCCCTATCTTCGCCAATATCGTGCTCGGCGACGAGATCAACAGGGCGTCACCGAAGACGCAGTCAGCAATGCTGGAGTCGATGGAGGAGCGCCAGGTCACCGTCGATGGCAGCACCTACCTGCTTGAGTCGCCGTTCATGGTGATCGCGACGCAGAACCCGGTGGAGATGGAAGGCACCTACCCGCTGCCTGAAGCGCAGCGCGACAGGTTCATGAGCAGGATCTCGATCGGCTATCCGGACCGTGCTTCCGAACTTGCCATGCTGGACTCGCATGGCGGGGGCTCGCCTCTCGAGGAACTCAAGCCGGTCGCACACGCGAGCGACGTGCGAGCACTGGTCGCCGCTGTGCGTGACGTTCACGTGTCAGTTTCGATCCGGCAGTACATCATCGACCTGGTCAACGCGACCAGGGTGTCCGCAGAACTGCGGCTCGGCGCGTCACCGCGTGCCGCCCTGCACCTGCTGCGGGCCAGCCGCGCCCATGCCGCGCTCGACGGGCGAGACTTCGTCATCCCTGACGACGTTCAGTCTCTTGCGGTGCCGGTACTCGCGCATCGACTGCTGCCCAGCGCCGAGGCCATGGTCGGGCGGGAGATGCCAGACCAGGTCCTGTCCGGCATCGTTCAGCGGCTCCCGCTACCGAGCCGCTAGACGCGTACAATCTCGCGCAAGAGCAGCCGGAAGGACAACGAAGATGCGGACCTCGCTGCTCGCTGGGATGACAACCCGGGGGACGTCTTTCCTTGCCGCCGGGGTGGCATCCGCTATAGCGGGCTACCTGCTCGGCGAGCGCGGACTGTTCTGCGTGGGGATCGCGCTGCTCGCGCTCCCGCTGCTCGCAGGTGCAGCTGCCCGCAGGGGTCAGTACCGGCTGGCCACCAGCCGGACAGTCAGTCCGCCTAGGGTCCCGGCCGGGCACACCGCCACCGTGACGTTGCGGCTGGAAAACGTTTCACGAGTGCCGACCGGGCTGCTGATGGCCGAGGACACCGTGCCGTACGCGCTTGGTTCCCGGCCCAGGTACGTGCTGGACAAGATCGAGCGCGGCGGCGCACGAGAGCTGACCTACCCGCTCCGGTCAGACCTACGGGGAAAGTTCGAGATCGGCCCGTTGCAGTTGCGCGTTGCAGACTCGTTCGGACTAGTCGAGCTGACCCGGTCGCTGTCCGGCCGGACGATGTTCGTCGTGACGCCGCGAGTGGTGCCGCTAGCGAGGACAGTGATCAGCCGGTCGTGGGCCGGCGAGGGCAACGGACGAGCGCGGCTGACGTCCACGGCCGGCGAAGACGATGTCATCCCGCGCGCGTACCGGGACGGCGATGAATTCCGGCGCGTGCACTGGCGATCCACGGCCCGGTACGGCGAGCTCATGGTGCGCCGGGAAGAGCAGCGCTGGCGGAACAAGGCGACCGTCTTCCTGGATAGCCGGTCCCTCGCGCACGCGGGCAGCGGAGCGGCGTCCTCCTTCGAGGTGGCCGTCAGCGCAGCAGCGTCCGTTGGCGTGCATATCGCGCAGGAGGGCCTGACAGGGCAGTTCATCTCCAACAGTGAGGTGATCCGGAGCGTGCCGTACTTCGAGGACAGGGTGCTGGATTCGCTGGCCGTCATCAGGCCCTCAGCCAAGAGCAGTCTGACCCAGTCACTCAAAGAGCTGAGGGCTTCCGGCGCGGGGGTGATCATCGCGGTGATGGGCAGGCTGTCAGTCACAGAGGCTCAGCAGCTGGCCGCCTGCCGGGCGGACGGCAGCCAGGGGATCGCCCTCCTGCTCGAGGTATCAAGCTGGGCGGACGCGGCCGTCCGGGCAGATAGCCAGCAGGCCATGCGGGACGGCGGCTCGACGGGCGGTACAGCGGCGGGAAGCATGAGCGCACCAGATGGCACAGCTACCGGCGACCGACGGGCTGTCAGCAGCGCGCCAGCCACCGGCAGCCCGACCATCGAGAGCCCAACCACCGGCAGCCCGATCGTTGACAACACCGTCCCGGGCCCGATCCCGCGGCAAGTCCCCGCCGACCAGACCGCCGCACCTACCCGTGGCCCAGCGGGCCGCACCGCGGTGGCCGCTGAGAGCATCGCGGCCGCCGCAGTACTGCGTAGCGCGGGCTGGCACGTCACGACCATCAACGCCAGTACACCGCTCGCTGTTGCCTGGCAACGACTGCCAAGGGCAGCCGAGATGCTCGTCGCCGCGGCGGGCCGGCCCGAAGGGTCACCCGCATGAGCCGCATCGCCATCACGGCGGCAGTAGCCGTGATGGTGGCCTCGCTCTCGATGAGCTCGGTTATCCAGACTGGCGGATGGATCGCGACTGGCGTCGGCGCCATTGCCATCGTCGTGGCTACCGGAGCACTGACCAGACTGCCGAAGTTGCCTGCCGCGGTAGTTGCCACATTCCTGGTCCTGATCGCGCTCGTCCCGCTGCTCACCAGGCCTGGCTGGCCAGACCGCAGCGCCGCGCTGGTGATTCTTGTCATCACCGCGCTGAGCGCAACTGGCGCCCGCCCGTTTCGCGGATTCGCCGTTCTGGCCAGCTACGTTGCCGCGCTACTGCTCTACCTCAATGTGACGTTCGCGCACGCGTCTTCCCCCGGCTACGTCATTCCGAGCGACAACTCCATTCATGCCCTTGGCCGGCTCTGGCAGGCCGCGTTCGCTGAGTTCCAGTTCAGGCCCCCGGTGGAGGACCGGCCGGGAGTCAGCCTGGTAACAGCGGCCGGCATCGGAGCCGTGGCCATCGCGGTAGACATTCTGGCTGTCCGGCTACGACGGCCGGCCGTCGCCGGATTGCCGTTGCTGCTGCTGTTCAGCGTGCCTGTTGCCAGCAACCTGAAGGTCTTCGGCACACCGCAGGTGATCGTGTTCGCGGCCAGCCTGGCAAGTTACCTGGCTTTGCTGTCGGCCGACGGCCGAGAGCGGCTGCGAATGTGGGGCCGGCTCGTGACTTTCCGGCACGTCCAGTTGGCCGACGAGAGCGGGTCCGGACCGGACACCAGGGAGCTGAGCGCATCCGGCCGGCGGATCGGCCTGGCGGCCGTTTGCCTGGCAATCGTGATCCCGGTCATCCTTCCTACCATGCGCGTCCGGGACGTGTTCGCCACGTCCGCTGACGGCATCGGTCACAGTGGCGTCGGCGGTACTGCGGGCCTTTCGCCGCTGTTGAACCTCCGCCACGTGCTCGAGGGCAAACCGCAGCCAGTGCTGTCGTACACGACCACGGCCAAAGACCCCAGTCAGCAGTACTTCCAGGTGTACGCGGTTAATTACAGCGCCCGGAAGAATGCCTGGCTGCCGCCCTCATACCAGAATTACCGGACCGTGAACGGGGCGAAGCTGCCGGCGACGGTGCCAGGCGTAGGGGTGCCAGGCGTAGAGCTAACGACGACGGTCAGCAAGGTTACGACAACGATCACCATCAGCAAGAACGACACCGGCTACGCCGTCCTGCCGATGCCGTACGCCCCTTACCAGCTCGACGTCGGCGAACCCGGCTGGCGTGAGACAGCCGGAACTCTCATGGTGTTCAACCCCGGTATGGCGATGACTAACCTGCACTACACGGTGCAGAGCGATGAGGTCAACCCGAAGGCTAGCGAGTTCATCAACGCGCAAGTGCCAAACGACGTCGCGTCCCAGTACGGCAGCTACAACGGGCCCGATCTCACGCAGCTGGACGCCATCGCTATCGCGCACACACATGGCGCTGTAAGCCCGCTGCAGGAAGCGCAGGATCTGGAGAAGTGGTTCCAGTCCGCCGCCTTCAGCTACAGCCTGAAGCCGGACCTGCCCCAGACGAACTGGCTGCTGCCGTTCCTCAAGACAGTCCACCGCGGCTTTTGCGTACAGTTCGCGCAGGCATTCGCGATCCTCGCCAGAGTGCTCGGGATTCCTGCGCGGATCGCCATCGGCTATACCGGCGGCTCCCCAGGGCCCGGAAAGACCTGGGACGTAACGACTGCAGACGCACATGCCTGGCCGGAGCTTTACTTCTACGGGTACGGCTGGCTGCGCTTCGAGCCAACGCCCAGCGGCTCCAACGGTCCGGGCACGGCCGTGCAACCGGTGTACGCGGGCGGCAACTCCGGGGGTGCCGGCTCGAAAGGGGACAACACCCACCAAGGCCTCCCGAAAGGCTCCGCCGGACAGCCAGGGGTGTCCGGGAACCACTTGCGTAATCTCGGTCGCGACGTGGGCATCGCCGGATCCGGCGCGGCTAGCGCGCACAAGCGCGCCAGCTCAAGGCTCTGGCTCGCAATTGCCATACCGGCCGCGTTGTTCCTGCTCATCGCCTGGCCGGCGCTGACCCGGCTGCTGACCAGGCGCCGCCGCTGGCTGAGCGCGTCTGGTGACGCGGCGATCGCCGATGCTGCGTGGCGGGAACTGACCGATGACCTGGCAGACTACGGCCTCGGCGGCGCTCCGGGCGAGACACCGCGCGCCGTGGCCAGACGGGTGACGAGACAGGCCCGCCTGGACGAGACGGCGACGAAGGCAGTCAGCAGGCTCGCAGCGGCGGAGGAGCGCGCCAGGTATGCACGGCTGCCGGATCCGGGCGCTGGTCTTAAGCCCGCCGTAGTCACCGTGCGACGGGCTGTCGCCGCCTCAGTGCCGCGGCAGCAGCGGTTGCGCGCCCGGCTTCTCCCTGCCTCCACTTTGCTGGCTGCGAGGCACCTGGTCCAGCGCGCCAGCGAAATGCTCGGCTGGCTGGACTCGTCATGGCCGACTCTCCAGCGCCAGCTGCGCAGAACGCGGCGAGCAGGATAAAGCGGGCATGCCGAACGTATTACGGTGAGTCGACGGCTGCCACGCGCCCCGGGCCCGGCCGTGCGTCGCGGGCCCGGCCTGCCGGCTACCGGTTGTTGCCCTCCTGGCGCCGCCGCCAGCGCTCCTCAAGACGCTCCATCAGGCCGCTGTTCGCGGCCGCCTTCGCCGCGGCTTTACGATCCCGGCGCCGCCTGCGCTCCGTCAGCATGCCCGACATCCGCCGGTAGCTGACAACGGCCATAATGCCGCTGAGCAGCAGAACCGCGACGCCTGCCGCCACGAGCCAGTCGTACTTCAGGAAGATCCCCGCCACCACCATCCCGACGCCCAGCAGGAATCCCACCGCGGCCTGGACGACCCGGCGTCGGTAGTGAACTTTCGGATCTTTCGCCCGCATTGCCCGAGCAAGCCGCGGATGCTCGCTATAGAGCGCCTGCTCAATCTGCTCGAGCTGACGCTGCTCGTGCTCAGAGAGCGGCACTGTGCCTCCCATCAACCAGGCCATCGCTAACTGTGCTGTGGCCTTGCCCTTACGTCCAGAATACGAGCGCTGGGCCGCACTGTGGAAGGGTACACGGCCACAGGCGCCGGCCCGGTACATCATGACTACGCGCCTCGCTACTTCCCCGGTTCACCGGCACCGGCCGCTGGCCCGCCCGGCGCCGGGCCGGGACGCACCCGATCGACCAGGGTGGCCGGACGGACCGCATCCGGGCCGAAGCGCCCGGTGATCTTGTCCAGCGCAGATTCCGCATCGTGCCAGGACGTGCCGCGCTCACCAAGCGCGAGCTGAGTGGTGGCGGCTGCGGCTGGCACCAGACCGCTGGCCCGCACTCCGACCAGGCGCAGTCTTGCCTGGCCGCTCAGCCCGGAGGCCGCATAGAGCGCGCACGCCGTGGCGTAGATGCGCTGTGTCTCGCTGGTCGGCTCGGGCAGCGTCCTGGACCGAGTGATGGTCGTGAAGTCCGCCTTGCGAAGCTTGACGACGACCGTCCTTGCCGCATATCCAGACGAGCGCAGCGACCGCGCAGTCCGGCGGGACAATCGGAGCAGCTCACGCCGGACAATGGCAGCGTCGCTCACGTCAACCTCGAAGGTCTCCTCGCTGCCCACGCTCTTCTCCCGGACCGCGGACTCGACCGCTCGGTCGTCCTTGCCGCAAGCCAGTGCGTGCAGGTGAGCTGCCGCGGCCTTTCCGATATCGTGTTCGAGCGCCGGGAGCGGCGTGACTGCGATGTCGCCAACCGTCCGCAAGCCCAGCCGGGTGAGTGTCTGGCTGGTCTTCTCCCCCACGCCCCACAGCGCCGAGATAGGCAGCGGATGCAGGAACTCCAGCGCACGATCCGCGGGGATGACCAGCAGCCCGTCGGGCTTGCAGTGCACCGATGCCAGCTTGGCCAGGAACTTCGTCGCCGCGACACCGACCGAGCAGGTGATCTGCTGCTGCTGCGCCACCTCGCGCCGGATCAGCTCGCCGATTCGGGCCGGCGGGCCGAGCAGCCGGATCGCCCCGGACACGTCAAGGAACGCCTCGTCCAGCGACAGCGGCTGGACCAGCGGGGTCACCCCCCGGAAGATCGCCATCACTTCTTTGGACACGGCGCCGTAGAGGCCATGGCTGGGCGGGATCACGACGGCGTGCGGGCACAGCCTGCGGGCCCGGGACATGGGCATGGCCGAGCGCACACCGAACGAACGCGCTTCATAGGTGGCTGAGAGTACGACGCTGCGACCGGACAGGCCGCCGACGATTACCGGCTGCCCGGCCAGCTCAGGACGGTCCCGGACTTCGACGCTGGCGTAGAAGGCGTCCATGTCCACATGGAGGATGTGGCAGCCGGTGTCGTCACCGGGGGGGCCGGTCACCCGCGACGGCGCCTGCCTGCCCATGTGCTCACCTGCCAGCCATTCGCCCGCCCGCGCCGTGACGCGGCCGCTGACCCGACTGTAGCGCCTGGTACCGACAGCCCGAGCGGGCCGCCGAGGGCTACGGCGACCCTGCCGTTACCAAGAAAGCCGTGTCACCCGGATAGCTGTGTCACCCGGATAACAGTGGCCGGCAGCTATTGCAACAGCGTGGGCTTCAGCTGAAGCAGCCGCGCAAGCAGGCCGTTGACGAACGCAGCTGAATCGTCGGTAGACAACTCGCCAGCCAGCGTGACCGCCTCGCTGATGGCGACCGCGTCGGGAACATCGTCGTTCCAGAGAAGTTCCTGCAGGCCGATCCGCAGGATGTTGCGATCGACCGCCGGCATCCGGTCCAGCGTCCAGCCCTGTGCGTACTCCGCCAGAAGCTGGTCGATTTGCTGTCCGTGCTCCTGAACACCGCGGACCAGCTCAGCAGCATAGGCAGGCACCGGCGGGCTGGCCTCCTGGGTGCGGATAGCCAGCAGGTCGAGCACCGGCTCGCCCCTGATCTCAGCCTCGAACAAGACGTCAAGTGCCCGCTTGCGGGCCTTACTGCGCGCTGCCACTGTCGCAGCCGACTCGGTATGGACTCACCTGGCCGGCTCAGGCCCGGCCGAGGTACTCGCCAGAGCGGGTGTCGACCCGGATTTTCTCACCCGTCGTGATGAACAGCGGCACCTGGATCTGCGCGCCCGTCTCCAGCGTGGCCGGCTTCGTCCCGCCGGTGGACCGGTCGCCCTGCAGGCCAGGGTCAGTGTGCTGGACCGTCAGCTCGACGGCCGCGGGCAGCTCGACGTACAGCGGTGTGCCGTCGTTGAATGCAATCGTGGCGGTCTGCTCTTCCAGCAAGTAGTTCGCGGCGTCGCCCACGACGGTAGCCGGGATGTGCGGCTGGTCGTAGTCAGTGGTGTCCATGAACACGAAGTCGTCGCCCTCGCGGTAGAGGTACTGCATCTCGCGCTTGTCGACATTGGCGACCTCTACCCGCACCCCGGCGTTGAACGTCTTGTCCACGACTTTGCCGGACAGCACGTTCTTCAGCTTGGTGCGCACGAATGCGCCACCCTTGCCCGGTTTGACGTGCTGAAAGTCCACCACGCTCCAGAGCGCGCCGTCGATGCTGAGCGTCATGCCATTCTTCAGGTCGTTGGTGGTGGCCACGTCTGTGTGTCTCCCGCATGCGTCCGGAACCTGGTGCCTGGTCAGAGCACCAGCAGTTCCTTGGTGGTCGTGGTAAGTACTTCCGCTGCTCCCGCCGCCTCATTCGCTGCCAGGCCTGCGGCGGAGCGGACCACGAGGGTGTCCTCGATCCTGACGCCGCCCCTGCCCGGCAGGTAGATTCCTGGCTCGACGGTGACGGGAACCCGGTCTATGAGTTTACCTGTCCGGCCGGGTCCCATTAGCGGTGCTTCATGCACCTCAAGCCCGACGCCGTGGCCAAGCCCGTGGCCGAAATGGTCGCCGTGGCCGGCCTCGGCAATCAGATCCCGCGCGCTGGCGTCCACCGCGCCGACATCGGCGCCCGGCACTGCCGCCCGGACGCCAGCTAGCTGCGCCGCTGCCACCAGGTCGTAGATCTCCCGCAGCCAGGCCGCAGGCTCCCCGAGCGCCACCGTCCTGGTCATGTCCGCGTGGTAGCCACCGACCTGAGCACCACAGTCGATGGTGATCAAGTCTCCGGGCCGGAACGCCCTGTCCCCCGGCGAGTGGTGCGGAATCGCACCGTTCGGGCCGCTGGCCACGATCGTGTCAAATGCCACGCCGTCGGCTCCGAGGTCAATCATCGCGCGTTCCAGCAATACCGCCAGGTCGCGCTCGGTGCGGTCCGGCCTCACGTCGGGCAGCACCGAGGCGAATGCCTCAGCCGTAATCGCGCATGCACTGGCGAGCAGCTCGATCTCAGCGTCATCCTTGATCATCCGGAGGCTCTCGACAAGGTAACCCAGCGGCACCAGGAGCCCTGGGCCGTGCGGCAGGCCGGCTAGCGCGGAATGCCGCTCGACGGTCATCTCCTGTGCTTCAAAGCCGAGCGTGCCGCAGCCCAGCTGGGCTGCCAGCATGGCGAGCGCAGGCTCGACCTGGCGCTCGGTCACGATCTCAAGGTCCGGGCACAGGCGCTCGGCAGCCTCGGCATACCGGGAGTCGGTAGCCAGCACGCCGGGTCCGCTAGCAGGCAGCAACATCGCCGCGTTAGAGCTGGCCAGGCCAGAGAGGTAGCGGACATTGGGCTTGCTGGTGATCAGCGCGGCGTCAGCACCAGACTCGGCGATCTTCTGCTGGGCGCGGGCACGGCGGGCTGCGTGGATGTCGGCCATGCCGGCTAACAATACTGACCGGGCAGGTCGCGGCGCCGCGCTAACACCTGTCCGGCACGTCATCGCCGAGGATCACGCCCCCGCCACGGCTCCAGCTCAGGTAACGCCAGGTCAGGTTCACGAGCGTGACCACGCGATTCCGGTTGCCGAGCAGGTAGATCAGGTGCAGCCCAAGCCAGGCAAACCACGCGATCGTGCCGCGTAGTTGCAGTCCGCCGCGCAGCTCCACCACGGCCGACCGGCGGCCGATAGTCGCCATCGTGCCCTTGTCGTGATAGCGGAATGGTCTTGTCGGCTGTCCAGCCATCCGCCGGGTTACCTGCTCCGCCGCATGCCTGCCCTCCTGAATGGCCGGCTGGGCAAGCTGCGCGATCGGCTCCTCCTCGCAGATGGCCACATCGCCAGTGGCGAACACCCGCTCCTGCCCCGTTACCTGAAGGTCGGCGCCGACCTGGATCCGGCCGCCCTTGCCACGCGGCAGCCCGGACGTCCAGGCCGCCCCGGGCCCGGAGACTCCGGCCGCCCAGACGGTGATGTCACTGCGATGCTGGCTGCCATCGGCCAGCACCACCGACCCGGGCCGAACTTCCTTGATCGCCGTATTGAGCAGGACCTCGACGCCCCGGTCCACCAGCTGCTGGCGGGTATAGCGGCGGAGCTGGTCGTGATAGGGCGCGAGCAGCGCCGGGCCCATCTCGATCAGCCGGACCCGGAACATCGAGCGATCGATTTCAGGAAACACCGCAGGCAACGCGACGTTCCGCAGCTCGGCAAGCGTGCCCGCCAGCTCGACGCCGGTCGCGCCGCCGCCGACGATCGTCACATCGAGTTCGGGATCGGTCCGGCCCTCATTCCGGGCTTCCAGGGCATCCATCAGCTGATTGCGCAAAGTGATCGCGTCCCGGCGGGTGTACAGGCTCTGGCTGTGCTCGGCGGCGCCGGTCACGCCGAAGAACGCGGCGCTGACTCCGGTAGCGATGATCAGGTAGTCGTAGCCGAGCTCTTCCCCGGAGTCCAGCACCCCGACCCGCCGGTTCAGGTCAAGCCCGACAAGTTCGGCCTTTCTGAAGCGGGCACCGCGCCGGCCAGTGGCCGACCACAGCGGGTAGGCAACGTCCGCCGACGTCAGCCCGGCCGTGGCTACCTGGTACAGCAGCGGCTGGAATGTGCTGTACACATTCCGGTCCACCAGCGTCACCCGCGCATTGGATCGTGCCAGTACCTGCAGCGCCGAGATCCCGGCGAAACCGCCGCCGACGACAAGCACTGCCGGACCATCGCCTGAATTACGCCGTCGGCCTCGTTGCATCATGCTCCGCTCTCGCTCATTACGAGCGGGTTTGCCCGCCGTATGGCAGCCAAAACCGCGCCTGTGTCATAAGCAACGCTGGTCAGCAACTCTCAGGCGCGACGACGCTGCGGGCCGGCAGCCGCGCCGCGGCGCTACCCGGCCATCTCCTTGATCTGCTCGATCAGCGCTACCCGCTCGGCGTGCGTGCCGGCCATCGGAGCCACGTTCAGCGTAGTTACGCCTGATTCCCGCATCGCGGCGACCCGCTCGGCCACGAACGACTTCGGCCCGATCAGCGACACGTGCTCGAGCAGTTCCTGCGGGATCAGCCCGGCCGCCTCATCCTTGCGGCCGGCCAGGTACGCGTCCTGGATCGCGGCCGCTTCCTTGCCGTATCCGTACCTGACGGCCAGGTTGTTATAGAAGTTCTTAGTGCGGGCGCCCATCCCGCCGATATACAGCGCCTGAACCGGGCGGATCAGGTCGATCAGGCCTTTGACGTCGTCGCCGATCGCCAGCGCGGTCTGCGCGAATACGTCCAGCGGCGGCAGCGAGGGATCGCGCTTGGCGGTGCCTGCCGCCAGCGAGGCGCCCCAGACTTCCTTGGCCTTCTCCGGGTAGTAGAAGATCGGCTCCCAGCCCTCGGCAAGCTCGGCGGCCATCTCCACGTTCTTCGGGCCCAGTGCGGCCAGGATGATCGGGATACGGTCCCGGACCGGGTGGTTGATCAGCTTCAGCGGCTTGCCAAGGCCGGTGCCCCGGCCTTCTGGCAGCGGAATCTGGTAATGCGTGCCGTTGTAGACAAGCCGTTCCCGGCGCCATACCGCGCGGCAGATCTCGATGGTCTCCCTGGTGCGGGCCAGCGGGGCGTCATAAGGCACACCGTGCCAGCCTTCGATCACCTGGGGCCCGGACGCTCCGATGCCCAGCGAGAACCTGCCGCCTGACACGAAATCGATGCCGGCCGCGGTCATCGCGGTCAGGGTCGGCGTCCGCGAGTACAGCTGCATGATGCCCGATGCGAGCTCGACCCGCTCGGTCACCGCGGCCAGATAGCCGAGCTGGCTCACCGCGTCATAGCTGTAGGCCTCGGGCACGAAGACGATGTCGAGACCGGCCTTCTCGAAGTCGGCGAGCTCAGCCGCCGTCTCCTTGAAGCCGCCCGCGTAGTTCAGAGCCATCCCGATGCGCATACGCCGACCCCTTCACGCTGCATGAGACCGGTCATCGCCGGCCGGCCGCGGCCCAGCTGGCCACAGTCCCTCGCTAGGGATGAATCGTAACTGCCGCGATCAGCTCAGCACAGACGTCGTGCCAGGGGCGCTGGAACCACGCACCGGCATGCAGCGTCCAAGCTGCGACGGCAGAGCGCCCAGTGGCGGCAGACGCGGACTTCAAGGAGCACGGTATGCGCCCATCACGGACAGCACAGCGGCGGTCCGGTCTGTGGTTAGCAGCGGTGGCAGCTTCGATCGCCAGCGCGGCGATGCTGGCGACAGCCTGCGGCACGGCGCCGGACGGGCACGGCAAGCCGCCGGGGCTCGCGCTGGCCCGGACACATCCTGTCGCGCCTGCGGACTCGCGCGCGTTCGCGACCGCGTATGCCCGTAAGCTGCTGGCCAGGCTCCGACTGCCGGCCGGCGCCCGGAAGCTGACCTGGCCGGCCCGGCTTCCCGCGGGCCTGAGCCCGACACGACCGGCGATCCTGTCCGACTTCGTCGATCTCAAGGCCCTGTACCGGGTCAGCCAGTCGATGAGCGCGACCTACGGCTTCCTGCTCGCCCACCATCCGGCCGGGACAATGTCCGACGCGTACGGGCAGGGCACCCTGTCTGGCACGGTGACGTCGCAGTTCGCCGACTTCACGGCCGAACACCTGCCGGGCGGGATCTTCGAAGCCGACCTCAACACGGTCATCAAGCCGCGTCGAGGCGGCGGCTCATTGCTGCGGGCCGACGCTTTTGTCGCCTGGTACCCGTCGCGCGGCACGGCCAGGCACATTAATCCGGCCGGATACCGCGCAGTGACCATCCGGTGGCAG
>DATMMA010000194.1:0-2334 GCA_035570295.1 Streptosporangiaceae bacterium
CAGTCCCCTGCGTGCGGCTGCCTCGAGAGGCTTAAGTGCGGCGGCGAGCGTCCCCGGATCCTCGCGGTCGACGAACGCGACGTCGAGCAGCTTCCCGAGCCGGCCGAACACGCGGCTACTCTGCAGCTCCTTGGTGGCGACCCCTGTCCAGTTGTCCTTGACCAGCGCGGCCACGAGGAACACGTCGACGCTGCTGCGGAGGTTGAACAGGAAGACCGCGGGCCGCCGCTCGGTCAGGTGCTCTGCGCCCGTAACGTTCAGCTTGACGCCGCTCAGCGCGAGGACCGTCCCCGGCCAGAAATTGGTGAGGAAGTTGACCCCGGCGCGCTTGTTGCGCCGCAGTAGCCCGACGCCCAGCGCCGCGGCGGCCAGCGGGCCGAGGGAGCTGACGCTGGCCAGCCTGCGGGCTCCCCCGAACAGGCCGCCGCTGCCCCGGCTGCTGAACCGCATGATGGGCCAGCCCCGGCGGACGGCGACCTTGGTCAGCATGGGTCCCGGGTTGGTCGGCCGCGGATGGCCGACCAGGTACATAAGACTGAGGTCTTCGTCGCCATCGGCGTAGAAGTAACTCAACCCCAGGTCAACCTGATGACCGGCCGCGAACTCCTGCACGCCGCTCGCCTTGGTGGGGCCCCAGACCACGGGCTGCTCGATTTCGCCGGTCACCATTCCCTGATCGTCGGCCACGAGTCGGTTGCACACGATGTGCTCGATGCCAAGGTAGTGCGCCACTGGCGCTACCTGGTTGGTCAGGGCGGATGAACTCAGCACCACGGTGTGGCCGCGGCGCTGATGGGCCCGGACCAGTTCGCGCATTTCCGGGTAGATCAGGTCCGCCACGGACTGCTGGAAGATGCGCTCTCCCATCTCGTCGACATCCCGCGCCAGTCGCCCCTTGATGGTCCGGGCACTGCCTTCTATCAGAGTCTCGAATGTGCGCCTTCCGAGCCGGAACTGTACTGCGAGCTGCACGATCGTCAGAAACTCGGCCATACGGAGATCACGGCGACGCACCCGGTCCCTCGTCTGGGCCGCAGCTGTATACCCGGCGACCAGCGTCCCGTCCAGGTCGAAGAACGCGCCGGCACTCGGGCCCTCTGGGCTCGCGTCGACTTCCGCAACCGGCCCGGAGAGCCGCGCCGATCGGTGAGCGCCGTCCCGAGGTTGGCTAGTCATGAGCTCCGTTGACCGTCCAGGATGGTACGGCTGATGCGCCACCATTGGGCCCTGTGTCCTGGGCCGCCGCCGCGAAGGCCTTAGTGGCGCACACGGCGTCAGGCCGACTCTTGCGGCATTCGCAGCAGCAGACCGCCCGGCTGGGCCACGACCGAGAGTTGACGGGTCGATCCCATGACCTCGCCGTCTAGTTCCCACGGCTGCTCCTGGTCCAGCGTCACCTGAAGTTCGGTGAACTGAACGCGGTAGATTCCGCCGCGAGCCGGTCGTCGCAGCAGGACGTCCGCGGCCACCGCTAGCCACCCTGGCAGGCCGCGGGCGATCAGTACGACGGCATCCAGCATGCCGTCATCAGGCCGGGCATCCGGCAGCAGCGGGAGCCCGCCGCGCAGCCAGCCCACGTTGCCGACGATCAGCGTGTTCGCCCGCATCCGGCGGCGCCGGGCGCCATCGGCACTGACGGTCACCCGCATTGGCCGGTCTCTCAGGTGACGAGCCGCCGAGATCGCGTAGGCGAGCCAGCCCATCCGCTTCTTGAGCGGCTCGCTGGCATCGATCAGCATCCGGGCATCCAGGCCCAAGCCCGCCATTACGACGAACAGTGTCCCGTTCACCCGGCCCGCGTCAATCGGCTGTTGCACGCCGCCGAGCGCGACCGCGAGCGCCTCGTCCAAGCCCGTCGGCAGGCCGATATTGCGGGCGAGCAGGTTGCCCGTTCCCAACGGAATGATCGCCAGCGGTACCCCGGTATCGGTGACGCCCTCAGCGCACGCGGTGACCGTCCCGTCGCCGCCGCAGGCGAGCACGAGGTCGACTCCGGCGGACACCGCCGACTCAGCCTGGCCCCGGCCGGGATCCTCCTGTGTCGTCTCCAGCCAGAACGGCTCGTCCCAGCCGCGATCGTCCATGGCCTGGCGGACAGACTTGCGGCATGCCTCGCCGTCATCCAGCTTCGTCGGGTTCACCACGACTGCGGCACGGCTCGTTGGCATGTCCATCCTCACGATCGGCGGCCTACCAGGTGCCGCACGCTGGCGCCGACGGCGCCACCCGTGCGCAGCTACCCCCCAGCCCCGTCCCAAACAGGGGGCGCCGTGATTGTGCGTGCCACGGCCGGCGCAAAGGAACTGCCACACAGGAATAGCCAGGACCCGTGTC
>DATMMA010000195.1:0-4083 GCA_035570295.1 Streptosporangiaceae bacterium
TCGGCGGCGTAGACGGCTGCCTGCGCGGCGAGGTAGATCCAGGCCACCAGGCCGAGCACGGTGGCGAAGATGCCGTAAACCGAGTCGCTGCGCAAATCGTGATGCACCAGGTAGGCCCCGAAGACCTGCAGCGCGGTCCAGAACAAGCCGCCTGCAACCGCGCCTGGAATCAGCGCGCGTGGACGCACGGCGCGCGGGGTCAGGGCCCGGAAGCCCAGGTAGTACAGGCCCACACTGGCGAACGCGGCCAGGCACTGCGCCAGCACCCGGATGAGCAACCCGTGCTGGCCGTAGGTGACAAGGCTTGCCAGCAGCGTGCTGATGATAACCCCGAGAGCAAGAATCAGAAGGAAGACCACGCTGCGGACAAGCCGCGGAAGATAGCCCGCCCTGGCAGGGCCAGGCAGGTTCCACACCTGTTCCATCGTGAACAGCCCGGCCTGCGCTAGCTTCGTCACGCCCCAGACCAGAAGCAGCAAGCCGACCGTCAAGCTCACCGCGGTAGCCCGCTTCAGCCCGTGAATATTGCTGGCCAGCTGCTCGCCGACCAAAGGGAACTGCATCGTCGCCGCGTGGATGACCTGGCCGCGCAGCGACGGATCGCCAGCCGCGATATTGACCAGCACGGTGACGAGGATCAGCAGCAGCGGGAACACCGACACGAAACCGGTGTACGCCAGGTTCGAAACCAGCGCGCCGCCGTTGTCGTCGCCGAATTTCTTGATGACCCCAAACAGAAACGCGGTCGGAGTGTGACGCTGCTGCACGGCATCTGCCTGCCGTAGCGCTCTCTCAACCGGATTCATCTGACCACGACCGGCAACTACGCTGGCTGACGCGCTATTGAATGATCGTGACGGCAAGTGCAGCTGGGCATCCCCGTCGGACCAGCTTCGCCACTTCATGCCAGTCGACCCTGTCGGCAACTGCTTCGGCGACCGGCCGGGCCAGGCCGAGACGCGCGAGCTGAATGACGCGCCAGGCGTGCACAATGCCTGCTTCCGGATATGAATCTTCTTGTAGCGAGGCGACCGCCGACGGCTTTTTCATGTCTACTTCCTTTCAGCGGTCGGGCCTCGCTGGTCGTGGCCGCAAAAGCTGTGCATCCATTTGTTTTCGGGAACACGACGCTACCCGGAGGTCAGCTCGTTAATCGCAGCCGACGGTTGAATTCAGGCGGTGGGTAGAGGCTGGCTATCGCGGGTGGTCAGGCCGGGCTTGGCTGGACCTATGCGAGCCCCGCGGCGCAGCATGTGGCGACCGGGATGCTGGCCGGGGTTGTGCAGGGCCGCGAGGGCATCGCTGCGACCGCGACCTCGGCTGTGGACGTCGCGCTATGCCCCATGACGGGCTTGTTAGTCAGTGAGGCGCGGTGAAATGCGCATGAGCCGGTAGCGGTGCTGTTCGGACAGCGCGGTGGGAGGCAGGCTTCTGCTCTAGGGCGCGGCCCGTTCCCGGCGTTGCCGGGGTTTGTCGTGGTGGTGTCAGCGGGCGTGTGGCTTGCGCCGGTCGCGTCGCATGATCCGCCGTAGCTGGGTGATCCGGGCGGTTCCCGCTGCCGCCATCAGCAATGCGCCTGCGCTGGCGGCCAGGAACAGCGCGACGGCCAGTGACAGGCGCAGGTGAGCCCCCAGGAAGCTGATGTTCACGGCGTGCGGGTTCTGGATGATGAAGATCATCACCACGATCAGGCCGGCGACGCCGGCGATCAGCCCGGTCCGCATGCCGCTGATCCAGGTATGCATCCCTCGGGTCTTCAGCGCCTCCGTGGGTGCGGGAGCGGGCGGCGAGCTGGAGCCGTTGGCTGAGGGGGGCGGCAATGGCAGAGTGCTGGTTGTGCCCAGAGGTGATACCGGCGGTTCGGTCATGGCGCTGCTTCCTTCGGGAGTGAGAGCGAGCCGCTGAAACCTGGCCGGGCATCTCACTGAGTGACCCGGTCTAGTCGCGGCCGTCGGCTGCTGACTGCCCGGGTCTGATCTCAGCGTACGCATGAAGCCTGACACGCGCAAAGAATTTCTAGAATTGCATGATAGGTTTCTGAGAATGGACAGCTGGACCTTCCTCACCAACCACGCCCGGGTGCTGCTTTGCATCGCCAGGGACCCCGGCGTGCGGCTGCGCGACCTCTCAGCCGAACTGGGCATCACCGAGCGCAGCGCCCACGCGGTCGTCACCGACCTGACCGCAGCCGGATACCTCGTCAAGCGCAAGCACGGCCGCCGCAACCACTACCAGATCCAGGCGCACTTGCCGCTGCCCGAGCCCGCAAGCCAGGAGCACGCCATCGGCGACGTCCTGGCCCTGCTGGCGGGCGACGGCGCGGCGCAGAAGCTTCGGCTGCCAGCGACTGGACACGAGCATGCCGACATGAAGGACGGTGACCAGGACGAGCGCTCCAAAATCCCATAGAGCTTAGGAGCGGCCCACGCTTACTGCGCTGCGAGGCCCGGGCTTAGCAAGCCGAAACGCCAGGCGCCTGGGCGTTGACTGCGCGCCCGGCCGTCGTGTTGCTAGCCGGCCGCGTTCCCGGTGGCCGTGCCGTCATCGCCATCGGCTGCAATGCCGGCGGCTGCCAGGATGGCCTGCGGTCCGCCGGCCTGGCGGCCGGATACTGCCAGCCGGAGCGCCTCCGCCGCGGCTTCCGGGCTGGCCTGCGGCGGCACGACCAGCAGGATCAGGTCGTCACGGCCGGCCATGGTGAGGATGACGGTGTGCGGGTTCATGTACCGGAACCAGGCGACGTGCACCTTGCGCCCGCCGACGACAAGCTGATGGGGGATATTACTGAAGGCGTCCACCTGCAGGGCTACCCGGCTGGCCCGCCCGGCCCGTGCACTCAGCTCGGTCAAGAGCTCGGGCAGTTCCGCTGCGGCGTCCCGGGAGCGCGGCCACCACCCGCCGTGGATGCCTGGACTCCGCGACGTCGCGGAGTCCAGGCTGAGCCGCGCCCCGGCGGTCGCGCCATGATCTGGGGCGCTAATAGGAGTCGACGTGATGTCGTGAGTGCTGGTCCGTACCATGTCGCAGGCCCGTCTCCGTCCGGCAGCGGGGTGGTGTCATCATGCGCGGCGGCCAGGGCGCGCATATGTTCCCAGCGGTTGCCGGGCCTCCTGAAGGCGGTGTCAGCTCCCCGGCGGCTTGTGCCGGTCGCGGCGCATGATCTGCCGCAGCTGGCCGATCCGGGCGGTGCCGGCGGCGGCCATCAGCAGGGCGCCGGCGAAGCCGGCGATGAGGCTGGTCCGCATGCCGCCGATCCGGGTGTGCATCCGCCCGGAGCTAGGCGCGCTGGGCGCGGACGGCAGCTCGGGCGAGGTGTCGTTGGCGGACTGCGGCGGCAGGATAGTGGCAGCGCGCTGGGAGGCTGGTTGCTCGGTCATGACGGTGCTTCCTTCGCCAGTAAGAGCGGGCCGCGGAAACCTGGCCTGGCATCTCGCTGAGTGACCCGGTCTTGTTGCGGCCGTCGGCTGCTGACTGTCCGGGTCTGGTCCTAGCGTACGCATGAAGCCTGACACGCGCAATAGATTTCTAGAATCATGTGATAAGTTTCTGAAAGGTGGACAGCTGGAGATCGAGCTCGACCGCGTTCGTGCTCGCGCCCTGTCTATGCCGGTCCACTCTGGAACGGGAGCTGCTTCCCAGTTTCGAGCAGTGTCTTGAGCCCGCTGAGGATCTCGTTCCAGCCGCCACCGGCCCCATTGGGCTCGCTCTCGCCCCGGAGTACGGCGGCCCACATTGGTGCCCCGGTCACGTCTTGGGTGACGGTCAGCTTCGTGACGCCGCCTCGCACTGGGTCGATCTCGTAGGTGAGCCGGGTGAACGCTTCGGCGGCCATCTCGGGTGTCATCGTCATGCGCCAGGTCTGGACCAGCCTGCGCGGCGGTTTGGCTTCAATCACCTCGCCGTCGCTGATGACGTTGGGACAGCCCAGCGCCTTCATGCCCTCGTTGGCGTGGGCGCGGAAGGCACCGCCCGACCACAGTTCGTATTCCACCAGGGGGGCGTAGCCGTACTTCACCGTCCACTCGGGTTGGGTGATCGCATCCCAGATTTCCTCGGGAGTCGCTCTGATGTAAACCCGGTACA
>DATMMA010000196.1:0-2093 GCA_035570295.1 Streptosporangiaceae bacterium
AGCTGATAGGCCGAGTGCACGTACTCGGTGCGCGGCTGCAGGAGCATGGCCAGGGTGTGATGGTCGGTCGGGACGCTTCCCTGGTCGCAGCGGATGAACGCCATGACCGGGCCGCGATCGCGCTGCCCGTCCAGATGCAGGAAGTCGCTGACGATCAGGCCGAGGGTGTCCAGGTACCAGTCCAGCGCCGCCGAGAACCGGGTGGTGCCGAGGACGACATGGCCGAGCCGCTCGATCTCCGCGGGCTGGCGCTCCGGCCGCTGCGTGGCGTTCACCCTGGCGATGCAGGTGCCGAAGTTCAGCGGCAGCGGGCCGCGCTGGGGCAGGGCAGGCAGCTCCGGGACGCCGTAGCTGACCGTCACCGGGAAGCCGCTCGGGTCGGTCAGCTTCACCGCATGCCCCCCGCGGTGCGCGGTAACCGTCCCGCCGGTCTTGCCGGCCAGGCGGTCCAGGTCCCCGCGCGCAGCCGCCCGGAAAGCAGGGCCGACGAAACGCGGCGTCCGCCCGCGGCGCACGACCAGGCACGGCGCGGCGGCCTCGCGGCCCCGCAGCACGAGCTCTTCTGGTGTCCGGTCGGCGACAGTGAACCCGAAGTCGGTCGCGAAGCGCTCGGCCTTCCCCAGGTCCGGCTTCTCGAACTCCAGCCAGGCCAGCCCGGCGACCTTCACCAGTGGGTCGCGCGAGCGACCCGGATGCTCGCCGCGCACGGCGCCGGCCTCGCTATGCAGCGAGCGATGCGGATCCTGTTCCAGTCCGGGCCGGGTAAGCGATCCGGCCCGGCTGTCGTGGGTGACCATGGTCCGCCCCCTTTAAGCCTCACGTTCTTGAATACATTTATCAGTTCTGACTACCAGTCTCAGCTATGAGGCTAGGATAGTCAAGGAGGGTCTCGGCCGAGCCGGCCAGTCGCGTGCCCCTGACGCGCTGCCTGCGGATACTGCCTCCACTGCGCCTGTAAGGTAGCCGTGTCAGTTCTGTTACCTATGGTCAGAACTGACGCACCGGGCTGAGCGTCGGCCCGCCCTAGCTGGCTTACGCGGATGTGGGCCGGCGCGAGTGCAGGCCCGGCACGGAGGAGGGCAGTGATGGCGGAAGCGGCACAGTCCGAGACGCCGCGGCCAACCCGGCTGGACCGGCGGAAGGCGCGTACCAGGCAGGCTCTCATCGATGCCGCTGCGCGGCTGATCGCCGACGGGCGCGCAGACCGGGCCAGCATCCAGGAGATCACCGACGCCGCCGACATCGGGTTCGGCTCCTTCTACAACCACTTCGACAGCAAGGACGAGCTATTCGCGACAGCCTCCGGCGAGGTGCTCGAGCGCTGGGGCCAGATGATCGACCAGGCCTGCGCCGGCATCGCCGACCCGGCCGAGATATTCGCCGTCTCCTTCCGCATCTCCGGCAGGCTCGGCTGGACGCACCCCGCCATGGCCCGCTTCCTCACCGGCGCCGGGCTGAGCGTCCTTCACTCATCCACCGGCCTGGCGCCCCGCGCCCTGCGCGACATCAGAACAGCGCAGGAAGCCGGACGCTTCACCAGCCTCGACGCCGACGTCGCCCTCAGCGCCATCGCCGGAGGCCTGCTCGGGCTGCTGCAGCTCTGCCAGGACCACCCCGAGCGGATGAACGAGCACGTCGTCGACCAGCTCGCCGAGGCCACCCTGCGCCTGCTCGGCGTGCCCGCGGACCAGGCCGCCCGGCTAGCCGCGCTACCCATCCCGGACACTGGCAGCTGGAAGCCGGGCACCAGGCAGGTCTGATCCGCGGCGGTAGCGGCAGGCCACGAACCGCCGGGGTGCGCGGCTGCAGACTCGCCAGAGAGTCAGCCGGGATACCGGCGGCGGCTCGATTCCGCAGTTCCGCTTCGCCACGGAGGAGGCGTATTTAGCTACCATGACCTGGGAGAGGAGAGACATGCCAGTGCCGGTACAAGGTGAGCCAGCCGGGCGGCCCACGCTGGCGGCGCTGCGAGCTATGCGCGGGAAGATACTGGATGCCGCATCCCGGCGCGGCCTAGACGACGTCCGGGTTTTCGGCTCGGTGGCGCGCGACGAAGCCGGCGAGACAAGCGATGTTGATTTGCTGGTCGCGCC
>DATMMA010000197.1:0-10856 GCA_035570295.1 Streptosporangiaceae bacterium
GCCATCATCATGCCCACGCCATCACATTACGGCCTGATAACGACAGCCGTCTCCCCCCTGAGAGATTCAAGATCAAGGCCTTCAGACCGGGAACGGGTTATCCGGCGCCCGTCATCTCACCAGTTCGCAGCAGCCGCCAGCCACTGCGTCGCTGCGCGGACCCGCTTTCATGATCGGGGAGACTTGTTCGCCGCGGGCCATGATGCGCATAAGTCTCCGCGATCACGGCGCGCTCAGCTAGCCAGCACCAGCGTCAGTTCTTCGACGGCGAGCAACGGCGCCGCGTTGGCGGCAAGCCGCTGGCGGCAGCGCATGATTGCCTCGATCCGCCGCACGGTATCGGCCGGCCCCGAGGCCTCGGCCAGCTGCCGCAGCTCGGCGTCCCGCGGTTCATTCGCCAGCTCAACCGAAGCGCCAAGCTGCAGCGCAAGCACGTCCCGGTAATAGCCCGCCAGGTCCAGCAACGCGCGATCGAGCGAGTCACGCTTGAGTCTTGTCGCCCGAGACTTCTGTCGCTCTTCCAGGTCCCGCAGCGCCCCGGCTCCGCCGCGCAACGCGGTTGCCACGCCCTTGCCGGTCGAGCCCTCCCCGAACGCCCGCCGCAGCGCCTCCCTCTCGGGCTCATCGAGTTCCTCGGTCGTCGCCTTGGCTTCGGCGTCCGAAGCTTTGACTAGCGCGGCTGCCGCTTTGAGCGCCTGACCGAGGCTCGCGACCTCACCTGGTACCCGCAGCACCGCGGCGCGCCTGCGCGCCGCTTCCTCGTCAGTGGCCAGCCGCCTCGCCCTGCCAACGTGCCCCTGGGCGGCCAATGCCGCGGCCCTGGCCCGCTCGCTCGTCACGCCCTCGCGCTCGAGCACCTGAGTGACCGCGGACGTGCGCGGTGTCACCAGCGTGACTAGGCGGCAGCGAGATCTGATAGTCGTCGGCAGATCGTCAGCGTACGGCGCGCACAGCAGCCACACTGTCCGGGGCGCCGGCTCCTCGATAGCCTTCAGGAGCGCGTTCGCGGCCTGCTCGGTGGACCGGTCAGCATCCTCGAAAAGCACGATCCGCCACCGCCCGTTGACAGGCGAGGCGGCGGCCCTGAGCACTAGGTCCCTGGTCTGGCGAACGCCGTACGACAGCCCGTCAGGCCGGACTAGCAGCAGGTCAGCATGGGTGCCAGCGGACACCTGCCGGCAGGACGGGCACTCGCCGCAGCCCTGACGGTCGCACAGCAGCGCGGCGGCGAACGCCCTGGCGGCAAGCGACCTGCCCGACCCCGGCGGCCCGGTGAACAGCCACGCGTGCGTCATTCCGCCCTGGCCGCGTCCGGTGACATCGCGAGCGCTCGCCTCGACGGCTCGCTGGAGCTGATCGATGACGGCCTCCTGACCGATCAGCTCGCGGAACACCGGGGCCGGATCGCTCACTCACGCACCACTGGGAAGGAGCCGGTGTTCTCCTCTGCCGAGAACGGAATCGGATCGGGCAACAGCTCACGAACGCGCAGCTGGATGTCCCGGCTGACCTCGCTCTCCGACCGGTCCGCGTCCAGCACCAGATAACGTCCCGGCTCGGCCGCAGCCAGCGAGAGGAACCCTGACCTGACCCGCTCGTGGAAGTCAACCGGCTCAGACTCCAGGCGGTCGGCCGAGCTCAGCCGGCGGCTGAGGCCGGTAACCGTGGGCAGGTCGAGCACGATCGTCAGATCCGGCATCAGGCCACCGGTTGCCCAGCGGTTCAGGCTGGCGATCTCGGACATCGGCAGCTGGCGCCCGGCACCCTGATAGGCGAGCGAAGAGTCCGCGTACCGGTCGGTCACTACGACGGCCCCCCGATCGAGGGCCGGGAGGATCACGTCCTGGACGTGCTCGGCCCGGTCCGCGGCGTACATAAGCGCCTCTGCCCGCGGCGCCAGGCCGGTGTGAGCGGTGTCGAGCAGGAGCGCCCGCAATCGCAGGCCGATCTTCGTCGCACCCGGCTCGTGCGTTGTCACCACGTCGTAGCCCTGGTCGCGGAGCCAGATCGCGAGCAACCTGGCCTGCGTCGACTTGCCCGCGCCCTCACCGCCTTCAAGCGCCAGGAAGACGCCGGGCCGCCGGGCCGCCTCAGGGTTCCCGGTTTGCGCGGCCGACTCGTCGAACGTGGATTTCCTGAATCGTGCCCTACGTCCCTCTTTGCGATGGCTGTTCACGCTTTCCTCCCTGTCCGGCCGGAATAGCGAGCCCAGGTCAGCCAGTAGCGGCACGCCCTGGCGGTCATCCATCTGCCGGTAGGACATCCGGCCCAGCGCGACCGCGATGGCTGCTGCCAGCAGCAGCACTACGTTGTAACCGACGTTACGGTAGTCCACGCCGGCAATGTGCAGGCTCGACTTATCCACGACGTGAACCAGGGCGTTGACGCCGCCCGCTATCGTCGGCGCGATCGCGATGACGGCGAACAGGATCACCCGGATCGCGGATTGCAGGAAGGCGAACGTCCGGCCGCGAGTTTCGTCGTCGACTTCGAGGCCTATCACGGTATAGCCGGTCACGTAGGCCGCGCCAGCGGAGGCGCCGAGCACAACGGTCAGCATCACGGTCAGGATGAGGCTTGGGATTAGCGCGATCAGGGCTAGCGGCAGCGCCGCGAACATGATCGAGACGCCGAAGAGGCGGCGCCGCGAGAAGCCGCGCAGCACCCGGAGCCCGAGGAACATCCCGATCGCCAGCCCGAAGAAGAGGGCCGCGAATGCAGCGCCCCATCCCGCGCTGCCGCCTTGCAGGATGTTCTTGATGTAGGACGGCCCGAGCCCGACGATGGCGCCCGCCGCGGCAAAGGCGCCGGTCATGCCGAGGATGATGCCGCGCACGACCTGACTTTGCCGGAGGAATCGCCACCCCTCCCAGATCGACTTGAGCACCGACGGCGACGAGATCTTGTCGGTCGGACTGCGGCGCAACTCCTTGAGCATGTACACGGTCAGAGCGGACACCAGGTACATGGCCGTGCGGAAGTACAGCGACAGGTCGAACTGGTTAGTAGAGAAACTGGGCGAGATGTGCCCGAGCGTGGTGCTGAGGACCGCCAGCAGTGCGAACAGCAGTCCGGCGACCGGCGCCGTGCCGTACGTAGCGAACAGGCTGAGCTGATTGGCCTGCTCCAGCTTGCTCGGCGGGACCAGGTTCGGCACGGACGCATCCTTGGCCGGCGCCCAGAACAGCGACGCGCCCGAGGCCAGGAACTGGACCACATATATCCAGGTCAGCTGATTAGCAAAGCCCACCGACATATTGATGGGGATGGTGATGTAGAGCGCTGCCCTGAGGACGTCCCCGATGATCATGTTCAGTCGGCGGTCGAACTTGTCGGCCACCGCGCCAGCGACGGGCCCCAGGACCAGCGCGGGGAGCAGCGACGTCAGCCAGACACCGCTGACCGCGTATGCGCCGCCGGTCGTCCCGCCGATCTGCGCGGCCAGGGCAGACAGTGCGAGCAGGCTCAGCCAGTCCCCCAGGCTCGCCAGCGACAGGGCGATGAACAACCGGCGGAACGGCGTGATCGACAGCACGCCTGAGCCACGGTCGCGCAAAGGGGATCTAAAGTTCACTGCGCCAGGGTATAGGTCCAGCCGGGAGACCGATGCTTACAGCGTAAAGCTCACCGGCCCGAGGCTCACTATCCGCCCGGGAACGGGCAGTTTCCAGTGCATAGCCGCCTGTCAGGCCTGGCAAGGCGGACTGTTCTCCGCGTTGCTGCCCTCGGTCAGCTTGCCAGCTGGCGGCAGCTGGCCGGATGCGGGGCTCAGTCCTCCTGCTCATCCCCCGCTGCGGCCTTCTTTGAGCCCCTGCCGGTCTTGGCAGTTCCCTTGGCAGCGCCGGTCTTTGCTGTGCCGGTCTTAGCAGTGCCCGCCTTGGCGGTACTCGCCTTAGCGGTGCCCGCCTTAGCAGTCCGCCCTGATCCAGCTGACCTGGCAGCTGGCTTCCGCTTGGCCGCCGGCGCCGCAGCCCGCCGCTCCGCCAGCAACTCGACTGCACGTTGCGGTGCGATCAACTCAATCGTGTCGCCCTTGCGGAGCGAAGCGTTGGTCTCGCCATCGGTCACGTACGGCCCGAACCGGCCCTCCCGCAGCACGATTGGCTTCCCGCTGACCGGATCCTCGCCAAGCTCCTTGAGCGGCGGCGCAGCAGCGGCGCGCGCCGCCCGGCCGCGCGGCTTGGGCTGCGCGAGTAGCTCCTTCGCTTCGTCCAGGGTGATGGTGAACATCTGGTCCTCAGACTCCAGCGACCGGCTCTCGGCGCCTCTCTTGACATACGGGCCGTAGCGGCCGTTCTGCACGGTGACCGGCTCGCCGTCCACTTCGCCGAGGGTCCGGGGCAGGGTGAGCAACCGCAGTGCGTCATCAAGGGTGACGCTGTCCAGGTCCATCGACTTCAGCAGCGAAGCAGTGCGCGGCTTCGAGGTGCTTGGCGCGTCCTCGTCCAAGACTTCCGTGACGTACGGGCCGAACCGCCCGTCCTTCGCGACAATCGTCTTGCCTGTCTCCGGGTCGGAGCCGAGTATCTTGTCTCCGCTCGGCCGATCGAGCAACTCCGCGGCGAATTCTGGCGTCAGCTCGTCCGGCGCGGTGCCTTCAGGCACATTCACCCGCTGGCCATCGCGCTCCAGGTACGGACCGTACCGGCCGACCCGGACCACGATGTCAGTGCCTGCCAGCGGGAACGAGCTCACGTCGCGGGCGTCGATCTCGCTGAGGTCGCTGACCATCTCCTTCAGGCCTTCTTCGCCGTCCGCGCCGAAGTAGAACCGGCGCAGCCAAGGCACCCGCTCGGCCTCCCCGTTGGCGATGTCGTCGAGCACGTCTTCCATCTTGGCCGTGAACTCGTAGTCCACCAGGTGCGCGAAGTGCCGCTCAAGCAGCGTGACTACCGCGAATGCGACAAACGACGGGACAAGCGCCGAGCCCTTCTTGAACACATAACCCCGGTCCAGGATCGTGCCGATGATCGAGGCATACGTCGACGGCCTGCCGATGGCCCGGTCCTCAAGCTCCTTGATCAACGTCGCTTCGGTGAACCTGGCTGGCGGCCTGGTCGCATGCTCGGCCCGCTGAAGGTCTAGCGCGCGCAGCGGCTCACTCTCCGTCAGCGGTGGCAGCCGGCGCTGATTGTCATCAAGCTCGGCGTCCGGGTCGTCCGAACCTTCGACATAGGCCTTCAGGAAACCGTGGAAACTGATCACCTTGCCGGATGCGCCAAACTCGGCCTCCCGGCCAGCGATGCTGTCGGACCCGTTCTTCACGGCTGCGTGACCGGGCACGCCGACCAGTATTCGCTCGTGCGCGTCGGCCTTGCCGAGCACCCGCACCGAGATCGACTCGCCGGTCGCGTCTTTCATCTGCGATGCGACCGTGCGCTTCCACACGAGCTCATACAGCCGCAATTCGTCGCCGGACAGACCGGACTGTGCGGGCGTCTTGAACTCGTCGCCTGCCGGGCGGATTGCCTCGTGCGCTTCCTGAGCGCTCTTGACCTTGCTGTCGTACATGCGCGGCGCGTCAGGAACGTACTCTGCGCCGTACAGCTGCCTCGCCTGGGACCGTGCGGCATTCAGCGCCGTCTGCGAGAGCGTGACCGAGTCCGTCCTCATATAAGTAATGTGGCCGTTCTCATACAGCCGCTGCGCCGTCTGCATCGTGTACTTGGCGGAGAAGCCGAGCTTTCTCGACGCCTCTTGCTGCAGCGTGGTCGTACGGAACGGCGCGTACGGCGACCGCCGGTACGGCTTGCGCTCTACCGATTTCACACTGAACGAGGCACTCGCGAGCCGGTCTCGCAGGGCCGCCGCGGCGGCGCCGTCCAGATGCAATAGACGGCTGCGGCCGTCCTCGCCCGCAGCGTCAGCGCCACGCAACTCGCCCACAGAGTTAAAGTCACGGCCCTGGGCAACCCGGCGACCGTCCACCGAGACCAGCGCCGCGGTGAACGACGTGACATCGCCAGCTGCTTCGAGCTCGGCCTCCGCGGCGGCCTTGGCGAACTCGGCTTCGAGATCCCAGTACTGGGCGGGCCGGAATGCGATTCGCTCGCGTTCCCTGTCCACTACCAGCCTGACCGCGACCGACTGCACGCGGCCAGCCGACAGCTGCGGCATGACCTTTTTCCATAGCACTGGCGACAGCTCGTAGCCATACAGCCGGTCGAGCACTCGCCGGGTCTGGTAGGCCTCGACCAGACCCTGGTCGACGTCCCGCGGCGATGCGACCGCCTGCGCTATGGCCTCAGGCGTGATCTCGTGGAACACCATGCGCTTGGCTGGCACCCGGGGCTTCAACTCCTCCATCAGGTGCCAGGCGATTGCCTCGCCCTCGCGGTCCTCATCAGTGGCGAGCAGCAATTCATCGGCGTCCTTCAGCAGTTGCTTGAGCTTGGTGACCTGCTGCTTCTTGTCCGAGTTGACGACGTACAGCGGCTCGAAGTCATGGTCGACGTCCACGCCGAGCCGGGCCCACGATTCCCCGCGATACTTCGTCGGGATCTCGGCAGCCTTATCGGGCATGTCACGTATGTGACCGATGCTCGACTCAACCGTGTAGCCCTTGCCGAGAAAGCCAGCGATCGTCCGCGCCTTCCTCGGCGACTCGACGATGACCAGCTTGTTGCCGCCGTTGGCTCCAGCTTTCGAGCGGCCGGCAGAATGCTCGGTCCCTGCTGCCACGTCTCCCACCCTCTATGTCCAGCAAATGCCCAGGAGGCTACCGCACGTAAGCCTGCAGCCACCCAGCGCTCTGGACCTTTCCTCTAAGTCCTGTTAAGGGACACAACACCCGCCGGGCGAACTCCTGGGTCGAGTACATCCCCGTTCCCTCTCAAGGACGTTAACTTGCAGCCGGCGTCAGCGTGTTCCCTGAGCCCCCGGCGTGGATTCTCTCCAAGGCGATTGAACCATCCCGTCCATCGAGCACAATGAGTTGATGGCGGAGTACTCGTATCTGGTGCTCTATCTGCCGCGCGGCACCTCACGGGACGCGGCACGTCGGATACTGACCGATCACGCCGAATATGGCAACTGGGAACTGTCTAGGCTGCGACTGTACCCGGACGGCAGCCGCAAGGCGACGCTGCGGCGGACGATCATCCGGCAGGCCCGGACGCAGCTGGGTATGCCTCCGATATCGGGCCAAGGTCGCGGCAGCTATCTGAGTCCTAAGTGATCCGATACGCGCATAAGCAACAATTCGTCGCAGAGCTTTAAGAGCGCTAGCGGGCCGGAAGGCGCGTCTGTCCTGTCCGCGGAGCCGGCCGGAACGTCAGCGGTTGGCGGCGAGCTTTCTCGCCAGTCGGCTGCCGAGGCCGGCTGAGGGCGCAGCGTGCCTGCCCTGGCGCCGCCTGGCAATCAGCCACCGGTTGCCATCGGGGTCGGCTGGAGTGTTCGGGCAGCCGTAACCACCGTCAGTGCCGGACAACTGGCTCAGATCCTCGGTTGGCGGCCCGGTTGGCACAACCATCTCACCCGACTCGCTCGCAAACGGGTTAAAAGCGGTAGACGGCCACGAAGTCTCAGGGTCATCTGGCGGCTGCGCGGTATTGACCCAGACACCTTCACGCGCCGAAGGCTGGGACCGCCACAGCCGTCCTGGTGCGGCGATCAGCAAATCGAACCACGTCGAATGCAGCATGCGGCCCGCGCGAGCGCCGCCATCGCCTGGCGCGAGGCGAGGCAGTGGACAGGCATCGGCGCCAGCAGTGACTGCAGCCTCCTCCTTGGCGGAGACGGAACTAAATCGGGTCATTTGACTCTTCCCCTTGCGTTAAGTGCATGTTCCTTGCCAGGTGCAGGGGCTTGATTGGGCGCTGGCGCGCTGTCAGGGCGCCGTCTATCTCAGCAGGCGGTGCGCTGCGTCCTTGTTTGCTTACTGAGCGTGACGGCCGGTGACCTCGCCTGGACCGCGCCGATGTGGTGTTCATATTCAGCCTCTCGAACCTCGCTGCCGGGTGGCCAGCGAGGATGCGATACCGCCTGCCCCTGGCGCACCTCCGGCTACGCCATAAGGGATATCGCCCCCGTACACTGAGTTACGTTACCACTACACAATGTGCATGCCGCCAATAAGCGAAACGACACGCCGGGTCCGGACACGCCTTTGCTGTCGGGCTGGCGCGGCGACCCGTCGCTCGCGTGGCTGCCGGTTAGCAGAGATCCAGGAAGTTGTCGAGCACGCGAACCCCGAATTGGAGGGCACTGACCGGCACGCGCTCGTCCACGCCGTGGAACATGCCGGCAAAGTCGAGCTCCGGCGGGAGACGAAGCGGAGCGAAACCGAAGCACCGGATTCCAAGCCGGGCGAACGACTTTGCGTCGGTACCGCCGGACAGGCAGTAGGGCACCATCTCGCCGTCAGGGTCCTCGGCTGCGAGCGCCTTTGCCATCGCGGTCACCAGGTCACCATCGAAGCTGGTCTCTACCGCGATGTCGTGATGCACCTGCTCCCGGCTGACTCCCGGGCCGATGAGGGCGTCGATCTGGCTGAGGAACTCGTCCTCGTAGCCGGGCAGGAACCTGCCATCGACCTGGGCAGCCGCGACCTGGGGGATGACGTTTACCTTGTATCCCGCCGAGAGCATCGTCGGGTTGGCTGTGTTGGTCAAGGTAGCGCCGACCATCTTGGCGATCGGGCCGAGCTTGCCAATCACGGCAGCCGGGTCGTCAGGATCGAACGGGACCCCGAGCGCCTTACTGGCATGCCTCGCGAAAGCAAAGGCAGCCTCGGTCTCCCGGACCGGCCATTCGTACCGGCCCAGCCTGGCGATCGCATCGGCCAGCTCGGTGACCGCGTTGGCCGAGTTGATCATGGAACCATGACCTGCCCTGCCCTGAGCGCTCATCCGCATCCAGGCGATGCCCTTTTCGGCAGTCTGGAGCAGGTAAAGACGCTTCCCGCCAATAGTGACACTGAATCCGCCGACTTCACCGATTGCCTCAGTCACACCTTCGAATTCGTCCGGGTGGTTGTCGACCAACCAGCGGGCACCCCAGCTGCCGCCCGCTTCCTCGTCGGCCAGGAAGGCGACCACAACATCGCGCGGCGGGCGGCGGCCTTCGCGCAGACGCTGGCGGAGGACTGCGAGGATCATCGCGTCCATGTCTTTCATGTCAACCGCGCCGCGGCCCCAGACGCAGTCCTCGGTGATCTCGCCGGAGAACGGGTGCACCCGCCAGTCGGCCGCATCGGCCGGGACGACGTCCAGGTGCCCGTGGATCAGCAGGGCCTCCCGCGACGGATCAGTGCCCTTGATCCTCGCGACGACGCTCGACCGTTTCTGGTGTGACTCGAAGATCTTCGGCTCTAGCCCGGTCTCGGCCAGAAGCGCGGCAACGTACTCGGCGGCTGCCCGTTCACCGGGGCCGGAGTGATCGCCCGGATTGCTGGTGTCGATCCTGATCAGGTCGCTGGCCAGCGCAGCAACCTCATCCTGGGCCGCAGTCCCGCGGCCGCCTTCGGCGGAAACGTTGTCGGTCATCTGGCCATCGTTGCACCTTCTGCACCTGGCCGCAGGCCAGGGCTAGCGCCGCTAGGCAAGCTCCGTCGCCGGAACGTGCCCTGGTTTGCTATCGTGAGGCCGGCTCAGCTTGTGGGCAGAGCCCACGTCCGGGTGGCGGAATAGGCAGACGCGCTAGCTTGAGGTGCTAGTGCCCCAAAAGGGCATGGGGGTTCAAGTCCCCCCTCGGACACGACCCTTTCGTACATATACGCCCGACTTCGGCTCGCGCCGTGACCGTTCGTCGGCATCAGCGCCGCCCATCTCGACTGCCAGTGCAGGCAAGCCCGTTACGGCACAGGCTGCCGCCCGTCAGCGTCTCGCCGCCCGAGGTCGGGGTCAACGGCCGCGCTCCCCGGTGGCTCGTAGACCTGCGCGGCATCCCTTGCCAGCATGAGCACATCATGCAATTGCTCCTGGGTGAGCAGTTCATGCACTTCGACGCTGACAAAGGCGCCCGTCCTCGCCGTCGCCGTGAGTATTGCCGTGGCGGTCACTGAATCGGGAAGATCGGCGACTGCGTATGCTGCGCCGTTCTGCGCGTCCCAGTCGATGCGGTCCAGGGATCCGCCGAGGGATTCCACCAGGACGCGCACGGCTCTGGTCCGGTCGTCGGCCACCTTGAGCATGCGTGCCCAGGACGCGCTGGAGTAAGTGGATTTGATCATGAACCTGCTCATAGCTCCCCCTGCGTGCTCCATCGCTGGCTGGCGTGCGGGTAGGCAGCCAGCCTGTCGGGTTGGCCCAGTGGTTGGCGCTGAAGTCATCGTGTGCTCGTTCCTGCCTGCGCCTGTCCGGGCCGGCTTACGCACCGGTGCCGGAGTCCGGACGGCCCAGGCGTCAGAGGCTGCATGGGATCAGTTCAGCCCGTCCTGGTGAAACCGCGGCGCAACAGCTATGGAGACGGTGTGAACGCTGCGGTACTTGTGACCCATGGGCTGGTCTGTGACTTTCCGTTTGTTCTCGCCTGCCGGGTACTGAGCAGTGCGAGGCGATCCTGCGCACCCTGGTAGCCGGCCCTGGCCAAGTGGCCAGCACCATCCCCAGCCAGCCCCCTGGGCACCCGCCACGAGCGACAACGTCACGTCAGGGGCGTGTCAGCGCCGTGTCTGGGGGGTGTCAGGCCGGCCGCCGATGGTAGCCGCATGAGTAATTCAGCGATCGCAGTTTCAGGGCTGCGGAAGGCATTCAAGGACAAGACCGTGCTGGATGGCATCGACCTCGATGTTCGTGCGGGCACGGTCTTCTCGCTGCTCGGCCCGAACGGGGCGGGCAAGACGACGACGGTGAACGTGCTGACCACGTTGATGAAGGCCGACGCCGGGACGGTACGCGTTGCCGGGCACGACGTCG
>DATMMA010000198.1:0-8396 GCA_035570295.1 Streptosporangiaceae bacterium
GCGCTGGTGCCTGCGCACCCGGCGCCGGGCGGCGGCCGAGCATATCCAGCCAGCGCAGTGGCCCGGTCCGTTCGATGACCTTGGTGAAGCTGACTACCTCGCTGGCTGCGGTGAGCCCGGTGACAACGCCGAGCGCGGCCAGCCTGGCGGGACGCGACAGCGAGGTCGCCGCAGCGGTGCCGAGCATCGCGCCAAGCGCATTCGCTCCGGCATCGCCGAGCATGGCACGCTCACCGAGGTCCTCGGGCAGCAGCGCGGCTGCCGCCGCCAGCGGAGCGGCGCTTGCGGCGGTGCCGGCCGGAGCCAGCAGGCCGCCCGCGATGAGCGCGACCTTCGCTGCGCGGCCGGGACGCAGGTCGAACAGGTTGAGCAGGTTGGCACCGCCGGCGATCAGGCCGGCATTGATGACGGTGTCGGCAAGCGCAGCAGTCACGGCCCGGCGACCCACGATCCGGTCAGCAGCGCCGTCAGCCGGGTCTCCGGCGATCACGGCGGCCGCCAGGCCGACCGCGCCGATTCCGGCGAGCTTCACCGCACCGGTCGTGAGCTCGCCATTGCGCAGCGCCCCGAGATGCCCGCGGAAACCCTTGTTGCTGCCGTTCCCGGCAAGATCGTCGTAACCGCCGAACGCCGCTGCGCCCGCGCCGGCGACCACCATCGCGAGCTGGTCGCGGCTACTGCCGCCGGCCGCGAGCGCCCCGGCCACGCCGCCGATCGCCACGGCCGGGCCTTCAAGCAGCGTGACCGGCTCGCCACGGTGATTGGTGCGGGTCCACTTGGCCGTTCCGCCGGGCGGCCGAGCACGCAGAATGGAGTAAGACAGCCGGGCGACCGCTGCGCCGACAACCGCGGACCGCACAGCCCCCGCGGCTCCGCCACGGGCCGTTCGCGTACTCACGTGTGGCCTCCGGAGCTCGTGCTGGGACTCGGCGTCGTTCTCGCTGTCGGCGTGACGGATGGCGTGGGCGCGGGGCTCGGTGCAACGTTCGGAGCGTCCGGGTCAATTCCGTACTGGCCCGGCGGCTTGCGGTCGTACAGGAGCCGGAGCGCCTGCACCGTCATGATCTGACCAATCTCGGTATCCGCATTGTCCACCGTCGATACCTGTCCCGCCTTGATCTCGGCGTCGATGACGCTATTCGACCCCACCGACTCCGACCCGCTGACCATGACGGTTCCGCTGCCCGCGTTCCGGAGGGCCGCCGCAAGCGCGACGAGGACCTGGCTGCCAGTCTGCGGCGGCGCTCCGCCGGGCGCGACCAGGACGGCCAATGACGCTGGCCCCGAGATCGAGCTGGCGCCGTTCCCGATGCTGACATATCCCTCCGAGCTGAAGGCGCTCAGAATTGCCGCGCTGTCAGCAGACGCGGGATCGGTGCCGCCGTTGCTGAGCAGGCTGGCCGCGAGCACCCGGGCCGCGGCCTGCTGGCCGGCGATAGGGCCCGGAGCCGGCGGCGGTAGCTTGACGCCTGCCGTGGGCGCCTGGTTATGCGCCAGCTGCGTGAGCGTGTCCTCGTCACGGCCGTCTGTCGACAGGAAGGTGGAGTTCACGATGACCTCGCCGGTCACCTGTGCACCGGCTTGTTGCAGCGCCTTGGTCACGCCGGAGGTCACCGTGCTGTTGTCAGCACCCGGAGCAACCACCTCGACTACCTTCAGGCCGCTCAGCAGCCCGCGAAGGAGATGGGGGGACGCTGCCTGCGCGAAAGCCTCATCGGCCTTCTGCTGGTTGGTAAGGCTCGCATTGTTGTGTTCCAGCGCCGCGATGCTACCGCGAGCCGCCTTTTGTGCAATTTGAAGCGTCTCCAGCGCCTTGCCGCTGAGTGCCGTGGCGCCCACCACCAGGCCCACTGCCAGGGCGAGGAACACGGCGATAATTGAGACCAGGTGATACCTGAAATCGATCACTAGAAAAGTCCAGTTAGCCAGTGCCACAGCTGGCCCAGCGCCAGGCTGAGATATCCAACGTAGAGCTTGCCGGCCGGCGTCCAGGCCAGCGCGATGATCGGCAGCAGTGCCGCGAACGACAGCAGGATCAGCGATTTGGCAGAAATGCGGCTCTGGTAGAGACGACTCACGCCCTTGGCGTCGACCATTTTGTCGCCGACCCGAATCCGGGTAAGTACGGCGCTTGCCATCCCGGCCCGGCCCTTGTCGAGGAACTCTACCAGCCCGAATCGCATGCCGACCGTGACAATCAGGCTGGCACCAGCCTCCTCGGCGATCAGTACCGCGACGTCTTCGCTGGTGCCGGGGGCTGCACAGGTCACCGACTTAATGCCGAGGTCCTGAACCCGAGGCAGTCCCGGCGCGTGGCCGTTCCGGTAGGCCACGACAACGATCTCGGCGCCAGATTTGAGAGCTCTATCCGATACCGAGTCCATATCGCCGACGATGATGTGCGGCCAGTACCCAGCCTCGATCAGCGCGTTCGCGCCGCCATCCACAGCGATGATGACCGGCTTGAACTCCCTGATATAAGCACGCAGAGCCTGCAGGTCCTCGTGGTAGTGGTAGCCGCGCGCGACGACAAGCGCGTGCTTGCCCGCCAGCCTGGTGCGCAGCGGCGGTATCCGGATGCCCTCGACTAGCAGTTCAGGATCCCGCTCGATGTACTCGAAGGTGTTGGACACGAAGGCCTTGAGCTGCTTGGCTAGCCCCTCTTTGGCGATCGCCATGTCCGCGGCCACCGACTCGGCAGTCTGCCGGGTCCCCTTGGCCGTGACCACGTCGCCCAGGTACAGCATCTCGCCATCCAGCCGGATTTGCTGGCCCTCCTTGACCTGGTCAAACACATCGGGGCCGACGTCATCGAGCAGCGGGATGCCCGCGGCAACCAGCATCTGCGGGCCCTGGTTCGGGTACCGGCCGGTAATGCTTGGCGCGGCGTTAACCACCGCGGACACCTGGCACCGCACGAGGGCGTCGGCTGCCACCCGGTCCAGGTCCGCGTGATCGATGATCGCTATATCGCCGGGCTGCAGCCGCTTAGTCAGGTTTTTGGTGCGGCGATCGAGGCGAGCAGTTGCCCACACCCCGGCCAGGTCCTTTGACCTGGCCCGATGCGGCAGCGCGTGTCCAAGGCCCGGCACCTTCATTGGCTAGTCATTTTGCCAGATGCGCGCTACCACTGGCGCCGGCCCGGTTGCCTGCCAGCTACCGGCTAGCTACGCTCCGGCAGCGCATCGCGCTCGGCGGCGGCGGCGGCCAGCAACTCGCCCGCGTGCGCACGGCCGAACTCAGAGTCCTCCAGCCCGGCCAGCATCCGGGACAGTTCGCGAACCCGGCCGTCGATGTCCAGTTTGCTGATCCCGCTGTGCACCACTGAGCCATCGCTGGTCTTCTCAACCACGAGGTGCGTGTCAGCGAAGGCGGCGACCTGCGGCAGGTGAGTCACGACGATGACCTGGGCTAGCCGGGCCAGCCGGGCCAGCCGGCGGCCGATCTCCACCGCGGCCTTGCCGCCCACGCCGGCATCGACCTCGTCGAATACGAACGTCGGCACCGGGTCCGCGCCCGCGAACACCACTTCGATGGCGAGCATGATCCGGGACAGCTCACCGCCCGACGCACCCTTGTGCAGCGGCACGGCCGCCGCTCCGGGGTGCGCGGCAAGCTTGATCTCCACTTCGTCGGCCCCGTGCGGTCCGAAACCAGCCGCGGGCGTGACGGCGGCCACGATCTGAGCATGCGGCATCGCCAGCGCCGTCAGCTCGGCAGTGACCTGTTCGGCGAACCGGGTGGCGGTCTGGGTCCGGCCGGCAGTCAGCTGACTGGCCAAGTCGGCCACTGTCGCCGCAAGCTCGGCTTCCTCTTGCCCGAGCGTGCCGATCTTGTCTTCGTCATTGTCGAGCTCAGCCAGCCGCGCACTGGCCGACTTAGCCCAGGCCAGCACGGCAGCCAGGTCGCCGGCGGGCGGCCCGCCCGCCACACCGGCGCCGTAGCTGCGAACCAGCCGGGTGAGCTCGGCCCGGCGCTCCTGCACCACCGCGAGCCGGACCGGATCGGCCTCGACCGACTCGACATAAGAAGCGAGCTCGGCGGCAACGTCGGCAAGCAGGTACGCGGCCTCGTTGACCCGGCCAGCCAGCGCGGCGAGCTGCGCGTCGTGGTGCGCCGCGCCCTCCAGCGCCGCCCGCGCGGTCGCCAGCAGCCCAGTCACGTCCGTGGCGTCGTAGTTGCCGCTGGCGGGGTCACCAACGAGAGCCTCGTGGGCCGTCGTTGCCGCGGCGTGCAGCGCATCGGCGTTGGCCAGCCGCTCTTCCTCGGCCATCAGCTCGATGTCCTCGCCCTCAGCGGGCTCGGCGCGCTGGATCTCGTCAACGCCACGGCGCAGATCCTCGGCCTCGCGAGCCCTGTCCCTGGCCATGGTGGTCAGCTCTGCCAGCTCTGCCGAGACTTGCTGATGCCTGTGGTAGACCCGCTGATAGCCGGCGAGCAGCTTGGCGAACTCCGCGCCGCCAAACTGGTCGAGGGCCTGCCGCTGACGGCCAGGCTTCAGCAACTGCTGCTGGTCAGCCTGCCCGTGCACGGCGACCAGATCGTCGGCCAGGTAGGTGAGCAAGGAGACCGGCACCGACCGGCCGCCGGCAGTAGCCCGGGACCGGCCCTCAGCGCTCACCGACCGGACCAGGATCAGCGTGCTGCCATCGTCATCCAGGTCACCGCCGGAGTCATTGACCTGCCGAGCCACGGTGCCACCGGGCTCTACCCGGAGCCTGCCTTCGACGACGGCACGGTCCGCGCCAGGCCTGACCCGGGACGGGTCGGCCCGGCCGCCGAACAACAGACCAAGGCCAGAGACAACCATGGTCTTGCCGGCGCCGGTTTCGCCGGTGACCACGTTGAACCCCGCGGACAGGTCTAGTACCGCCTCGTCGATCACCCCGAGACCGGTAATGCGCACTTCCTCAAGCATGGCCGCCTGACTCCTCGTTCGTCATCTCGGCGACGTCATCACGTGCCAGCGCGTCTTCGCCTGCCACTGCCGCTCCTGCTGCCATGGCCTCCGCGGCGGCCACCTCGTCCTCGCCTGCCTCGCCCTCGCCTGCCTCGCCCGTGCCTGGCTCAACAGTGCCTGCTTCCACTGCCCCGGCCCGGTCCGCAGGCTGGCCACGCCAGCCGGCCACGGGCAGGCCGAACTTGGCCACCAGCCGGTCGGTGAACGGTGCGCCGGTCCGGACCTCGGGGCCCCCGGCGGTAGCGCGCCGTCCGGTCGAGCTGGCAGCACCAGCTACGGCGGGCAACCGGGCCAGCAGTACCGGCAGGCTGCCTCGCCGCACCTCGACGCGCGACCCAGGCGGAAGCTCGACCATACGACGCCCATCGCACCACAGAACAGCCCCTGCCGTCCCAGATTGCACGGGCACAAATTGCTCGACGGCGCCCACGGACCCCGGCCCGGCCGATCCGGTCACTGCCTGGCCGCCGGCAGCGCCGATGACTTCCGCCGCGAGCACCGATCTCGGGGACACGACCATGGGCCCGGCGAACAGCGCGTGCGCCGATATCGGCACCATCAGCAGGGCATCCACTTCCGGCCAGACCACCGGGCCGCCCGCCGAGAACGCGTACGCGGTTGACCCGGTCGGAGTCGCGAACACGACGCCATCGCAGCCCCAGCGGGACAACGGCCGCCCGTCGACCTCGATGACCAGGTCAAGCATCCGTTCCCTGGCCGCCTTCTCGACCGTTGCCTCATTGAGCGCCCAGGTGGCCGCGATATGACTGCCGTTACTCCGGACCGCGACCTCTATTGTCATGCGCTCCTCAACCGAGTACCGGTGCGCCGCGATGTTCGTCACCGCCGCTGCCAGGTCCTCCGGCTCGGCTTCGGCGAGGAACCCGACGTGACCGAGATTGACCCCGAGCAGCGGGACTCCGGCAGGCCTGGCTAGCTCGGCCGCCCGCAGGAGGGTGCCGTCACCCCCGACCACCAGGACCATCTCCGTCCCCGCAGCGGCCGACGGCGAGGCCGGCACTACCGCGGCCGCATCGCAGCCGAGCTCGGCCGCCTCTGGTTCGAGCACCCGGACGCCAATGCCGGCAGCCGCCAGCTGACCAAACAGGACACGGGCCACCCGCAGTGCCGCTGGCCTGCCAGTATGGGCGACCAGCAGCATCACGCGGCCGCTAGCACGGGTTGTCATTGCGGGCCTGCCGCGATCGCCTGGCGGAGCGCGGCGTCATCCAGCGGCCCGGCGCCGCGGTGAAGCCACAGGAAGTACTCAACGTTGCCGGAGGGTCCGGGCAGCGGGCTGGCGGTGATGCCGGCCACGCCCAGTCCGACGCCGGCCGCGGCGCTGGCCACGCTCGCTACCGCTGCGGCACGCAGCCCGGGGTCACGGACCACGCCGCTGCCCGCCTTCTCTTTGCCGACCTCGAACTGCGGCTTCACCATCAGCAGGAAATCAGCAGCGCCAGCAGCGCACGCGGCAAGAGCGGGCAGTACCAGCGCGAGCGAGATGAACGACAGGTCGGCCACGACCAGCTCAGGCGGCGGCGCCACCTGCTCGGGCGTCAGGTTGCGTACGTTTACCCGGTCCAGCACCGTGACCCGGTCGTCAGTCTGCAGCGACCAGGCAAGCTGGCCGTAGCCAACGTCGACCGCCAGCACGTGCGCGGCACCCGCCCTCAGCAGCACGTCAGTGAAGCCCCCGGTGGACGCGCCAGCATCCAGGCAGCGCTTGCCCGCGACCACCAGCCGGCGGGTGCCGGAAAGGTGGGCGTGGCCCGCTACCGCCTCGGCACCCACTTGCGCAAACACCGCCAGTGCGCCCGCCAGCTTGTGGCCACCCCGTGACACGTAGTCGGGCCCGTCGCTGGCCTGCTGAACCGTGATCGGCGCGTCTACGGCGACCTGGGACGCGGGCTTGGCCGCCAGCTGGCCAGCCACCGCCACGCGACCGGCCGCGATCAGGTCCGCCGCCTGGTCACGTGACCTGGCCAGTCCGCGCCGGACAAGTTCCGCGTCAAGCCGCAGCCTCCTGCTCATCCGGGCCTTCGTCAGCCTTCAGCGACCGGCCGGGCCGGCCGCGCCGGCCCCGGAGTCCAGCTCCCCCAGCACCTCGCTCAGCTGCGCGTGAACTTGCTCGAAGAGTTCGGGGTGTTCGCTAACCGGCAATCCGGGCAGCCTCTCAAGCAGTTTCAGCGCCGCGTCCACCCGCGGCTCGCCAGTCGCGGGCGATTCAGGCGCGGCCGGCACCTCCGCCGCGATCGGAGCCGCGCCAGGCGATTCGCCTGAACTGCTGCTTTCGTGACCGGCCCCGGCGCTGCCGGTCTCGTCGGCCGGGTCAGGAAGTGCTCGTTCCCGGCCGTTACTCTCGCTCTCGCGAGCGGTATCCTCGCCAGCCGGGCCGGTCCAGCCCGCCCCCGCCTGGTGTTCCATCTGCTTCACCATTCTTCCGCGCCAGCCAGCATGGCCGCGCTGTGCTGCTGCGGCCCCAGCGGCAACCAACCGCCACCGCAACCTTTCCTCCCTGAACGCTACCGCCCGGCGCCGGCAGGCCGTCGCACTTGGCCGCGCCCGCGCGCCCCCGGTGTCCCAGCGCAGCCGGCATGACGGAGAATGACCTCGAAAGCGAGGGATGAATGGCGACAGCCGAGGAATGCCGCGCCGCGCTAGAGGGACTGACCGGACGCATCGCGAGCATGGACGCCAAAGACAGGGAAGCCCACCTGCTAGACCGTACCCTGAGTTGCCGCGTTCCCGACCTGGGCCTGACCTTCGTGACCAGGCTCGGACCGGACGGTGCCGAGCCGGTCAAGGTGGCCGACAACGGCTATCCCCAGGCTCAGGTGCGATTCACCGCTGACAGCAATACCGTGATCGCCATCGCCGGTGACCCCGGCAGCTTCATGCGTGCCTGGCTGTCAGGCAAGCTCAAGGTGCAGGGCAGCGTGTTCGACCTGTTGCACCTGCGCAAGCTCATGTGACGACCCGGGCGGCCGTGACGACACAGCACCCCCCGGAAGCCTTGCGGCCTACGCCGGCACGACGTAAGGAAAGGTCCGCGACCGCAGGCCTTCGGCTACCGACGGTGTCAGGCCCGAGGTCACGGCTGTGCTCAGGACCAGTGAGAACATCACCTCGGGTGCGTTGTCCGCTAGCGTCCTGCCGTTACGCGCCGCGAACCCGTACGTCGCGGGAGTCCCGACGACGTACCGCAGGACGTCTGGAAACAGCACCCGAGCCACGGTGTGACCGTAGCCTTCCGGGTCGCCCGACGTTCCGTTCGCGGCCACGATGGCGGTGACTAGATCGGCAATGTTCTTGCCCTCAGCGTTGAGGTCAGCGGACGGGTGCCGGTCGTTGGCGGGGTTGGAGAAATCAGTGTCGTCAGGCCAGAAGATCGGCCACATCATGGGGTGGCCGGCCCGGTTGATCTGCCGCCAGC
>DATMMA010000199.1:0-3618 GCA_035570295.1 Streptosporangiaceae bacterium
TGAGAAACTCGCCCGGCTGGTCCTGGCCGACATCGGATGACCCGGCGGCCGTTGCGGTGGTACGCGCGTTCTTGCCGTTATGGCTCGACGAAGCCATCTTTCTCCTGTCAAAGAAGGGCAGGCGATGGCTTCACCTGTAACTCATCGTACAGGAGTGCTGGCACCGGGCAGTCGTCCGGTGGCGTGTTTGCCCTCGCCTTCCAGCGGGGAGACGTTGCTCTCAAGTCGGGTGCGGCACCGAGAGGAGCAGGAACATTGAGCGGCAGCGATCAGCAGAACCTGATGGAGGTCACCGGCCGCAGCGCGGAATCGCTTGAGATCATGGCCCGTGCCCTGCACGTGAAGAACGCCGAGCTCCAGCCCACGCTTGAGGCCATCGCGTCCACGGCCGTAACGATGCTGAGCCCCGCGCGGTATGCCGCCCTGACCGTCCTGGCGCGCGGCGAACTCATTCCCCGGGCTTCCACCGGCGAGCCGCCCCTGCTGCTTGACCGCCTTCAGCAGCGGCTCGGCGACGGACCGTGTATCAATGCCGCCAAGCACCAGTCCGTGTTCCGGATTGAGGACACCCGCGAGGACCTGCGCTGGCCGGAGTTCTGCGCGGAGGCGGCACGGCTGAACGTGCGCAGCATGCTCTGCGTGCCGCTGTGGATCGACGAGCGGGGCCTGGGAGCGCTCAGCCTGTACGCCGAGCAGACCGCGGCCTTCAGCGAGCCTCACGAAAGGGTCACGACCCTGCTGGCCACGTTCGCGGCGCTCGCTCTCGCCGAAGCGCAGCGGGCCGGCCAGCTGCACGACGCACTCGGCAACCGGGACGTTATCGGGCAGGCCAAGGGCATCCTGATGGAACGGCACGGCATTACCGCTGACGCTGCCTTCAGCGTCTTGTCGCGTGTATCTCAGGCCGAGAACATCAAGCTGGCCGAGGTCGCCCGCCGCTTGGTCGAGACCGGCGGGCTCCCCAGCGTGGCGGGCCAAGAGGCCGCCGGCGCGACGCCCTGACGCTGGAACGCGTGGCTGACGTGTACGCCGCCGCCTGCCGGGTAGCGGGCGGCCATGGAGAAAACGGGGGCGGACGGGCCTGAACGGGCGGAACGCGAGACGACGGCTGAACAGCACGACGCGGAGCGCGGTGCGGTGATAACCCCGTACCCGGACGGCCCGCTCATCCTGCGCGGCCGGTTCGTCATTACCGCTCCGGACGGGCAGCCCGTCCCGGCTGGCCGGCGAACGGTCGCGCTGTGCCGGTGCGGCCAGTCAGCCAATAAGCCGTTCTGCGACGGATCTCACGCGCGGACCGGGTTCCGCGCTCACGGTCACGCCCTGGCCGGCTCTCCTCCCGGCGCCCGGGCGGCGGAAGGCAGGAGCAGCGAAGGCCGCCCGGCCCGCCAGCATGACAGCAGGTAGCGGGCAAGCTCGTCATCGAGTGCCAGACAGCACGACGCACCGAACAAGATGTCAGCGGAAGCGCCCGGGTGCTGCGCGGCGTAGCCGCCGCACAGGTCATGGGCGGCGATCTGCTCGTGGACCGCATCCGCCTCGACATGCTCATCGAAGTACTGGCGTGCCGCTTCGTCGGCGCCGAGGCGGCGCGCGCCTGCCGAGTACCGCCGGTTAGGGCCGGTGGAGGTCATTTCCAGCGCGGCCAGGTGCCCGAGCAGAGCGCCCAGCCAGCGGCGGTTCAGCGCGAACAACGACATCAGGTTGCTGACTGCCAGCGTGACGGCCGGCGCGGCCGGGACATAGTGCCCGTACTCGTCCTCGAGCCCGGCCCACCGCATCGTGGACCTGAACAATTCCGAGTGCATCCGCTCAGGCATGCCGCCGCCGTACTCGTCCGCCTGGATTTCCACCAGGGCGGCCTTGACTGGGCCGGCCAGCCGGGGGATACCGAAACTGTGCGGGTCGGCCTCCTTCAGCTGATACACCGACCGGTGCGCGACATACTCAGTGAACTGGGCCCTGTCGGCCTCCCGGGCGAGGTAGCCAGGGAGATCAGGGCCTCCTGGACGGCGTGCAAGGCCGGTCAGCAGGTCCGGCACCGCGGGGGACGGCACGGCACTGTGGCCAGCGAAGCCGCGCAGGCTGGCCAGCCACCGCTGCTCCAGCGTCCAGCGGAACCCGATGATTGCCGGATTCCACTCCCACCGCTCATCGACATCGTCGAACCCGCGGTAGTGCAGTTCGTAGCAGCACCACAGCGCGAGCTGCAGGTCATCGTCGTGCCACGCAGGCCGGTCAGGGCGGAGGCCGGGCACCGGTGGCACCGGACCGTGGCACTGCACGGCCGGGTCCGCGCTGGTCAGCGTCGTGACCAGCCAGGCGCTGAGGCAGCCGCGAGAGGGAGGCAGTTTCATCCAGCCAGCACTACCCGGACAACAGGCGAACATTCTCACAGACGCCCCAGCAGTCGCGGAGGCCACGTTGAAACAGATCCGGGTGTCATCGGTGGTCCGCGGGGTAACTGGGTTGTGCGTTGAACCTGCATTAGGTGAACAGCGAGGAACCGATGGGCGATCTTGAGTTGACTGCGGCGGAATTCCAGGCGCTCTATGACCGGCTGCGCGGGCATGCGCAATGGGGGAACGACGATCGGCGCGGCGCGCTGAACCACATCACCCCGGCCCGGTTGCTCGCCGCTGTCAAAGAGGTTCAGATCGGCCGGTCGGTGACCCTGGCGTCTCCGCTGGCCCGCAGCGGGGCCGACAACCCCGAGCCTGGTGCGCGCACCATGAAACATCTGCCGGGTGAGGCTTCCGACGTCGCCGGGTTGTCGTTTGCCGCCGACCAGCTAGCGATGAACGTGCACGGCGACGTGGACAGCCACATCGACGCGCTGTGTCATGTCTGCTATCAAGGGGCGCTCTACAACAGTGTTGCGCCAGATGCTGTCACCTCGCAGGGTGCGAGCCTGCTTTCCATCGATGACGCACACGATGGAATCGTCGGGCGGGGGGTGCTGCTGGATATTCCGGCACTGCGAGGCGTCCCTTGGCTCGAGCCGGGGGATTGCGTGACCGCGGCGGATCTGGCCGGGGCGCAGAAAGCGCAGCAGGTGGACGTCGGTCCCGGCGATTTGCTCTTCGTCCGAGTCGGCCACCGGCGGCGGCGGGAGGAGCTTGGGCCCTGGGATGTCGCGGGATCGCGCGCCGGACTGCATCCGGCTGCGATGGAGTACCTCGCCGAGCGCGGCGTGGCGGCACTGGGCAGCGACGGCAACAGCGACACCGCCCCCAGCGTGGTCGATGGCGTCGCCTTTCCTGTCCACGTGCTTGCGATCAACGCAATGGGCTTGCACCTGCTCGACTACCTTCAGTTCGACGATTTGCTGCCGGTGTGCAAGGCGGCAGGCCGCTGGTCGTTCCTGTGCGTCATCGCGCCGCTTCGGTTGCCCGGGGGGACCGGTTCCCCGATCAACCCGATTGCCGTCCTGTGAGATGGCGGGCGGCCGATACCGCGGCGGGCCGGCCGGAATGCCAAGGCGATATATCGGGTAGCGACATGGCATGGTGACGGGCACAGGCGAGGAACCGCGCGGCGGTCCCGACGTGGCTGTCAATCCGGCTGAAGCCGTCAAGGACCCGGTTCCCCCGGCCCACGGGCAAGCTGGCACAGCCC
>DATMMA010000200.1:0-7891 GCA_035570295.1 Streptosporangiaceae bacterium
GCTGTAGCAGGCGCCCGTCGGGTTGCTGTACTTCGGCACGCACCACATGCCCTTGATCCGCGGGTCGCCGGCCACCAGTTCCTCCACGACGTCCATGTCCGGCCCGTCCGACAGCATCGGCACCTGGATCATCTCGATGCCGAACTTCTCGCATACCGCGAAGTGCCGGTCGTAACCCGGCACGGGGCACACCAAAGCGCTGTCCCCGAGCCACCCACGAGAACTGCCGGGCAGCGGGAACAGCAGCGCATGCGCCATGACGTCGTGCATCAGCGTCAGACTGGAGTTGCCGAGCGCCACAAGCTGGACGGCCGGGACCTGGAGGAACCCCGAGAAGATCTCCCGCAACTCCGGCAGCCCTGTTAGCCCGCCGTAGTTGCGACAGTCAGTCCCGTCGGCGGCCTTGTAATCGTCACCCCCCGGGAACGCCAGCAGATCGAGCTGTTCCGGGGAAGGCTTGCCCCGCGTCAGGTCGAGCCTGAGCCCGCGGTCTTGCAGCGCCGCATACTCCGCGTTGTCCAGGGTTACGCTCATGCCTGCACGATATGAGACGCCCCCGGATCGGCCGAGCCAATTTCCGGCGACGCCATAGATAGCCATGACAGCACCGGTACAGCTCCCCCACTGCCATGGCGGGCCTGGCACAACCCCAGTCCCTGCTATCACGCTGCAGAATAACCCGATCTGCGCGGCACGCGCTGGCGAAACGAAGCGTCTCCGAACCGCGCCCAGGTGCGCGGCTATCAAGAGTTGACCGCGCTCTTGGCAATCCCGACCACAGTCGAGTAGGCGGGCGACCAGTTCTTCTCTTTATGCATCGCTAGCGCTGGGCGAAAACCCCCGCTAGCCGTCCGGCTCGTGCCAACGGCGTAGGTCGACACCGGCGGGATCCGTCGGGATCCTTGCAGAGTTGGCGGGCGCGCTCACGCGGCGGTAGGAATCTCAATCGGGGCTGAGGGGCGCTACCACAGCCGCGAGTTCGGAGAGATCGCGAAGCGCCCGGGCCTGGAGATCAAGTACCGGGACGGCGTTGGCTGGGCTCCAGCGCTGGCCGAGGTTGACGGCCGCAAGGAAGAGCTGCTGAGCCCGATTGGCCTCAAGCAGTTCCGGGCCGACATCAGGGCTCTCGACAAGGCCATGAAGGCGTGGGTACCCGAGGCCGACGATGCCGCTCGCAAGGAAGCGCGCGGGCCGATCAGCATGGTCTGTGCGCGCGTCCCCAGCGCGTGGTGCACGTCAGCACTGGCGTGGCGCTCGGTCCCTGGCATTCGCTGCGAGCAATGCGGGCAGCTCGTTAGGATCAAGCCGGGCCAGCGAATCAGTGAGGCTCACCGCGCCTAGCCGACCCGGCCGGTTCCCGTTCCCCGTTCCCGGCTCGTCGAGGACGATGATTTTGGGCTGCACGGCGAGTGCGCGGGCGATCCCGATCCGCTGGCAGCGCGAAACTAGCGGACCGCCTGCTTACGACGAACGGAGCCAGTCGATCCAGCGGATCTTCGATCCGCTGATCCAGGCAACCAGGAAAGAGCCCCCGGCGCGCTCTGTGCGCCGTGGGCTCTTTCGACCTTCACCGAGGCTTACAAGGCGAGGCTTACAAAGCGAGGCGGACATCGCTGGCTCAGGGCCTGCTATTCGCGGCTGCCCGGTGAGCGTAGAAACGGGCCGGGCCGGAGTAGCGTGCGCGGATCTGGCGCACGCAACCGCGAACGGCCCGAGCACGGACTTCAGGCGGCAGCGGCCCGCGCCGGCTTCACCATTGCACGGTGGCAGATCCTCAACCAGCAGCCGGAACTGGCCGGCTGCTGACAATCAGGACGGCTCGCGGCCTCAGCAGGGCCGTCGCCCTGCCGGGGACACTGTCTCACGAAGGAACTCGTAGATCGACAGCTTCGGCCGGCTGGCCGCGGCGCACGAAGCCGGCCTGGAAAGCGTGCCGGTCGTCGGCAACCGGACCTGGTACGTGGTCGACTATCGCGGCTTCAAGTCGACAACGAGCCTGCGCTGAAGCGGGACGCCGTCGGCTATCTTTCCGGTGATTTACGGGTGAGCGTTGTCATGCCGCGCCATTCGGCGGCGAGGCCGCGGTTGGCATTGTCCGGCGGACCCTCGGCTCCGGATGGCAGCTCTGGCCCGCCAGCGTCGTGAAGAGGCAGGGCGATTTCCAGGGTGGTGCCTTCTCCGGGCGGGCTGCGCAGCCGTAGTGTCCCGCCGAGCGCCTCTGCGCGGTCTTTGAGCCCGACCAGGCCGGAGCCGTGGCTGACGTCGGCGCCGCCGCGGCCGTCGTCGCGGACGCGCACGTGCAGGACACCGTGACTTTCGGCCACCTCGACGTCGGCGGCGGTGTCGGCGTGGCTATGGACCAGTTCCAGCCCGCCACACTGGCCGGGGGCTTCACGTTCCACCGGGCGCAGCCGCGCCAGGCGGTCAACCGGCGCTACCGATTGCGCCCATGCCCACCTGGCCGATGCTGATCGCCATCGTCGGCTGGATCATCGGCGGGGCGACCATCGGTGCATTGCGCACGGCACATCGCGACACGCGACGCCTGACCGGCGGGACGGCTAGCCCAGCAGTTTCTGGATCGCGGAAGCCACTCCCGCGCTTTGACCCGCGCAGTCAGGATGAGTGCAGGGCGGCTAGCGTCACGCGGCTGCGCTGCGTGCTTTGCCTGGCTGACAGGCCCAGCCACAGCAGCACCGCCGTGGCCAGGATGGCGCCAGGCCAGAATCCGTACGCGAGCAGGACGATGGAGCCGGCCGCAGCTGCCACCTGGCCTAGATCGTCGATGAGCAGCCGCTGACTGTTCGCTCCCGAGCCCGCCCGGCGGTGGACGTGCAGCCGCACCACGAGCAGGAGCAACGCGAAACTGATGGCGAGGAAGGCGGCAGGGATCGTGTTGCCTGGCGGATTATCCCAAGCCCAGTGCCAGCTTCCGCCGAGTTCCGCACCGACGATAGAGCGGCGCCAGACTCTGATCCTGAGCTGGGTGCGGACGTTCTCGTCCGCCCTGGCCATGCGCACTATCGCGGCCGTGTTCCCGTCGAAGCTTGCCCAGGTGTTGATGGCGCCGTCATAGGTGACGTACGAGACATCGGCGCCATTAGCGCCGTTCGCCGGGGAGCGCACCCCGTTGATGACGGCTGTGAAGTCACCGACGCAGGTGGCCAGGTTCATCTCGCCAACGCACGCAGGGGCGTGCCGGAAGGCGCGAGCCGGAGGACCGTCCTGGCTGGTGAAGATGACGCCGAACAGAACGGCAACTGTGAGCAGCACGGGAATGAAACCCGCGGCGAAGGCGCCCAGCGCGCGCGCCCAGTTCGCCGGGTGCAGGCGCGTCCGCAGCGGTGTCCTGGCCGTTCGCGCGGGTGGTGCCGTGGGCAGGACCGGCGTATACAGGTCGGGCGCATCGCCCGCCATGCCGTGCGGGCGAGCAAGGTAAGCGGGTGACTTGCTTGCCCGGCGCTTGACGCTGATGCCAAGCCAAGCTGAGAGGCCGAGCACCACGACCAGTGCTGCGCCGGTGGCAGCGAGGTCAGGGCCGAGTCTGGACGGCTTGCCGCCGAGCGCCCAGCCGCCGATCGCCACGACGATGCCGCCCAGCAGAAGCGCCGACAGCGCGGCCGCGAGCACTGGACGCGTCAGCGGCTGCGTGCCGCCCGACCTCCGGTTGCGGCGAATCGCCAGGGCTCCGAGGACGAAGAACGCGCCCACGCCGCCGGTCTCCTCGCTGTTGCCGAGATTCCGGGCGAACGCTGTCTCCGGTACAGACGTGGTGACTTCGGAGCGCCCGTCGGTCATGACCAATACAGGGACGCCGCGCCACATGGTGACGACGGCTGGGTCACCGTTCACTGCGTAGCCGAGCATCGGGCTGTCTGAGCTGAACGTGAGGTGCAGCGTCGTCGATGCGGTCCGCACGTCGAGGGCATAATCCGCGCTTATCCGGCCAGTACCGGGGAACTCAGTAACCGCAGCGACAGAGCCGTCGACGGCCCGCAGGCAGTCAGCATTGGACGGAGCACCTGCCAGGCACGCGCGGGCATGATGGTAACCGGATATCTCCGTGGCCTGCTGTACCGCAAGGACGCCGAGCACTCCGGCGGCAAACAGGAAGGCCACCCCGAGCACCAGGCACAACCAGCCACCGAACCGCACTGCCGCCGCCCCTACATGAAATGACCGCCTGAAGTGTTCAGCTTCCATGCCAATATGACAGATTTGTCGGGCGATTCGGACCCGAAAGAGTTCGCGGTGCTTCAGCTGCTGCTGGAAGCCCAGGGCGCTGTGCTGTCTGCCGAGGAGCTGCTGGAAAAGGTCTGGGATGAAATGGCTGACCCGTTCACCACGACCGTCAAAGCGACCATCCACCGGCTTCGCGGCAAGCTCGGCGACCCTCCTGTCATCGAGACCGTTGCCCAGGCCGGCTACCGGATCTCGCAAATCTAGATTCGCCCGCCTGCGCCTGCGCTCCGCCTGTGGGGTGCCAGAAGTCTGCATGCGCTGTGACCTGCGGCGACGGCCAGGGCAGAGTCATACGGCATCATGATCACCCGTGTCCGTGCGCCTGCTCCACCTCATCTTCGTCCGGGCCTGCGGCTGGCCGGTCCTGCTCGGCCGGTCATCGGCCTCCAAAAACGCCGAGCTGCTCGTGCTGCGGCACGAGGCCGCCGTGCTGCGCCGCGCCAATCCCCGGCCCCGGCTCGACTGGGCCGACCGCGCGGTCCTCGCCGCACTCATCAGGCTCCTGCCGGCAAAACTGCGGGTGCACCGGCTGGTCGCACCTGGCACCGTCCTGCGGTGGCACCGCCGCCTGATCGCCCGAAAGTGGACTTACCCGCACCGGACGGGGACGGCCTTCGGTTAGCACCGAGATCGCCGTGCTAATCGAGCGGCTCGCGGCCGAGAACCACGGCTGGGGATACCAGCGGATCCAAGGTGAGTTACTCAAGCTCGGCCACCGGGTCAGCGCATCCACGATCCGCCGGGGTTCTCAAGGCCCTGAAGATTCCGCCGGCACCGGTAAGGCAGACGGACGCCAGCTGGCGGAAGTTCCTGCACACCCAGGCATCGACGATGCTCGCCGCCGACTTCTTCCACGGGACTGCGCGGTGACCCGCGCGAACGGCTACGCGGAAAGGTTTGTGCTCTCGGTCCGGACAGAGGTCACCGACCGGATGCTCATCTTCGGCGAACGGCATCTGCGGGTGGTCCTGGCCGAGTACGAGGCCCATTACAACGGACGGCGACCCCATCGCAGCCGCAACCTCCGCCCTCCCCCGGCCCGACCACCCTGTCGCCGACCTTTCCCGGGAACGGATCCACCGTCGGCCCGTCCTCAACGGCCTCATCAACAAATACGAACGGTCCGCATAGAATCCCGGCTCAGCACCAGTGGCCGAATTCTGGAACCCCGCAGGGCAACGTGCTCACCACGAACAACGGGCTGCTGTTCATAGGCCTCGAGACGTGTTGCCGTGGGCCTGTCGAATTCGACCTCGCCCATGCGCCCGAAGAAGTCAGCGAGCACTATCCAGGTGTCAGTCAAGACTTGCTGCGCAAGTGCCGGATCCTCGTGCTGGCGATGATCACAACGTGGCGCTGGGATCGAGACGAGCGCCTTCCAAATCGGCGCCAGCTGGCACAGAGTGGCTCAGCCAGATCCGTGCAGCGCTCGATCGCAAGGGGCTGGATGCCCATGGCTGATCGCGGGCCTTCGAGGTCGTAGCCGGCTGGCTGTTGGATGGCGGAATCTACCGTTATCCCGGCCATGCCCGGTCGTGGGCGAGATCCAGTCGCACATGTCCGCGGCGTCCCCTCACACTGGGCAATCATGGCTGAGCGCACACTTCCGCCGCTATGGGCGCTGGCCAGCGCGTGCCAGGTTCACCCGCGTCCAGCGCAGATCTGGATGATCGGTCCGGCTGCCGGCACTCCGGGCAACTTGGGTAGTCCTCCTCATCCGTGTATCAAGCGATATGGTCGGCATGCGGTCGCCAAGGTGATCAGGCTGTGCAACGCCGAACTGGCGATCTGGCCGCCGGTGAATGTCCAGTTCGTTGCGTGCTTCGCGCCACTATCCAGCGAGTTGGACTTCTAAGTGAGCATGGGCTGTCTGGAACGATCAGTCGCGGCCCGGCAGCTGGCTTATCAGCTGGGTGCGTGAGGTGATGCCGAGCTTCCTGAACACTTTGGCCAGGTGGTATTCCACCGTGCCGGGGCTGATGAACAGCTGCGCGGCGATCTCGCTGTTTGTCGCGCCGTCGGCGGCAAAGTTCGCGACTCGAGTTTCCTGCGGGGTAAGGTCCAGTTCGGCTCCGGGGGTGCGCGATCTGGCTCGTTCGCCGGTGGCGCGCAGTTCGCTGGCAGCTTGCCCGGCGGATCCGTCGGCGCCCATGCTCAGGAACATGTCGTGTGCGGTGCGAAGCTGATGTCGCGCGTCCATGCGCCGCTTGGCCCGGCGCAGCCACTGGCCGTAGAGCAGATGCGCGCGGGCCAGGTCGAGGGCCGCGTGGCTCCGCTCGAGCTGGCTGATCGCCTCGGCGTAGCCGTCCTCGGCGCCGTTGCTGTCGGCCAGCAGCGCCTGGCAACGGGCGCGCACGCCAAGCGCCCAGCGCGTGCCCGCGGCGCTGGTGCGGTCGGCGAGGACGGCGAACGCGCTTTCCGCCGCGTCGCGCTGGCCGCTGCGGACGGCGGCCTCGATCAGCACCGGCAGCGCCCGCTCCGTGGTGAACGCTATATCGTCCCTGACCACGCGCGACGCCGCATCGAAAGCGGCCTCGAACCTGCCTGCGCTCAGATCCGCGAACGCCACGATGCACCTGCCGTAATTCGCGGCACCATCCTGGCCCCGGGCGGTCGCTTCGCGGATCTGAGCCTGCCCGGCGGTGTCCGACTGCGCGGTCTTACCCCGGAACGCCTGCAGAATGCCCGGGCCACGGCTGGCGAGGCCGGGCGTTCCTGGTATCTGGCCGGCAGCCATCAGCTCACGCATCTCGGTCCAGCGGTCAGCCGCCAGATCGAGGTGACCGGTCACTGACTCTGCTATCCCCCGGAAGTCGAGGGCGAGCAGAAGCTCGGTGAGTGCGCCGAGCCTGCGGGTGAGCCGCAGCCACCGGCCGGTGATGTCGAGCAGGGCCTGATCGTCCCACAGGCTCCCGGCAGCGACGGTGCCCGGCTCGAAGCACTTCAGTCCGGTGAGGGTATCGAGGTCGTCGTCGCGCAGTTCCCGCATCGCGGCACGCAACGGCGCCACGGCGGCGGCGTAGCCCTTGGTATACCTCGCCTGGTAGCCGGCTACCAGCAGGTCACTGGCCCGGGGCGCCGATCCGGCCGGCCGCGCCGGAGGCACCATTGCGCCCGCGATTTTCCTGATCTCCGCTGGCCCGGCCCAGGCGGCTGCCCTGATCGCGGCCACTAGCGCTTCAGCCGCCGACTGCGGGTCGTCTGGCAGCGCCGCGGCTGCGTCCACCAGGGCATCAGCGGCTTCGGTGTCGCGGCCCTGGGCGAACAGCGCCATGCCGGTAGCACCCTTCGCCCACCCGCGTGCGCCGCCATCGTGCAGCCGGGGCAGCGCATCGCTGGCAACTGTCTGAGCGGTGCCGGGCCGGCCGATCACCAGCTCGGCCCAGGCGAGGTCGACTTCGCGTCGCGCCCGGCGGCCGTCGTCGGGTGTCAGCGCCACCGAGCGCCGCAACAGGCCGGCCGCGCTCGCGTACGCGCCGCGGCAGCGGGCGCGCTCGGCGGCGGCCTGAAGGTCGGCGGCCAGGCACTCATCGGGCCCGGTAGCAGCCGCCGCGCGATGCCACATCCGCCCCTCATCATCGCTGCCCGCGGCCTGGCCGAGCCGGTCATGGGCGCGCCGCCGGTCAGCGTCGGTGGCCCCGTGGTAGAC
>DATMMA010000201.1:0-2949 GCA_035570295.1 Streptosporangiaceae bacterium
CAAGACGAGGCTGCTCGCGGCGGCACGGGAGACCGCCCGCGCGCTGGAGTTCAGGACCGGCCTCGGCACCGCGGAACCAGGCCACGGCTCGGTGCTGATGGAGGCGCTGTTCGGCGGCACCGATCCACTCATCGACCGGACTTCGCTCGGCTCGCGCGACCGCTCTCGTGAGGAGCCGTTCTGGCTGCTGGCGGATATCCAGACGCTGATGGAGCGCGCGGCGCTGCGGCGGCCGCTGGTGGTATGCCTCGACGACGTCCAGTGGGCCGACGCGGGATGCGGCTTCGCCTTGCGGATGCTGACGCAATGGCTGGCATCGCTGCCGGTCGCGTGGCTGATCGCGGTCCGGCCAGACCAGGGGGCAGCACCGGTCCGACGAGCGCTGGCCGAGCTGACCGCCGCCGGAGCCACGACGATTCCGCTCACGCCGCTGGCTGCCACAGCGGTCGCGGAGATGGCGAAGGACGTACTGGGGGCACCGGCGGGAGGCGACCTGCTCCGGACCCTGGCCGGCGCGCGGGGTAATCCTTTCCTCATTGGTGATCTTCTCGCCGGACTGCGCGAGGAGAACCTGGTCCGCGTGGTGGACGGCCGGGCGGGTATGGCCGGGAACCGTGTGCCGCACCGGCTCGAGGACAGCATGCAGCGACGCATATCGCGTACCACACCCGCAGGCGAGCGAGTGGTGACCGTCGCCGCGTCCCTCGCCCGCCAGTTCACGCTCAGCCAGATAGCAACGATGGCCCGCCTGCCGATAGCCGACCTGGTCGATCCGGTCCGGGAAGTCATCGACGCCGGAATCTTCACCGAGACCGGCGGCCGCCTCGCCTTCCAGCACGACCTGGCTCGGGAGGCGGCCCGCGGCGCGGTGCCCGACGCGGTCCGCCGGGCCCTTGACCGGGAGGCGGCTGATGTCCTGCTGGCGGGCGGCGCCCTGCCAGCCGAGGTAGCGGCGCAGCTGGCCGCCAGCGCGGAACCTGGTGACATCGCCGCCGTGCGCATTCTCGCCGACGCCGCTGAGTCACTCGGCATGACCGACCCCAGCGCCTCGGCGGACATCGCGGAGGCGGCTTTGTCTTTGATCCCGCCACGGCACTCGCTACGGAGCGCGCTGGTGGCCCGCAGGACCGTATCCTTGTTCGCCGCTGGGCGGAGCGAGGAAGCGCACGCCTTCGCCGACAAGGCCCTGCGCCAGGCGCTGCCCGCCGAGCAAGAAGCCGCCGTGCGGCTCAGCCTGGCCGCGATGTTCGCCATTTCACCAGACGACCGCGCCGACAATGCCAGGAAGGGCCTGTCTCTGCCCGGCCTGGCCGCTGACACGCGAGCACGGCTGCAGGCGTCGCTGTTTCACAGCCTGCTGGTCGCCCACCGGCTGGACGAGGGCCTGGCGATCGAATCGCAGGTGCGCGCGAGCGTACTGGCCAGCAGTGACATCGCGGCACAGTACTTTTTCCAGATCGGCCGCTCAGCGATGAAATACCAACTCGGGCATTTCGACGCTGGCCTGCGGCTGCTTGCCGATGTGGACTCTGAGCAGCTCGCCGCTTTCGACGATCCGCGGGAACGCCTGATGCGCAGCTACCGATCGTGGCTGCTGTCCGCACTCGACCGGCTCGATGAGGCACTGGGCGTCGCCGACGACGGGCTGGCCGACGCCCAGCGGGACCGCCAGAACTGGGCCATCCACGTGTTCGAGAGCTGGAAGGGCCGGCACCTGCTCCACCTCGGTCGGCTCGATGAGGCAAACACGCTGCTCGAGGATAGGTTCCACGTCGCCGATGCACAGCTGATCGTCGGCGTGCTTGACGCCGCGGCGGTGACAGCGCTCGGCCGCGTCAAACTCCACCTCGGGGACGAGCGCGGGGCTCAGGAGGTCGCCGAGATCGCCCGGGTCATGCTGACCGCGACCGCCCCCGTCGTCCGCAAGCTCGCCGCGTGGTACCTCGCCGTCCACTCCATGGCATCCGGCCATCCGGACCAGGCACACGACTGGCTGTGCACGTTCGGTCAGACTCAGCGGCTGTCGCTGTTCCCGCTCTTCCCGATGGAGGCCGCCGACGATCCGCTGCTGGTCCGGATGGCCCTCGCGGCTGACGACGAGGAACTCGCGAGGGCCGCGACCAGCATCGCCGCGCGCCGGTACGAGCTCAATCCCGGCGTGCCGTCCGCAGCGGGGGCCGCCGCACATACCCGAGGCCTCGTCAACCATTCCAGGCACGACCTGGAGCAGGCAGCGTCGATCCTCGCGACCGGCCAGCGTCCGCTGGCCGCCGCAGCCGCGTTGGAGGACCTTGGTTGTGCCCGGCTGGCCGGCGGTGATCGCGACGGCGCGGTGGAAGCCTTCGATCGCGTCCTGCGGATCTGCGTCGACGTGGGAGCCGCGCGGGACGCGGCCAGAGCCCGCAAGAGGCTGCGCGAGCTCGGTATCCGGCGCCGGGTGCAGGCTCTTGACCGCCCGAAATCGGGCTGGGAATCGCTCACGGACGCCGAGCTTCAGGTCGCGAGTCTCGCCGCCGCCGGCCATACCAACCGGGGGATCGCCGACAGGCTGTTCGTCTCGCCCCACACCGTGAACACCCACCTACGTCATGTCTTCGGCAAGCTGGACATCACGTCCCGGGTAGATCTCGCCCTAGCCGTCGAGCGCCGTTCCTAGGGAGTGTCCCGGTAACATCAAGGCAGCAAACGCAGGCAGCACCTCGACGATTGGCCTACTCAGTCCGGCGGAGGCTCTCAAGCGTGAGCCAGACCCTGGCGGCCAGGTGAAGGTCCAGCCGGGTCGGCCCGTCGTTCAGGTCGCGGCCGAGCAGCTCGCGGATTCGCTTCAGTCGGTACTTCATTGTGCTGCGGTGTACGGAGAGCTCGGCTGCGGCCCGGTCGATATTGCCGCCACTGTCAAAGTATTGCGCAAGCGTGATGACAAGGCCGGAGTGGTGTCGGCTGTCGTAC
>DATMMA010000202.1:0-2582 GCA_035570295.1 Streptosporangiaceae bacterium
ACCTGGACCGGGGCCTCGCCGTACCGGTCGTTCAGCTCGTCCCTGACCGCGTCGATGTCGTGCACCGAGTCGATTGACGCGATCCGGGTGTAGGCCTCCAGCCGCAGGCGCTCGCCGGCGATGTAGTCGTGCGGAATGTGCGCGTCGACTGGCAGCTCGATCCGCACCTCTGCCCGCTCGGCCGGGCCTTCCCCGCGCAGTTCCCGGACGGCCTCGCCGATCATCTTCAGGTACAGGTCGAACCCGACGGCCGCGATATGCCCGGACTGCTCGCCGCCGAGCAGGTTGCCCGCGCCGCGGATCTCCAGGTCCTTCATCGCGATGTGCAGTCCGGCCCCGATCCCGGTGTGCTGCTGCAGCGTCGCCAGCCGTTCGTGCGCGGTCTCGGTCAGCGGCTTCTCCGGCGGGTACAGGAAGTACGCATATCCCCGCTCCCGCCCGCGCCCGACCCGGCCGCGCAGCTGGTGCAGGTCAGGCAGTCCGTACGCGTCGGCGCGGTCCACGATCAGCGTGTTGGCGTTCGGGATGTCCAGGCCGGACTCGACAATCGTGGTCGAGACCAGCACGTCAAACTCCCGGTCGATGAACCCGCTCATCACCTTCTCAAGCGTGTGCTCGTTCATCTGGCCGTGGCCGATCCCGATGCGTGCCTCCGGCACCAGTTCAGCGAGCCTGGCGGCGGCTTTGTTGATCGACGACACCCGGTTGTGGACGAAGAACACCTGGCCGTCCCGCAGCAGCTCGCGCCGGATGGCAGCCGCGATCTGCTTATCGTCATACGGGGTCACCGAGGTCAGCACCGGGTGCCGCTCCTCGGGCGGGGTCAGGATCGTGGACATCTCCCTGATCCCGGAGATGCCCATCTCCAGCGTGCGCGGGATCGGAGTGGCCGACATGGCCAGCACGTCGACCTCGGTACGCAGTTGCTTGAGGTACTCCTTGTGCTCGACCCCGAACCGCTGTTCCTCGTCGATGATCAGCAGCCCGAGCCGGGCGAACCTGACCTCAGGCGACAGCAGCCGGTGCGTGCCGATAACGATGTCGACCTTGCCAGAGGCCAGGCCGTCCAGCGTGTCGGCAACCTCGGCTGCCGACTGGAACCGGGACATAGCCCGGACTGTGACCGGGAATGCCCCGTACCGCTCGCTGAAGGTAGTGAAGTGCTGCGCGGACAGCAGGGTGGTCGGCACTAGGAGGGCGACCTGCTTGCCGTCCTGCACGGCCTTGAAAGCTGCCCGGACCGCGATCTCGGTCTTGCCGTAGCCGACGTCCCCGCAGATCAGCCGGTCCATCGGTACGGCGCGCTCCATGTCCGCCTTGACTTCGTCCACCGCGGCGAGCTGATCGGGCGTCTCTACGTAGGGGAAGGCATCTTCCAGTTCCCGCTGCCACGGTGTATCCGGCCCGAACGCGTGCCCCGGCGAGGCCATCCTGGCCTGGTACAGCCGGATCAGCCCGGCTGCGATGTCCTTGACCGCCTTGCGTGCCCGGCCCTTGGCCTTCGCCCAGTCGGCGCCGCCAAGGCGGTGCAGCGCCGGCGCTTCGCCGCCGGTATACCGGGTGACCTCGTCGAGTTGATCGGTGGGCAGGTACAGCCGGTCCGGCGGCTGACCGCGCTTGCTCGGCGCGTACTCGATCACCAGGTAATCCCTGGTCGCGCCCTGGATGGTCCGGCTGGTCATCTCCAGGTACCGGCCCACCCCGTGCTGCTCGTGCACGATGAAGTCACCCGGCGTGAGCTGGAGCGGATCGATCCCGCCCCGGCGGCGGCTCGGCATCCGGTGCGACGGGCGCGCGCCCGTCCGCGTCCCGGCCAGATCGGCCTCGGCCAGTACCACGAGCCGCGCGCCGGGCCAGATGAAGCCGGACTCCAGCAGCCCTGTCGCGACGTGCGCGAGTCCGGGCTCGGGCGGCTGCCCCAGATCCCCGTCCCTGGCGCCGATCCCGTCCCCGCGCAGAAGCTCAGCCAGTCGCCTGGCGGGGCCATGGCCCTCGGTCACCAGCACGACCCGCCAGTCCTCGGACTGCCAGTGGCGGATGTCGGTAAGCGCCCGGCCGGTATCTCCCCGGTAGGCGGGGGCAGGTTCAGCTGATATCAGGAACGCCGCAGGCTCGTCGACGCCGCCCACGGTAACTTCGCCGTCCCCTGTGCCAGTGTCAGCGGCAGTCACCGAGTCAGCCGCCGCGAACGGGGTAATCGTCCACCAGGGCAGCTCCATCGTCGCGGCGGCAGCCCGCGCCTCGGCGATCGGCCGGATCGCAGCCTCGCCGAGGTCGATCGGCACGTCCCCGCCGACGGCAGCGTTCACCCACGACGCCTCGAGGAACTCCTGGCTGGTCGACACCAGGTCAGCCGCGCGAGCGCGGATACGCTCCGAGTCGCAAGCAATGATCTTGCTGCCCTTCGGCAGGTAGTCCAGCAGCAGATCCATCTTGTCGGTCAGCGCCGGGGCCAGCGCCTCCATGCCCTCGACCGTGATGCCCTCGGCCATCTTGCCGAGAATCTCCTGCAGCCCGGGCCACTCTGCCGCGAGCTGGCGGGCGCGCGCACGGACGGCGGGGGTCAGCAGCAGCTCCCGGCA
>DATMMA010000203.1:0-20565 GCA_035570295.1 Streptosporangiaceae bacterium
ATGGCAACCTCGCCAGGCCGTCCCGGACTCGCGATCTCCCCTACGGCCATGCACCAGCCTGTGCGCGTGCAGTCCACTCCGGTAAGGGCGGCGGATCTCCGGACCCTAGGCGCCGTCAGCAACCTCCAGGAATGCCCGTTCCACCGCTCCAATAGCGTCATGTTCCGCGTGCGCCCTTGCCACATGCCGACGGCAACGCAGTTGTCTGCGCGAGCGCACGAGACGCTGTAGAGAGTGCCTGCAGTGACGCCAGCGGGATCGCCAGCCTGAGTGACACGCCAGCGATGGCCGTTCCATTGCTCGGCGAGCACCCCGAACTGCGTCCGTGAGCTGGCCTCGCCACCGACAGCCGTGCAATCCCTAGCACTTGGGCAAGACACGGAGACCAGGAACGCGTCGCTCGCCTTCGGGGCGGGGATCGTCTGGATCTTCCAGGAACTCCCGTTCCACCGTTCGGCGAACGGAGCCTGGCCGTGCGGAATGGCCCGGCGGCCGACAGCGATACACAGCTTCGGACGCGGGCAGGAGACTGCTTCGAGCGCGGCCTCGTGCGCGCCAGCTGCGGCCGAGCGGACCGACGCTGCGGCCGGAGCTTGCGAGGTGAGTCCCTCCATCAGTGTGGTCAGCACCGTCAGACCCGTGAGGGCTACGAGTGCAGCCGCGAACCGTACCGCATGCCGTCCGCCCATGCCCTGCCCCTCCGCGCCGGATCGCAGTCGCGAGAAAAGCGTAATGAGAGAACGGCCGGAAATGTAGCCCGGTCTGGCAGTGAGCTCAGCCCAGCAGGTCGCCAACGGCAGTTCTCAGCCGGTCCATCCGTAGCCCGGCGGCTTGCCGCGCGACCGCCAGCGTGCGGCCCGCCAGGTGCTCGACGACTTCCAGATACGCCTCGATCTCCGGTTCCGCACTGCCGGGCCGGATGACAACCCGCGCTTCCGGCAGCTGGTAGCTGATCATGTCCGCGGACGGCAGCTCCCAGCTGCCCCCGGTGTAATCGGTCAGCTGGATTACCGGCCGGCCCGCCAGTTCCACCGGCGCAGCTGCGCGCAACCGTGACATCACATCGATTGCCGCCTGGGTCGGCACGGTGAGCCGGCTGCTCAGGTGCACGCCGTGCGAAACCTCGAGTGCGTCGTAGGCGTCCTGGAGCGATTCGCCAACGGACCGGGCGACCGCGGCGAGGCCCAGTACGGCGAGCGCTGCGCCAATGCCATCGACGTCCCGCACCGCGCCGCCAACAGCGAAGCCGAGCTCCTCGGCGTAACCGAACGCGAACCGGACGTCCTGCCGCAGGTCAGCGGCCCGGACGAGCCACTGGAACCCGCTGAGCGTCCGGGCGTGCTGTGCGCCGGCCGCGGCCGCGATCTTCGACAGCAAAGAGCCGCAGACGACAGTGCTGACGACGAGCTGCTGTGACATCATGATGCCCGGTTCGGCTGCCATCGTGCCGAGCAGGAACGCGCCCAGCAGAGCGCCAAGCTGGTCGGCGGTCAGCTGGCGGTAGCCGCCCGGCGCATCCGGGTCCGGCACCGCGACCGCCAGCCTGCCGCCGTCCGCGTCGGTCGCCAGGACCAGGTCGCAAGCCGACCGCCGCGCCTGCGCGATCGCCAGGTCCAGCGCGCCCGGTTGTGCTGGGTCTGCGAACGGCGCCGCGACTACGTCCGGAGCCGCGTAGCCGGCTTGCTCGAACGCCCGCAGCGCTAGCGCGGAGGCCGAGCCATGCAGCGGCGTGTACGCGAACCGGAGCCAGGCCGCGCTCTGAGGCGCCCGGCCGCCGTTCGCGCAGATCGAGTCGAGGTATGCCTGCGCTGCCTGATCGCCGTGCCGGATGATGAGCGGACTGTCTGGCGGCGCGGTCGCGATCTCCGGCAGCGGGCCGAGCGCGGTGACAACAGCCTGGATATCGGTATCGGCAGGCGGCATCAGCGGCGCGCCGTCACCGGCGTACACGCGGTAAATGCTGTCGGCAGCCGGGCCATGGCCAGCGATGATCATAATGCCGGCCGCGGCGCTGAAAAACCTCACTGCAAAGGCCAGGAACGGGGCTGGCTGCGCACTCGGCATCAAGTGCACCCGGATGCCTGCGCCGGCCAGAACCCGAGCGGCCTGCGCGGTGAAATCCTCGCTGCGGTGCGCCGCGTCGCATCCAAGTACCACGCCGGCTTCGGCTGCGCCGGGTTCGCGCCCGAGCAGCCAGCGCGCCACCGCGGCAGAGACAGCCGTCACAGTCGCGCGGTTCATCCGGCTTGGCCCGGCACCGGCAGGTCCGCGCAAGCCGTCCGGGCCGAAGCGCAACGGCCGGGCGAACCTGCTAGCAAGTTCCGTCGTTGCCTCCGGCGACCCGTCGGCGAGCAGCGCGGCGACTTCGGCTTTGTCCTGCTCGTCGAGGTCGGCCGCGATCCAGGCCTGTGCCTGCTCGCGCAGATCGGTCGCGATCGTCATCAGCCACTTTCTGTCGGATTACCGACGGCGAACCGGCTGATGCTACTCCTCGGCGAGGTGGTGGGCGGCGGGTAGGTGGTGCCAGGTACCATTGCCGGTCGTGCGATTCGGCATTGTCATCCTTCAAGACCAGCGCTGGACGCAAGCGGCTCGCCGCTGGCGGCAGGCAGAGGACTACGGCTTCGATCACGCCTGGACCTACGATCACCTCGGCTGGCGCTCTCTGGTCGACGGACCGTGGTTCGACGCGGTGCCGACGCTGACGGCCGCGGCGATGGTCACCTCGCGGATCGCGCTCGGGACACTGGTGGCGTCGCCCAATTTCCGGCATCCGGTCAGCTTCGCCCGCCAGCTCACCGCGCTGGACGACATCAGCGGCGGCCGGTTCGTGCTCGGCGTCGGGGCCGGCGCAGGCGGCGAGAGTTTCGACAACAGAGTGCTCGGCCAGCCGGACCTGACGCGACGCGGGCGGAGCGATCGGTTCACCGAGTTCGCCGAATTGCTCGACCGGCTGCTCACGACCGACCACGTCACCTGGTCGGGCCGCTATTACTCGGCGGTCGATGCGCGCAACCTCCCCGGATGCGTGCAGCAGCCGCGGATCCCGTTCGTCATCGCAGGTAACGGCAAGCGGTCGATCGCGCTGGCGGCGCGGCTCGGCGAGGGCTGGGTCACTACGGGGGCTCGAGACGACGGGCTGACCGCATGGTGGCAGTCAGTAGCCGAGGCGGGCGGCGTTTTCGACGAGGCGCTTGCCGCCGTCGGCCGCCCGCGCGAGCAAGTGCGCCGGTATCTGTCCCTGGATGCCTCGGGCACGTTCGCGCTGAGCAGCCAGGGCTACTTCGACGAGGCGGTCGGCAAGGCAGCGGAACTTGGTTTCACCGATGTCATCACGCACTGGCCGAGGCCCGAGGGCCCGTATGCAGGCGACGAGTCAGTGCTGGACGCGGTAGCCGCCCGGTTCGGCTAGGCCCTCTGCGCCCACCATGGGTTCGGCGGTTCGGCGACCAGATGCCGGGCATAACGGGCGCAGAACCGGTCCAAAGTCATGAAACGCGGACGCGGCCACATGAAACGTGATGCCCGTTCCATGATCACCCCTTTCGGATGAGGTCCAGGGGTGCCGGGATATGCAGAATCGATTCTGTGCCGATTGAGCCGGAGGCCGTGACTCCGGCTACCCGCTCGCAGCGCTGGCTCGCGCGCCTGAGCTTCCTGCTGGCGGCGGTGGCCGTCGCGATACCGCCGGTCTTCGCCGGCCTGACGAGCATCGCGATGCTGGGCCTGGGCCTGGGGGCCGCTGCGGTGACGTTGGCGGCGGCATACGTGTTCCTTTCGCGCCGGAGCGTCTGGCGCTGGCTGTCGCTGGCCGTTTGCGTCGCGGCGCCTATCGCCGTGATCGTCGTCTACGCGTTCGCTGCTCTGCTCTGGGTGGCGGTCGCGTCAGCTGCCGCGTGGCTGTTCGCCGGCGTCACCGCGCGGTCCGCGCTGGCTGGCGACCGGGCCCGCTGGCGGATGCCCGAACGTCCGGCATCCCCGGCCAGCCACCCGTTCCTGATCATGAACCCGAAGTCCGGTGGCGGGAAAGTAGGCAAGTTCGACCTCAAGCGCAAGGCCGAGGATCTTGGCGCTGAGGTCTTTCTGATGGGCGGGCCCGAGCCAGTTGACGTCGCCGCGGTGGCTGAAGGTGCGGCTGCCGCCGGAGCTGATCTGCTCGGCGTCGCCGGAGGTGACGGCACGCAAGCACTGGTGGCCGGCGTGGCGGCCCGGCACGACATCCCGTTCATGGTCATCACGGCCGGCACCCGCAATCACTTCGCGCTGGACCTAGGGCTGGACCGTGACGATCCGTCGGCGTGCCTCGGCGCGTTGTCGGACGGCGTCGAATTGCGCGTTGACCTTGGGATGATCGGCTCCCGGACGTTCGTGAACAACGCCTCGTTCGGCGCGTACGCCGACGTCGTCCAGACGCCCGCCTACCGCGACGACAAGCTGGGCACCACCCTGAACCTGCTGCCCGACCTGCTCCAGGGTCACCGCGGGGCCAAGCTTGAGGCGCGTGCGGACGGCATCGAGATCAGCGGGCCCCAGGCGCTGCTCGTGGCCAACAACCCTTACGGAAGCGGTGACATCGCCGGACTCAGCCGTCGCCTGCGCCTCGATCGCGGCACGCTCGGCGTTGTTGGTGTCCAGGTGGATAGCGCCCAGCAGGCAGTTGGTCTGCTGCGGGGCAAGCGGGCACGCGGACTGAGCCTGCTGACTGCGGCAAAAGTCGAGATCACTGCTGACACTCCGCAGGTCCCGGTCGGCATCGACGGCGAGGCCGTAACTATGCCCACGCCGGTGCTCTGCACGGTCCGGCCCGGTGCGCTCAGGGTCTGGGTGCCACGGGATCGTCCGGGCGCCAGCCCGCGGGAAGTTCCCATGGACTGGGTGCGGCTCAGGCATCTCGCGGTATCGCGGCTACGACGACGCGCCAGCAGGCGCGGACTCCCGCGTGCCCCCGCGCCGCGGGCCGGCTTACCTGGCTACGCGTACTGCGCGGCGACCAAGGTGATGACTGCCTATGAGCGCGTCGTCGAGCGGCAGGACTTGCTGCGCCGGGCCGCAGAACTGTCGCCGAAGACGGTCGTCCTGGACGTGGAACCCCTGGTCGCCTTCTGGGACACCGGTCAGGAATCCCTCGACGAGGGGCTCGCGGCCGTGCTCCGCCATGTCGCCGCGATTGCCGGAGTCGAGGTGGTGTGCTTTGCTACCAATTCCGCCCGTCGCCCCTCGACAGTTCCCGCTGCCGCGGGCATTCGGGTGATGTACCTGTCATCCGCCCGCAAGCCGATGCGGATCGCCCCGTACCGAAACCTTCCCCGGCCTGGCATCGTCATCGGCGACCAGGCTGCTACTGACGGCATACTTGCCCGTCGCCTTGGATACACGTTCCTGCTCTACTCCCCGCGCCTGGAGGGCGTCCCGATCGGGCCGCGGCTGCTGCAGCGATGCGGCGAGCTCGTGCTGCCCGTCCTGTTCCGGAACCGCCGCGTCAGCACGCGTACCGGCCGATCTCAGTGACGGGTTCCGGCCACAGCGGCGCCGGACGTGAATCTGGATAGTGCGGTCACGGCGTGTAGCGCGGCCCGCTGGAAGCCCCGGGACCGCGCGGGCAAGATGGCTTCCATGAAGCCCACGCAGGTAATGATGGTCACAGTCCAAGTACGCGATTTCGGCGCCGCTGTCGCCTGGTACCGCGACGTGCTCGGGCTGTCGGTGCTCTCGCTGGAGCCGGACGAGTTCTGCATGCTGGTGCCGCCCGGCAACACGGGGCCTGCGCTCGCCCTCGCGACCGATCACCCGGAGCGGATCTCTCCACGGCCGGGCATCGGCTGGGCACCGATCCTGGTCGTGGAGGACTTCGACGCCACGGTCGCCGAGCTCCGTCAGAGAGGGGTGAGCTTCGACGCTGAGGAGGAGGGCTCTGATGAGGGATACCGCTTGGTGAGGGTCCTTGATCCGGAAGGCAACGCAATCGGTATCACCACTTAACCTGCGCCGCCGGGCGACGTACCGGGACGAAACGCCCGCTGGGCACCGCCCGGTCCAGCATCCCGGGGTGCGGCGGCTTTACTGCCCGTCGAGCAGGCTGCGGCCGAGCGGCGTCAGCGAATGGAGCACACTGCGCCCGTGCCGGGTGGTTTGCACCAGGCCCGCAGCACGCAGCGCCTTGGCGTGCTCGGAGGACGACGACGCGCTGGTCCCGATCACCGCGGCGAGCTCGAGAGTGCTCCGAGGTGCGCGGAGTGCCTGCAGGGCCGCTGCCCTGGTCCGCCCGAGCAGCCCGGCAAGGTCGCCGGCTTCACCTGGCCCCGACGCCGTCACGGCGGATCGGGCTGGGTAGATGAGCACGTCGACAGCAGATTCCTCGGGGTGGATAGAGAACAATGGCGGGCCGGTCCACAGTGCGGAGGGAAGAATCTGCAGGCCCTGGCCATTGAGCGACAAATCATATGTCCGGCCGGTCCGCCAGTATCGTTCCAGCGAGTGGTCTCGCCAAGCCAGATCCTCGCTCAGGCTGTCGAAGAGCGCCGCCAGGCCGCGGGTAGCGAGCACGGGAATCCGCTCCGACAGGTCGCTGCGTACCGTCGCCGAGATAGGTGACCAGTAAGGAGCGACGCACGCACGATAGAAGTCATGCAGCGCTCGCCGCAGTGTTTGCCTTGCCTCCGGCTCGCCGTCTGCAAGATTGCGCACCCAGAGGGGAGGGCGGCCGACGCCATGCCAGGACGCCGCCAGGTCGGCGGACAGGACATGCCGGGGCGTGGCCTGCACCATCTCCAGGCCCTCTTCCGGGTCAGCCGCTAGCTGGTCGAAGAATGCCGGCCAGGGCGGACTGCCGGGCACCAGGTCTAACAACGGCCGGGCGCTCGCGGGGAAAGCCTGCCGCGCCTTACGGACCCAGCTGCCAGACGGCTCCGAGGGCGGCTCACGCCGAAGCCGGGCGAGTCCTAAAACCGACTCCACCAGCGGCGCCGGGGCCTGGCTTAGCCGGGTGCGTGCAAGGTCATCCGGGGTCAACCGGACTCTGGTCCCTGGCCGCTGACTGACAGCGACTCCGCCGTTCTGCCTCGTTTCGGCCAACTCCGAATAGATTGCCTTGCCCTCACCCATTCACGCATCGTAACTGCTGCGCATTGAACACCATCGAGGTTAGGGCCGTGGCGGCTGCGACCATCCTCGCCGTGCCCAGCGTCGCGGGGGCGAGCACGGCGAGTACGCAGCCGCCTGCGCTCTTTCGCCGGATTAAGGCCCGGTCATCGCCGGGCTGAGCCGCACCTTCCAGGGGTTTGACTCGTCGAGTTCGGCTACGGCTTCTCGCGACTTTACGAAGTCTGAGAACGAGCGATAGCCGAGGGCCTTCTCGCTGAACGAGGGGTCCATGCGCTTCATCTGGCTCTTCACCGTCGAGCTGTGCAGCCAGTCATCGTCGTCCTTTTCGTGGCCGAGTCGCAGGGCGCGTTCGAGAAGCCTCGTCGCCAGCTCTTGCGGGTCTCCGCCATGCAGATCATCAGTCTCGTCGGCCGCCGCTGCCGCAGGCCGTTTGCCCCGTCGCGAGGTCCGCGGCGACGCTGCGGCGCCAGACGCGGCCTCTTGCGCGATGCCGGGGAGCGCGTCGTACGTCACGAGTTCGTCGCAGGCTGCCGCAAGCGCTCTGCTTGTCGATCCGGCGACGCCGACACCCACCACGTAGCGGCCCAGCCGTTTGCACCGCTGGGCGAGGGCTATGTAATCCGAGTCTCCGGCGACGATGACGATATGTGTCAGGTCGGGGAGCCGGAACATGTCCTCTACCGCGTCGACGGCCAGCCTGATGTCGGCTCCATTCTTGGCGTGGGCCGCCGTGGGGAAGAGTTGCACCAAGTCAACCGCGCGACTGACGAGTTGGCCGTGGTATGCCGCGTTTACCGGGGCTGACCAGTCGGCATATGCCCGGGTAAGCACGAGGGTGCCGTACGACGACGCGAAGTCGATCACCGCTCCGATGTCCACGGTGGCGTGCTGGAGCTTCTCGGCGATGTCCGGATCGGCTGATTTATCCGCGTCGTCGAACCCGCGTGCCCTGTCGCGCTGAAACTGGCCACGACCAAAGAGCTGGTCGTAGCGCGAGATCACGATGTTGTCGAAGTCGATATAGACAGCGACGCGGGTCCCGCCGGGATCGGTCATGGCTGTAGCTCGTCGGCCTCAGGCGACAAACAGCGAGAGCGTGTCAGCCACGCAAGCTGCCTTCTGCTGGCCTTCGATCTCAATCCGCATCCGTATGTGCGCGAGCGAGCCGAGCTGAGTCTCCTTCACGTCGGTCAGCGTCGCCTCGGCCCGGATCGACGAGCCAGTCAGCACGGGCGAAGGGAAACGAACCCGATCGAGGCCGTAGTTGATGCCCATCGTCAGCTTCTCGATCCGGAAGATCTCCATCGACAGGATCGGCAGCAGCGCCACGGTCAGGTAGCCGTGCGCGATGGTGCCGCCGAACGGTCCGCTTGCCGCGCGTTCCAGATCAACATGAATCCACTGGTGGTCGCCGGTCGCATCGGCGAACGCGTTCACCTGCTCCTGGGTGATCTTGTGCCACTCGCTGAAGCCGAGGCTCTCGCCCTTGGCCGCGACGAACTCGTCCAGGCTGGCAAACGTGCGCATGCCACTTACCTCCAGGGGTTAGCAGGACAATAGCGCAGCCACGGCCCCTGTGCGGGATGTGTGCGGGGTGCCGGCTCAGCGCGGCGCGGCGGGTCCGGCGGCCCCCTCCACCGCCGGAAACACGCGCGCCGACGCCGAGCCGGCTGCTAACCGCCGGTGCGGCGCGGCGCGCAGCGGCATTGACTGCAACCACACCGTCCCAGGGCCTGAGAGAAGAGCGAAGTAGTGGGCGTTCCTGCCCAGGTAACTGTCGGCAGGCAGGGCAACTTCGGCCATCTGGACGGCGACCGATGCTTCGCACATGCCGATGTGCCACGGGTGCGTGCGCAATGACGTTCCGGCCGCGAGATCGCGCCGCACTACGTCGCCGCATAGCTCAACCCAGGCTCGGCCATGGCCGCCAATGCGCCGCAAGACAAAGTCGTCGGCTGCTACCTCGCTCGCGCCCAGCGACTGCCTGAAGCCGGTGGCGAGCTCGATCCCGGGCGTGCCGGCCAGGAAACCGCCCCGGTGCACGAGGTACTCGTGACCGGGCGTTACCTCGATTGGCACGATGGTGCCGGGCAGCCGCGCGGCAAACGCGACAGTGCCCTGCTGATTCGTCGCGGTGTAATCGCTCAGGTGACCGGACCCGGCAGTCATCCGGATGGAGTCCGTCATCCAGGCGAACTCGCCTGTCTCAGCGATGATGCGCTCGCCGGGCTCGAGTGAGATGGACAGCACTGGCTGCGTCGAGCCGAGCAGCTGATCGTGCACTGGCATCTCCCTGCCCCTGTCCCGGTACGACGGGTCCGGGTACCTTTCTAGCCGGGCAGGCAGGTCCGGCGAATCCCAGCAATCATGTAATTCAACAAAAGGGCAAAAGCGTCAAACTATATGATTACGGTAACGGGCTCGTCTCGCCCGCAGCTTTAGCCCACGTCCGCCGGTTTGGCGCTATAACACCGGGTCGGCGATACCGTTCTCGATGGCGAACCTGGCTGCCTCCACCCGGCCCGCGAGACCGAGATTGCGGTAAATGGTGGCCAGGTGCCGCTCCACGGTCGCCGGGCTGAGGTACAGCTCAGCCGCGATCTGCTTATTGCTCCGCCCGGCTGCCAGCAGGCGCAGGACGTCGGCCTGCCGGGCAGTTAGGTTGCCGGGCCGCGGTGCTCGGGCGGGCGGAGCCGAGACGGGTGCAGCTGATTGGGCCGGGGCTGCATCGGGTGCGCCGGTTACCTCCGCGAGCGCTGCTTCGGCTTCGGCCAGGCGGGGGGCGTTCCCGATATCAGCCGCGAGAGCCTGAGCCCGGCGGAGTTCACCGAGCGCCTCGTCGCGTTGTCCGGTCCGGTGATAGACGCGGCCGAGGCCGATCATGGGCTCAATGCTGTCGTGCGGATGGCCGCCTGCGTCCGACGCCGCGATCGCGGCGCGGAAGTGTTCCGCCGCGACGGCCCATTCCTCCCGGTGCGCCGCGAGCGCGCCCTGGTTGGCGCGGAAGGTGCCGATGAGCTGCGGGTTGCCCTCTGCCATCGCGACGCCCTCATCCAGCAGGCGCTCAGCGGTATCCCATTCGCCGGTCTTGATGAGTACGTCGGAGAGGTTGGCCAGCCCGAGCGCGATGGACATCTGCTCGCCGAACTCACGCTTAATCGCCAGCGCTTGCTCGAGCAGTTCCCGCGCCCGCCCGATGTTACCGACGTCGAGTTCGAGCAGTGCCATGTTGTTGATCGCGATGGACAGGCCGCGCCGGTCGCCGAGTTCCTCGCGAAGGCGAACGGCTGACTCGAAGCCGAGCCGGGCGGCCTCGGTGTTTCCCAGGTAGCGGTTCGCGGAGCCGAGAACGGTCGCCGCGAGCGTCATCCGCAGCTTCAGCCCGAGCGGCCCGAAGATGGCCATGGCCCGCTCCGCGTTGCGAATCGCCTCGGCGTAGTCGCCGTTTTCGGCTGCCAGCACGGCGGCCGCGCAGACTGCCCGGCCGGCGAGCTCGTCGTTGCGCTGTCCGGCCTGTGTCAGGAACCTGGCCAGCCAGTTCCGGCCGACGGCGAGGCGGCCGCGCACCAGCCACCAGCGCCATAGCGAAGCGCTGATGTCCAGGCCGAGGTCAGCGTCGGAGTGTTCGTCCGCCCAGTGCAGCGCCAGGTACAAGTCAGGGCCGGCAACCTCGAGTCGCCGCGACCACCCTGCGGCATCCGGTCCGCTCAGTCCCTGCTCGCTGCCGACCGCGATGCTCGCCCAGTGCAACGCATGCCGCTTGCGGACCGCCGGGCCGTCGCCGGTCTTCTCGAGCTGCAGGGTCGCGAACGTCTTGATCGTCTCCAGCATGCTGAACAGGTTTTGCTCGGGCCCGCGGGTCACGACGAGCCACGACGAGTCCACCAGCAGCCGGGTGGTAGCGACGGCGGTAAGCGCGTCGATGCCGAGTACCGCCTGGATGTCATCGATCCGGAACGAGCCGCCGAACACGCTCAGCATCGCGAGCCTGCGCTGCTGCTCGGGATTCAGCAGGTCATAGCTCACCTGCAGCACGTCGGCAAGACGCCGGCCGCTGTGCTGGCCAACCTGTGACGGCTCGGAGTCAAGCAGGACCGCGCGTTGCTGAAGGATCTCCCTGATTGACAGCGTGCCAACCCAGCCCGCGATCAGCTCGATGGCGAGCGGCAGCCCGTCCAGCCGCCGGCACAGCTCGGCGATCGCATGGGGCGCGACGTCCGAAGCGCGAAAGTCCGGCAGTCGGTCGCTGGCCCTGGCGATGAACAGCTGCACGGCATCCGACGCCGCGATGTCGGATGCGTCGGCTGTCACTGACGGGCAGGCGAGCGGCGGAACGGTCCAGCAGACTTCGCCCGGAATGCCGAGCACTACCCGGCTAGTGACAATGACCCTGAGCTCGGGCAGGGTGCCCAGCAGGTTGCTGGCCAGTTCGGCGACCTGGTCGGCCAGTCGCTCCGCACCGTCGAGTAGCAGCAGGCGCGGCGAGGCCGCCAGTGTGTCGCGGATCGACTCGATCAGCGGCGTGCCCTTCCGGTCATGAACCCGGAGCCGGGAGGCCAGCGACGAGGTCAGCGTCCGCGGGTCGCGGAGTTGCTCTAACGGCACGAAGACCAGGTCGGCGTCGGCGAAGTCGCGGCTGAGCAGTTCGCTAGCCAGCCGGGTCTTGCCCGCGCCACCCGGGCCGATGAGCGTGACCAGCCGCGATCGGCGCATCAGCGCGCCTAGCTCGGCGAGCTCGCGGGCCCGGCCGACGAAGCTGGACCGGGCGACGGGCAGCCGGTCAAGCGGACTGGTGGTGCTGCTGGCGCCGCCACCGACGGTGCTTTGGCTGACAGCGACCTCGGCTTCGAGTTGCGCCAGCGCGGTCAAGGCCCGCGCAGACAGCTGTGTCCGGCCGGATTCCCACCGGTTAACCGTCGCGAAGGACACGCCAAGTCGGCGGGCTAGCTGCTCCTGGCTGAGCCCGAGGCTGCTGCGCAGGAATCGCAGCCGCGCTGCAGCCGATTCCGCGTCGCGCGGCTCGCTCACCCTGGCAGCCTACGGTCTTTTGGTGCCCTGGGTGAGCAGGACTAGATGGTGCCAAAAAGCCGGTCGCCCGCGTCGCCAAGGCCCGGCACTATGTAGCCCTTGTCGTTGAGCCGTGCGTCTATGCAGCCGGTTACCACCTGGACCGGGACGCCGGTGTCGTCCGGGAATTCGTCCGCCAGCCTGGCCAGTCCTTCCGGCGCTGCTACCAGGCAAATGGCCGTTACCGTCGCCGCGTTGCGATAGCGCAGCATCTTGATGACGGTCTCCATCGAGCCGCCGGTGGCCAGCATCGGATCCAGGATGAACGTGTCCCGTCCGGAGAGGTCGGACGGTAGCCGTGTCGCGTACGTCGACGCGACCAGCGTTTCCTCGTCCCTGACGAGGCCGACGAAGCCGATGTCCGCACGCGGCAGGAGGCTGGCGAGGCCATCCAGCATGCCGATGCCGGCCCGGAGGATGGGTACCAGCAACGGCACCGGCCGGGCGAGCCGGACGCCGTCAGCAGCCGCGACCGGCGTAACGACCTGGACGGGCTCGACCCGGATGATCCTCGTTGCCTCGTATCCGAGCAACGTGGTCAGCTCGTAAGCCAGCCGCCGGAAGGTGGGAGTGTCGGTGCTGCTGTCACGCAGCGCGGTGAGCTTGTGCGCGACAAGCGGGTGATCGGCGACAATCGTCTGCATGGTCGGTAGTGTGCCAGCCGGCGGCGGCTGAGACGGGACATAGCGGCCGGGTAAGGAATTTTTGCCGACGGCGCCCGCGACGCCGCACGGGTGCGCTCGACGATGATCATGGGCTTGGTGCCGCTAACCGTGGTCGTGGGCCGCGTCGGTGGCGAGCATCTGTCCGGCGGCTTCCAGACAGCCTGGACCGAAAGCATCCTCGACGGCGGCAAGCAGCGCGAACTGTGCGCCGGAGATCGCGTCAGCCGCTTCCCGGATCTGCGCGATCGCCCAGTCCCGGCCAGCCATCTTGTAGCCGTGGCACACGCTCCGTAGCGCGGCCGGCGCGCCGGCCGCTCCGTTGCCCCAGGCTTCGTGCACCAGCCTGTTCCGGTCGCGGTTAGCTTCGCGGCACAGCCGGAGCGCTGCGCGGATCGCATCCCGCTGGCCGGCGGATTTCTCCGCATGCCGGCGCACCACGATGTCGCAGTTCTCGATAAGCCAGTGCGTGTCCTGGCTGCCTGCGACTGCTGCGGCGTATGGGCCGCCGACGAGGGTGCAGAAGGCCATCCGTAGCGCGATTTCCATGACCGCTGCGCGCTCGACGACCTGCCCGAGTGCCTCGAAGCGGTCATCCGGAGGATCGTTCCCTAGCGGCTGCGTCATAGCCGGCAGCCTAGATCCTGCGTCCGCAGTCGCGCCGGGCGAGCGAACCCTTAGACCGATCGGAGTGGCTCCTCGGGGGAATCAATGGCCTTCACCCGATGTGTACCATTGTCCCGATATGCGTCATTGCAGAGTTGCAGGCGGCTAGCTCGAACCTTCCGGATAGCCGTCCCTTACTTTCCAGACCTGGACCGCGCCCGGAACGAACGTGTGCACGTAACGGCAGTCAGAACAGACAAGGCTGATGCCATCCTCAGCGAACTGATCGCCGAGCCGGTATGCCACGGCGGTGTTCAGCTTGACTTTGTAGCCACTGAACACCGTGCCCTGGCAGACATGGCACGTGAACCGGCGTCGCCCTGAGCCGATAGTCACAAGGACGGGCTCGCCGGACCTTGCCACCTGGCCCCCTGAGATCTGCAGCCGGATCACGGACGTTACCCCAACGAGTCTTCGATCTGCCAGAGGCGGGACTTACTCTGCCTTGATGGAGCGAACCCGGGCCGATCGCTGATGGCAAGCAATGTTCAGATGCTGGCATCCGCGGCAGACCGAGATCGCGCAATCAGCGTTCTGAAGGCATCTTTTCTGGACGGCAGGCTCACCAAGGACCAATTTGAGCTGCGAGTCGGACAAGCACTGACCGCGCGCTTGTTCACCGAGGTGATGGCTCTGACGTGCGACTTGCCTGTCGGCCAATTCGGGAGGCTGCCCGCACATCCGGCCACTCCAGCGCCTCCGCGAACCAGCCGGCTGGCCATAGCCGCGCTGGTCTGCGCGGCGGCTGCGCCGTGCACGGCGGGGATCAGTGCTTTCCCGGCGATCGTGCTCGGGTACCTGGCTCGTCGTCGCGTGCGCCAGACCGGCGAACGGGGAGCTGCCGTGGCCGCCGTGGCGCTGGTGCTCGGATGGCTTGCAGTGCTGATCGGGGCGGTCGCGCTCCTCGCCCGGCATGCCGTGTAGTCGGAGACGCCGAGGCTTCAGACCGGGTAAGGCTCTGGCGTGGTTATGTAGCTGCGGCCATGGGGGAGCTGCCAGGTGAGGGTGCCGGGCAGATCTTGGCTGAGGTGCCAGCGGGGTGCCTGCTTGCCGCGGTGGTGCCGGCGGCACAAAGGGGTCAAATTGCACTCGCAGGTCGCGCCGCCGCGGTCATAGGGGACCACATGATCAAGATCGCAGCGGCGGGCGGGCCGGCGGCAGCCGGGATATGAGCAGGTGCGCTGGCGGATTCGCAACAGGTGGGCCAGGCTCGGCGCGGGCCGGTAGCCGGCTGACTGGCGGGCGTGGGTGCAGGGCCCGGTTTCCAGGAACTGCATTTTGCGGGCGAGGCTGGTGGCCCACCGGATGACCGTGCTCCCTGGGTCTTTTGGCCATTTGCTGCCGGGTGGGTGGCTCGCGCAGGCGTGGGCGACGGCGCGGCCGCTGCTGTCGGTGAGGGTGAGGCACCAGCGGGTCGCCGGGCCGGCGCGGGCGGCCAGGTCGCGGCAGGTGACAGCATCAGCGGGGCCGTAGCCGGCCAGTTCGCCGGGCGCATCGGACAGGCCGGCCCAGGCGGCCAGCGGCATGGTCAGGTTGATGGTGCCGCCCAGCGGCCCACCGTCCGGGTGGTCGCCGACGCTGCTGCCGTCGGTGCCACTGGCGTCACGGGGGCCGGGGCTCGCGCTGCCGCCGGGGTCCGGGCTCGCGTCGTCGCCGCAGTCGGGGCCGGTGTCGCCGGTCCCGGCAGCGGTGCTGTCACCGGTGGTGCTATCACAGGTGGTGCTGTCACAGGTGGTGCCGTCAGCGGTGGCGCGCTCGCCGGTCTGGTCACTGGTGCTGGCGGGCAGGAGGGATCTGAGGGGCCGTCCGGTGAGCCGGGCGGTGTAGGCCAGGGCGCGAAGCTCATCGATGTTGCCGGGCAAGCCGTGGGCGGCGAGCCAACGGGCGTCGGTGGTGAGCTGGGCGTCAGCATGCACGACGTCGGCGGGGGATAGTTCGCGGCCAGCCAGGGCGGCGTTGCCCGATGGCTCGGCCCAGGCCTGCACGCTGGCGTCCTTGCGGGCCTCTTCGCGGCGCCGCTGGGCGGCGTCAGGGTCGTAGGCCAGGACTGCCCGTGCCAGGGCGGCGCGCAGCTGCCCGGTGGTCTTGCGGGTGACATCGCCGGCGGCCAGCACCAGGCGCGCGATGTCATTGGCAGCTTCGTCGGGGATCCCGGCGAGCAGGTCGGTGAACAAGCAGGCCTTGGCCCAGTCGATCCGCCCCGCAGCCAGGGCGGCGCCAACCTCAGGCAGCCGGGCGAGACCGGCGGAGACATCCAGCTGCCGGCTGGCGGCGCGGCCGGTCAGCGCCAGCGCGGCCGCAGCCTCGTCATCGACATGCGCGGCCAGGTCGGGCCGGTTCAGTTCGACGGACTGCTCCTTGCGCCGCTGGACCAGGGTGGTCAGGCAGCGAGCCTGCCCGGCCTGAGCCCATGCGGTCAGCCGTTGCCAGCCGCACAGCAGCCCGATCAGCTCCGATTCGCCCAGCTGAGCCCGGCGAGTGGCGGCGTCGGCAGCTGCCGCCGCCAGCGCGGGTCCAGGCGCTGCGGTGTCGGCCCAGCCGCCGGCAATGAACCCGGGTCCGGCCGGCCCATCGCCGGGGTCGTGGTGCAAGAACCCGGCGGCGAACACTTCGCCGGTGCCGTCCCACGGCCCGTTCTCATACGCGGTCCGGACGTCGGCCGGCAGGCCGGCCAGCCAGGCCGCGTGCTCGGCGGCGTCGCTCCCGTGGAACTCCTCGGTCAGCCACCACGGAGTCTCTGACAGGTCCGGTGGCTCATCGGATGACAGCGGCAACGCCGCGATCTCGGCCTCGGTCAGCTCCACGGGCGCATCGATCTCGGCCAGCTGCCGGGCCAGAAGTTCTGCTCCATCAAAGCGCGGCAACGAGCCCGGAGCGCCGGGCCCGGCAGGCGGAGGCGCCGGCTCGCGCGATTGCTGCTCGCTCATGGTTTCGCCGCCACCTCCCCAGCGATCCTGTTACTCGACCATAGTATCGACGGCCACTGACAATTTCCGCGCGCTCAAACCGCGGCTGCGCGGTACCTCGAGCATCGAAACTGTGTTCTACTACTGGGATGAGCGCAGTCATCCGCCCGGACTGGTGGTGCTACCCCTTGCAGTGCTCAGCAGGGCATCCATGGGCGCCGGGGCGCGTCACAGTGGGCTGGATGCCTTGCGACTGCCCAGGCGCCAGGGCGCACGGTGTGCTCGGTCATCTCTGGGTCCGCTGCCGGACCGACGGCTGCGCGTCGATCTGGTACCGGCCCCGGCACGAGCGCGCCGGGTTAGACCTCGCCCGGCCAGTACCGGGTCAGGCGGTATCGAGCACGGCGGCCTCGGCACCACCCTCCTCGCCGAGGATCGAGCCGATCTGGGCGACCTGGTCGGGCCGAGAGGAACGCAGCCACAGCAAGACCCCGATGCCGAGCACTAGCCAGACGAGGGCCACGTACGGCGTCCACTTGAGAATGCCGGGAGGGGCAGGGTGGATCGACCCGTACAGCGCGGCGCCGAACACGATCGCGCCGACGACCGGGATGCCGACGTGGACCAGCGGGTTCCAGTTCCGGCTGGCGCGAGTGTTCCAGAAGTACACGATGCCGCCCAGGCAGATCATGATGTACACCACGATGATCAGCAGCGTGCCTGTTGTAGCCCAGAAGTAGTAGTTGGACAGCGGCTGGCCGAATCCGCTGTCGGATAGCGGGTAGCCCATCACCAGCGCCATCACGATCGCAAGCGCGGTGACAGCGAGTGCCGCGTTGACCGGCGTCTTGTAACGCGGGTGCGTACGGGCGAAAGCGGCGGGCAGCACACCTTCCCGGCCCATCGCGAAGAGCGTGCGAGAAGCGGCGGTCGCGCAGGCGACGCAGACGACGAACGCCGCGCACATTCCGCCTATCTCGGCCAGTGTGCCGAGCCAGGAGCCGACGAACGTGGTCGCGGTCGTCTTGAGGGCGACCGGATCAACGCCCATCTTGGCGCCGTTGTTCACGCCGTAGCCGATCGTGATCGAGTAAGTCGTCCATAGGTACAGGACTATCGCGAACAACGTCGCGGCGATCACCGCGATCGGAACGTTGCGGCGGGGGTGCGCGGTCTCCTCGCCGAAGTCTGCGGCGGTCTCGAAGCCGATGTAGGAGGTGACGCCGAAGATGATGCCGTAGAAGACGCCGTTGAAGCCGCCGGAGTTGGTGTGGCTGAAGCTGAACGCGCCCAGGGCCTGACCGTGGCTGCCGCCCTTGGCGGTAGTGACCAGGTCGATGAGCACGATGACCGCTACCGTGATGATCCCGATGACGAGCTGCACCCGGGTCGTCACCTTGATCCGGATGACCGATAGCACCATGTACAAGGCCATCCCGATCACGAAGAACAGGATCCACAGCTTGGGACTCACGCCCAGCAGGTCGGCAGCCAGGTAGCCGACGCCAGACATTGTCATCGGCACGAAGCAGATGAATCCGAAGAAGTAAAGCCAGCCGGCCATGAAACCGGCTTCTTTGCCCAGGCTGCGGCTGGCATAGGTGTACGCGTAACCGGCCGTGGCCATCCGGCGGGTGAACCCGATGACAACGAAAGCGAGCGCTAAACAGGCAACGCCGCCCAGCAGGAACGCCATCGGCGTGGAGCCGCCGGCGACAGCGGAGACGCCGCTGACGTTCAGCAGCATCGCCATGCCCGGTGCAATTACCGAAACAGATATCGCGATCGCATCCCACAGCCGAAGGGATCCGTGCGCGAGCTCGCCGATCTTGGTGCCGTCCAGATTGGTGCTGGTGTTGGCCATGGCTCCGGTCCTCTCTTACTCCGGCCCATGCTCAGGCATGAGCACGGTTTGCTCATCTAGCACGTAGTCGAAGGCCAGCGGAGTGCACTCGCGCTCCGCAAGCCAGTCCATGAACTTCACGTGCGTGGGATGCGCCCGGTAGGCGTTCATGGTCGTCACGTCCGGAAATTCGGTGTACAGCAGATAGGCGTAGCCGCGGTTGCGCGCACAGGTCAGGTCGGTGCCGAGGCGGCACTTGGTCATCAGGCCGATTTCGCTCGGCCATGAGGCCACCATGTCGCGCATCTGCGCCGCCTCCTCAGCGGACAGGTCGCGCGGGAAGCTGAACAGCACGATGTGCTGCAGGGTCATCGTGGTCCTCCTCGGCGGTTAGTAGAACTCGAAGTACTCGCGCATTTCCCAGTCGCTGACGTTCTGGCCGTCCGGCGGCGGGTTCTCAGCCACGGCTGCGTTGTAGCGGGCTACCTCCGACCGCTTCATCTGCAGCAGGTAGTCGACGAGGATGTCGCCGAACGCCTTGCGGAAGAACTCGTCCTGATCAAGCACGCCGGTTGCACTAGCGAGGGAAGATGGGAGCGGGGTGTTGCCGGTGACGTACGGGTCAGCCTCGACCGGCGGTGGCGGGTCGAGCGCACGGCGGATGCCGTCGAGCCCGGCGGCGATATTCGCCGCCATGTACAAGTACGGGTTGGCGGCCGGCTCACCCATCCGCATTTCTACGTGGCTATTCGCGTCGCCAGGCGCACCCTGAACGCGGACCAGTGCCCCTCGGTTCTCCAGTGCCCAGCACACCCGGTCAGGCGCGAAGGAGTACGGCCGGAACCGCTTGTAGCCGTTGACCGTGGGTGTGGCGAACACGCTCATCGGCAACGCGTGGTCCAGCAGGCCGGCAACAAACTGCCGCCCGGTCGCCGACAGGTAGTCGTCGTCGCAGGCGAACGCGTTCCTCCCGTCCTGCCGCGAGATCAGCGACTCGTGCAGGTGCCAGCCCGACGGGAAGAAGTTCGGCAGCCCGGGAGCGCACATGAAGGACGCCAGCAGGCCGCGGCGCTGGCACATCTGCTTCACCGCGGACCGGAACAGCACCACGGCATCGGCCGCCGCGAGCCCGCCGATCGGGCTGAAGCTGAACTCCATCTGGCCGGGACCCCACTCGTCCTCCATCGAGCGGGGCGGCAACCCGACGGCGGCGAGGCCATCGCGGATCGCCTCCAGCGTGCTCGCTACGCTGTCCAGCCGGACCTCCGACAGGTACTGATAGCCGCGCTCGAAGACGCTGACCGGCGGCACGGGCGGGGTGTACCCGGCGTCCTGCGGTGCGATGTGCTCGGAGTCGAGCTTGACGATGTAGTACTCGATCTCGATGCCGGCCAGGTAATCGAATCCGGCGTCGCCGAGCTCAGCCAGCAGGCGCCGCATCAGCCCGCGGCCGTCCAGCGGCATCGGCTGGCCATTGGAGAAGTACGTGTCGCACAGCATCCAGCCGGTCCGGTCAGCCCAGGGCAGGACGCGGAAGGTGGCCGTATCGGGCACCAGCACGATGTCGGGGAAGCCGGTGAATTCGGCGATACCGAACCCGCCGTCCGCGGCGAATGCCGGCACGAACACCTGGTTGCCAGTGTCAAGGCTGTAGATCGCACCGGAGAAGTCCAGGCCGTTGGACATCGCGGCGATTGCGACCTCGGGAGACAGCGACTTGGCACGCGGCATACCGTGCTGATCCACGACCACCAGCCGGACGGTGCGGAGGTCTAGTTCGCGGATCTTGCTGGCGACTTCGTCCGCCGTGGCGGCCTGCTCCGGTGTGTACAGGCCGTTGCGCGCGACGAATCCTGGCTGGCCAACGCCGTGCGCGTCAGATCGGCTTGAGGCCGGGCTGCTGCTTGTCACGTGGCTGTCCTCCGATGCAGTTGTCTGTCCGTCAGCCGGACGCCGGGAGGCAGGCTGCCGGCGCCCGGTGCCGGATCAGGTCTTCTTGGGGTCACCGCGACGCTGGCTCATCTGCTCCAGCATCGCGGCGGTGAAGTTGTCGGGCTCGACGTCAGCGAGGGACAGGAACGTCTCGGTCCGCTGCACGCCGTTGATCTGGAAGATCTCGGCGAGCAGTAGCTCGCGCAGGTGCGCGTGATCCCGGACTCGCAGCCGGACCAGCAGGTCCAAGCCGCCGGTCACGACGCTCATGTCCTGCGCCTCGGGCAGCGCGCGGATCGCCTGGATGATCTCGCTCAGGTCCATGCCGGGGCCGGCGGTGACCGCGATGTAGACGACGACCGGATAGCCGAGCGCTGTCCAGTCGATG
>DATMMA010000204.1:0-15357 GCA_035570295.1 Streptosporangiaceae bacterium
ACCGCGCCGCCGATCAGGAGCGCCGAGTACACAGCCGATTCAAGCCCGACCGAGATGCCGGACAAGATCACGGTGGCCGGGCCGGTAAGCGAGCTCTCGCCGATGTCCTTCACCGGCTTGCGGTTGGTCTCAGTGAAATAGCCGGTCAGCAGCTGGATCGCGCTGGCCAGGACCAGGCCGATGATCACGGCGCCAATGGCGATCAGGCGCGGATCCCCCTTGGTGTTGTGAATCGCGGTGCTGACGCCATGGAGGCTGCTGAACTTGGAGGGCAGGTAGATAAAGGCCGCGATGATCACCAGGATTAGCGAGATGATCGCGGATGCGAAGAAGCCGCGGTTGATGGCCGTCATGCCGCTGCGGTCGTTCTTTCGCGGCGCCACGAGGAATATGCCGAACATCGCGGTGATCACACCGATCCCGGGCACGATCAGCGGGAAGACTAGTCCCTCGGAGCCGAACGCGACCGAGCCCAGGATGAGCGCCGCGACCAGCGTCACCGAGTAAGACTCGAACAGGTCCGCGGCCATTCCGGCACAGTCACCCACGTTGTCGCCGACGTTGTCAGCGATCGTCGCGGCGTTGCGCGGGTCATCCTCCGGGATGCCCTTCTCGACCTTGCCCACCAGGTCGGCGCCGACATCGGCAGCCTTGGTGAAGATACCGCCGCCAACCCGCATGAACATGGCCAGCAGCGCGGCACCGAGGCCGAAGCCCTCGAGCACGCCCGAGGCGTTCTGCCGGTAGATGAGCACGACCACCGCCGCGCCGAGCAGGCCAAGGCCCACGGTGAGCATGCCGGCCACGCCGCCGGTACGGAACGCGATCCGCATGGCCGAGCGCTCACCCGACTCCTTAGCCGCGGCGGCGACCCGGACATTGCCGCGGACGGCAAGCCACATGCCGGTGCGACCTGTAAAGGCGGAGAGCAGCGCCCCGACAAGGAAGAAACCCGAACGCCCCCACCGAACGGATTCGCCGGCCGCAGGCAGCAGGAGCAGCACGAAGAAGATCAGGACGACGAAGATGCTGAGCGTCTTGAACTGCCGCCGAAGGTAGGCCGCAGCGCCCTCCTGGACCGCCTGGGCGATTTCCCGCATCTTCGGCGTGCCCTGACTGGCCGCCAGCACGTCCCTGACCAGCCAGCCCGCGACGGCCAGCGCGACCAGGGCGATGACGGCCACCACGACTACCCAGGCCAGGTTCGCCCCGGCCACTGTGGGCGAGCCTCCCCCTAGGGCGAGGTTGTCCAACATCCGTCCTCCTTGACAGGGATACAAGCTAGTACCGGGCCCGTGCGCGGGCACCGTCCCGGTGGCTTAGTACGCAGCGGACCAGCCATGCCTGCCGGCAGACGGCAAGCCAACCTTACGCGTGGCGTGCCGGGAGTCTACGCATCCTAGTAAGCGGATGGTAAATCGGGTACGACTACTTACGTAGTCGCGACACCTTCGTGACGCAACGGTACTCGGACAGAAACCCCGGCCGCCACTCGGCTGGCAACTCAGAACCTCCGGCTACCGGGTAGCTCCGGCCGACGGCCAGCTCATCCTGATGCTCGTGCCTGCGGCAGTCGCGCTAATCTGCACGTCGTCCGCGAGACCTTCGATTACCGCGATGCCGAGCCCGGCAGGGAAGTCAGCGTCCGCGCTGGTTTGCGGATCCGCGCCTGCCCGGTCCGCGATGGCGCCCGGTCCGCCCGGCGAATGTACGCCGGGCACGCATGTGTCGGTGACCTCGACCTCGAACCGGCCGGCCAGGTCAGTGAGCGCCAGCCGGACCGGTTCGCCCGGGCAGTACAGCTGGTGCCCCTCGACAGCTCGGGAGCACGCCTCCCCGACCGCGAGCCGGACCTCGTCAAGCAGCGATTCGTCGACTCCGCTGCGCCTCGCGACAGCAGTCGCGACCAGCCGCGCTGTCCGCACGTGTGCGGGCAGCGCGGTGAAGGTCAGCTCGACAGTTGCCATGGTTGCGTTGTCCGGTCCGAGTGGGGGCACACGGTGTCCGGCGGCTACTTCTCCGCCCGCCGCGCCGCGATGGCCTCATCCACGGTGTCGTGGATACCGAATACCTTGGTCAGTCCCGTGATCCGGAAGATCTTCAGGATCCGCTCCTGGGTACAGACCAGGTCCAGTGACCCGTCGTGGGCGCGGACCCGCTTCAGCCCGCCGACCAGGACACCGAGCCCGGTAGAGTCCAGGAATTCGACCTTCTCCATGTTCACGACGAGCTGATAGAAACGGCTGTTGACCAGCTCGATCAGCAATTCACGCAAGCGCGGAGCGGTGTAGACGTCGATCTCGCCTTCAACATCGACGATCTCGATCCCATCCTTGCTGTGGTGGTCCAGCTTCAGGTCCACATATCCTCCAGCGCCTTACGGCGGTCAATGTCTAGCGGTGGCCGCACCTGTCCGTTACGCGTGATCTGCCTTGGTCCGGCCTCTCAGGTCGGCCGGGCAGTACCGACCTCGGCGGCCGGCGGGCGCCGACGGGGCATGCCCTGCTGGCGCATTCAACCACGCCCCACCGTTATTCCTATACCAGATCGCGGTCGCAGGCACCTTGCGCAGTGCGACACACTGAGATCTGATGCATTTGGTACCCCTGCCCGACTCCGTAGCCACGGCCCAGTCGGACCATTGTCCCGTGCAGCATGGCCAGCAATCAGGCCGAGCGCATCGGGCAGTCGGTGACGCACTGGTGGCGACCGCAGGCGACGAGGTCCGGCAGCCAGCGACGGCGGGCACAGCCACGGCCGGCACAGCCACGGCCGGCAGAGCGACGGCCGGAACAGCCGCGCTACTCCAGGCTGGCGCGCAGGCCGGCCGGCTGACGTTCATGACGCACCTCGCCGGCCGTCCGGGCCAGCAGGCGAACTGGCCGGCCTGGGTGCCGCCGGAACTTATCGCCGCCATGGCCGCACGCGGCATCGCCGTACCCTGGCGGCACCAGGCCGAGGCCGCGGACCTGGCCGCAAGCGGCCAGAGCGTGATCATCTCGACCGGAACCGCGTCAGGAAAGTCGCTGGGCTACCTGCTACCCGCGCTCACCGGCATCCTGACCGGCGGCACTGCCCTTTACATCGCGCCGACCAGGGCGCTCGCGGCGGACCAGGCCAAGTTTGTTGGCTCGCTTGGCCTGCGGGGTGTCCGGACAGCCGTCGTCGACGGCGATACCCCGTGGGCCGAGCGGACCAGGGCAAGATCGCAGGCTAACTACCTGCTGACGACGCCCGACATGCTGCATCAATCGCTCCTTCCTGGTCACGCCAGGTGGAACGGCTTCTTCCGGCGGCTGCGCTACGTCGTCGTCGACGAGTGCCACACCTACCGGGGCGTGTTCGGCTCGAACGTTGCGCATGTCCTCCGCCGGCTGCGACGGGTCGCCTACCACCACAGCGCCGCCGAGCCGGTGTTCGTGCTCGCCTCAGCCACTGTCAGTGAGCCCGCCAGATGTGGCGCGCAGCTCACCGGCCGTGCGGTAGCGGCGGTCGGCACGGACGGCGCACCGCGCGCCCCGCTGACGTTTGCACTGTGGGAGCCGCCGCTGACCGGCGCCACCGGCGAGGCGGGCGCTCCGGTCCGCCGGGCCGCCACCTCAGAGGCTGCCCGGCTGCTCGCTGAGCTAGTGCGCAGCGATGTGGCGGTGCTGGCGTTCGTCCGGTCCAGGCGCGGCGCCGAGGCAGTGGCGCAAGCGGCGCGGCACCACCTGATCGAGGCGGGAGGCGCCGATCGGGCCGAGCGGGTCGCGGCGTACCGATCTGGCTACCTGCCGCAGGAGCGGCGAGCACTTGAGGAAGCGCTGCGTGCCGGAGAAATCACCGGGCTAGCCGCGACCACCGCGCTTGAGCTCGGCGTCAACGTGCCGGGACTGGACGCGGTCCTGATGGCAGGGTGGCCGGGCACCAGAGCCGCGCTCTGGCAGCAGGCGGGCCGGGCCGGACGCGACGGACGCGAAGCCGTGGCGGTGCTCATCGCACGTGATGACCCGCTCGACACCTACCTCGTTCATCACCCGCAAGCCCTGCTCGGGGCTCCGGTCGAAGCGACGGTGCTGGACCCCGACAACCCGTACGTGCTCGCGCCCCATCTGTGCGCCGCGGCGGCGGAGCTTCCCCTCAGCGCCCACGACCTCGCCGCCTTCGGCCCCGCCGCGGCGCCGCTGACCGGTCAGCTGGCCACTGACGGCTTGCTCCGCGGGCGCGGCGGCCGCTTCTTCTGCACCCGGCAGGGGCTGGCCACCCGGACCGGGCTGCGCGGCACAGGTGGCTGGCCAGTGCGCATCGTGGAGCTCGCCACCGGCCGGCTGGTCGGTACCGTGGACGAGCCGTCCGCCCACTTCCTGGCCCATTCCGGCTCCGTCTACAGCCATCAAGGCGAGACGTACCTGGTCAGCCGGCTCGATCTGGACGAGCGCGTCGCCCTGGTCGAGCAGTGCGAACCCGGTTACGCGACCACCGCCAGAGAAATCACCAGCATCGAGGTAACGACGGAGCTTCAGCGGACTGAGTGGGGTCCGGCCGCGGTGTCCTTCGGCGACGTCCTGGTCACCCGCCAGGTGGTCTCCTACGCCCGGCGGAGCGCCGAGACAGGGCTGGTCATCGGCGAAGACATCCTGGACCTGCCGGAGCGAAGGCTGCCGACGAGGGCGGTCTGGTGGACGATCGCCAGCGCTCAGCGCGCGGCGCTTGCTGGCTCGGGCATAGACCTGCCCGGCGCGGCGCACGCGGCCGAGCACGCGGCGATCGGCCTGCTGCCGCTGGTAGCGGCCTGCGACAGGTGGGATGTCGGTGGTGTGTCAGCCGACTTGCACTCGGCAACCGGCAAGCTCACCGTCTTCGTATATGACGGCCACGCGGGCGGTGCCGGGTTCGCCGAGCGCGGTTTCGCGGCGGCGCGGGCCTGGTTGTCGGCGACAGCCGAAGCAATTGCCAGCTGCGAATGCGCGGCCGGCTGCCCGGCGTGCATTCAGTCACCCAAATGCGGGAATGGCAATCATCCGCTGGCCAAAGACGATGCGGTCGCGCTGCTGCGCTGTCTGCTGGCCGGCGCACCTGAGCCCGATCAGGAACTCGGCATCCACTGACCAGGCATCCCCGTCCGGACACGTGCGATCAAAGTGAGCCAGGAACGGCCAGCTGAGTCCGGAAATGGGGCGACCCCCGTCGGGGGGGAGAACGGGGGTCGCCATACGGTCCGGCTCCGGGGGGGCAGAGCCGGGTCCGTTACCCAAGAAAGCCTAGTTGCAATCGGGGCAAGTTGCCAGCCGGTCACGCGGAAGTGCAAAGGTTCTGCTGCCTTCCCCTATGCTGCCGGACCGCAGGCACATCCGTCGAGAGTAGCGGGGCAACTAGCCAGAGCTAGTTTTTCGCAGACCGGGGAAGCCGGGCGCAGCACCGCAGAACCGGCGAAAGGCCGCCCATGACAGCATTCTGGCTGGTCCGGGCGCTGCCGGCCCCCGCGGCCGGGCGCGTTGCGGGCATGCAACCAGCTCAATCGATTCAGATAACGAATCCATCACGCCGCGGGCTTTCCAAAGCTGCCGCGGACACAGTACAAAGGAATCACGGGCCGATGGCCCGTACACGGAAGCCGGGTACCCACGCGCGACCAGCCGCGGGAGGCGTGCCGTGGCAGGCGAATAGTGGCCGCAGGAGCGCCGCAGCTATAAGGGCGCAGACCATCATCTGCCTACCACGGCAGAGAAGGTGCACGCTTGGTAACCCGGCTGGACGTGTCCGTGCGACGGCGCCCCTGGCAAGGGGCGCCGTTTGCGCTGCCGGCCCGAGGCGCGCCAGTCTCCGGCCCCCGGTGACCGTCCGAGAGGATCGAGCCGGGCTCGCTGTTGTCCGGGCCCTTGGTAGCCGGCCATGCTCCCCGGCAGGCCGCGCGCCGTACCCTCGTGACAGTGCCAGTGGCGGCCAGCGGCACATGGAAGCGCGGGAAACCATCACTTTTGCCTTCCTGCGCCGCAAGGCTATTGCCAAATACCGGATGCCGGCTCCTGTTGCCATTGGGTATAAGCAAGACTTTGAGTTAACAGCGTGCAGAGAGGGAGGTACCCATGGCCGATCCCGCGCTCAGGCGCGCGGCTGGCGGCGTGGCTGATCAGTCCATCGGCGATCTAGTGTCCGTGGCGGCCAGGGACATCTCGCAACTGGTCAGGTACGAGCTCGACCTCGCCAAGCTGGAGCTAAAGGCCGACGCTAAGCGCGTCGGCATCGGCGCAGGGCTCGGAGTGGTAGCGCTGTTCGCAGCCTGCCTGGTGCTGATGCTGCTCGCCTTCGCCTTCGCCTTCGGCCTGAACGCGCTACATATCTGGCTCTGGGCCGCCTTCCTGATCGCGGCGGGCACCTGCGTGCTGATCATTGGAATCGCAGCCTTGATCGCCCTGCGTATGCTGCACAAGCTAGGCGGGATGAGCAAGACCAGGCGGAGCCTGTCAGAGGGAATGTCACTGCTGCGCCACGGCAAGCCCGGCAGCACCCCCAAGGCCTCAGCCAGAGCCGGCTAGCCATGAGCGCGCGCGGCAGCGCCTCCATCTACCCGAGCGGGCCTTGGACGCACCGGTCGGTGAGCGCGAACGGGACCCGGTTTCACGTCGCCGAAAGCGGCGACGGGCCGCTCGTGCTGTTGTTGCACGGATTCCCGGAGTTCTGGTGGACGTGGCGGCGTCAGCTCGACTCGCTCAGCCAGGCGGGATTCCGTGCTGCTGCCCCTGACCTGCGCGGGTACGGCGGTAGCGACAAGCCGCCGCGCGGCTACGACCTGATAACCGCGGCGTCAGACGCCGCTGGGCTGGTCCGCGCGCTCGGCGAGGCCAACGCCGTGGTAGTCGGGCACGACTGGGGCGGGCTGATCGCCTGGACGATGGCCACCTACCACCCGAAGGTCGTCAGGCGACTCGCGATCGTCTCCATGCCGCACCCGCAGCGGCTGCGCTCTGCTGTACTTTCAGCACCATTCGCCCAGGCGAAGAGCATGAGCTACGCGCTGGGCTTCCAGTTGCCCATGCTGCCAGAACGGCGGCTGCTCAAGGACGGTGCCAGCCGGGTCGGACGGTTGCTCGCCGCCTGGTCAGGGCCCGGCTGGCCGGATCCGGAGACGGAACGGAGGTACGAGGACGCGATGTGCGTGCCGCACGTTGCCCACTCGGCCATTGAGTACCACAGGTGGTACCTCCGCTCCAGGTTCCGCCCGGACGGGATCGCTTATACCCGCATGATGCGATCGCCCATCCAGGTGCCTACGTTGCATCTGCACGGGTCGCTTGACCCGTGCATACTGCCGAGCGCAGCACGTGGCTCGGGCGTCTACGTCGAGGCGCCGTACCGGTGGCGGCTACTCGACGGGACCGGTCACTTCCCGCACGAGGAAGCGGCCGACCGTTTCGATCTCGAGCTGCGTTCCTGGCTGACTGATCCCGAGCCCGAGCGTTAGCTAATGCTCCCCAGCAGAGATCGCGATGCCGCCGGCCGGGCGCGGAATGCAAGGCCGCGCGACGCACTCGGCCGCCCGCTGCCCAGGGACGCAGCCGGACAGCCGCCTGCCGACGACTGGCCCCGGCCGCCGCTGGAAGCGCTGGCGGCCGCCCAGGAGCTGATTAACGCCGATCGCCCGTTCCACGCGCATGAGGTGCTTGAGGCGGCCTGGAAGGCCGCGCCGCCGGCCGAGCGCGACCTGTGGCAGGGACTGGCTCAGCTCGCCGTCGGCCTGACGCACGCGCTGCGCGGCAATGGTCGCGGTGCCGCGAGCCTGCTGCGGCGCGGCGCTGACCGCCTGGCGGGCTACCCTGGCACCGGCCCGCATGGTATCGATGTGGCCGGCCTGCGGCTGTCCTGTGCCGAACTTGCCGCGGACATCGAGCGGTGCGGCATCGACCGAATTGACCCGGACGACCTGCACCTCACACTCCAGGTGCCAGACGCGGCAGGCCGCGGCTAACCGGCCTGGCAGCGCTCGGTAGACACGTCAGCGGTAGCGTGGCTGCCCGCGGTGACATCGCTCATCACCTCACCCGAGGTCAGGGCATAACCGATATCGTGATAGGCAGTGGAGGCAGCGAACACCACGCCGTACACGTTGCCGTCGCGGGCAAGCAGCGGACCGCCGGAATTGCCGGAGCGGATCTGCGCCTTGATCGGATAGATCTCCCGGTCGACGGCCACGGTCGAGTAGATGTTCGGCCCGGAAGCCCTAATGCTGAATCCGATCCTGGCAGGCACCACTGTGAATGGATGATCAAGCGGATAGCCGGCCACGATGGCGCTGGTGCCGTTCGAGGCGTGCCCGGCCAGCTTCAGCGGCGGGGCGGACAGGCCGGGTACATAGAGCACTGCCAGGTCGCGATCCGGGTCGTAGAGCACTACGTGGGCGGTGAGTTGCTGACCGCCCACGGGCTGGAAGACGTACGGCCCGATCGTGACCCCGGCGACCACGTGCGCATTGGTCAGCACGTGGTGCGGAGCGATCACGAAGCCCGAGCCCTCGATCTTCTGAGAGCACGACGTAGCGATGCCCTCAACCTTGACGATGCTTTGCTCGTCCCTCTTCAGTCCCGGTGATTTCAGCACGGCCTGCGTAGGCGCAGCCAGGCTCAGGCTGTCCTCCGCCCCGATGGCACTGAAGACCTGGGAGTACAGCCCGTTCGACAGCAGGCCGCGCAAGCCGGGAAAGACCGGCAGGTACAGTGCGCCGCTCGGCATCACGGCGTCCACCGTGCGCAGCAGCGCCGAGTTGTTAACCTGCCGGGATATTCCCGGGAACTGCGAGGCGTTTACCAGGAACGAGCCGATTAGCCATGCGACGATCAGGACTGCGGCGATATTGACGGCAGCGCCGCCCAGGGAGTCGACGACCGTCGCGGGGCGGCCGGTGAGCCGGGATCTGACCGCGACCCCGAGCCCGGACGCGATCAGCATCCCGATGACGGCCGCCGCGAATACCACCAGGATCGCGATGAACGCCTGCCACTGCACGCTCTTGGCAAAGGCACGGGAGATCCCGGGCGCGAGAAACGCCCCGCCGGCTACGCCGAGCACGAAACCGGCGAGTGACAGTACCCCGATGATGAAGCCCTGCCGGTACCCGGCCACGGCGAATGCGGCGATCAGCGCAATGAGGACGATGTCAAGCAGGTCACCGGGCACCTCAACAACTTATAGCGCGGCTGGAAACGGTGCGGCCGGTGTGGCCCGCGACACATTAACCGCCGAGCGGAGGCCACCCCGCCGGCCGGTCCTCGACCCGAAGCGTTGTCAGCTGGCCTGAGTTCCATGGCTGCTCCCAGCCGCCCAGAGCGAGTACCCGGTCCAGCAGGAGGGCAGTGAAGCCCCAGATAATCAGGCCAGCGACCTTGAAGGCAAAGCCGCGTTGTCCGCCCGGGTACTGGATCGTCATCCGGTTCGCCGGGTTGGCCAGTTCTGCTATCGGTACCCGGAGGACGGCGGCGATCTCTGCCGGATCTCCCGGCGCGACCGGTACCGGACTGTGCCACCAGCCGACCACCGGCGTGACCCGGAAATCACTGCGCCAGATATACAGCTCAGGCATTTCCGCGAGCACCCGCACTCCGGCAGGGTCGACCCCGGTTTCCTCGGCAGCCTCCCGCAGCGCAGCCTGCACCGGGCCGCCGTCGGAGGCGTCGATTGCGCCGCCAGGAAAGGCGGGCTGGCCAGGGTGCTTGCGCAGGCCCGCCGAGCGCTCTATGAGCAGCAGATCCGGGCCGTCCGGGCCGACACCGAACAGGATCAGCACGGCGGCCGCCCTGCCGCGGTCGTCCGGGTGCAGCTCCGCGGGCACCTCCATGTCCGGAGCCCGAGCAATCAGCCTGGCTAGCCAGGCCGGAGTGTCGCCTCCAGGTGCGGGCGGTGCCTGGCTCTCGCCCTCAGCGGTCAAGAAAACGGGCCGCTCTTGACCAGCTTCGCGGCTGTGGCCTCATCTGTCGGGCCGGTGCCGAACGACGGGCATAGTGCGGCCACCGCGCATGCGCCGCAGGCAGGCTTACGCGCATGGCAGACCCGCCGGCCGTGCCAGATCAGCCGATGCGACAGCATCGTCCACTCTGACTTCGGGAACAGCTCCCCGACCTCTTGCTCGATCTTGACCGGGTCATCCTGGCTGGTCCAGCCAAACCGGCGGGACAGGCGCGCGAAGTGCGTGTCGACCGTGATGCCAGGCACTCCGAACGCGTTGCCGAGCACAACGTTCGCCGTCTTCCTCCCCACTCCCGGCAGCGTGACCAGGTCTTCGAGCCGGCTGGGCACCTCACCGCCGAAGGAGTCCCGGATGGCAGCCGACAGGCCGAGCACCGCCTTCGTCTTGGCCCGGAAGAAGCCGGTGGGCTTGAGCAGAGCCTCAAGCTGCTCGGGATCGGCCGCGGCAAGGTCATCGGGTGCCGGGTACTTCGCGAAGAGCTCCGGCGTCGTCAGGTTGACCCGTGCGTCGGTCGTCTGCGCAGACAGGACGGTGGCGATCAGCAACTGGAAGGGGCTCTTGAAATCAAGCTCGCAATGCGCATCCGGATACGTCTCCGCCAGGATCCGGTTGATCTGCCGCGCACGCCGCACCAGGCCCAAGCGCGTCTCAGGCCTACGCGAGCGAGCGCGTGCCTTCCCGGCCGTTTTCGTCACCATGCCGCCAGACTAGGGCTTCCCCGGCTGAGTAGGGACACCAAGCGGTACCGCATAGGCGGGCGGGGCACTCAGCCGCAGTACTCCTGGCAGGCGGTTAGCTTGCGGAGCCGAGCCAGCCCCGGCGACGGAATAGCCAGTACAGCCCGGCAACGGCAAGTACTTCGGTGCCGAGGCCCACGATCACGAACGTCGGCCAGCCACCGAGATTGCCGACCAGCCAGGCAAAATTCTGGCCGAAGAATCCGGTCAGGAACGACAGCGGCAAGAAGATTGTGGCGATGATCGCGAGTTGCTTCATCACCTGGTTCAGGTTGTTGGACACCATCGAGAGGTAGGCCGACATGGCATTGCTCAGCAGATCCCGGTAGCTGTCGATCTGGTCGCTGATCCGGATCGTATGGTCGTAGAGATCACGCAGATAGGGCTCGCCGTCCGGAGTCATGCCCGGCATGGCCACCATGCCTGCCACCAGCGATGCCACCATGTCTCGCTGCGGCGCGACGAGCTTGCGCACGTTCACCAGCCATCGCTGCATGTTAAAAAGCTCGGCAAGTTGCTCGTTGCTGGGCTTGGCGAAGATCTGTTCCTGCAGCTCGTCGATGCGGTCGTCGAAATCCGACAGCCTGGGGAAGAAGCTGTCGATCAGGCTATCCAGGATGTGGTGGACGAGGATCAGCCGCACCGGCCTGCCGGTGCCGACCGGCAGGCCGCCCGGCCTGCCCAGTCGATCCCACAGCGCGTCGAGCGCGTGACAGTGATCTTTCCTGATCGTGATGACGTAGTCCTGGGCGATGAAGATGTGGACCTCGGTGAGGTCGTCCTTACCCGGCCCTGTGACCCCGTAGCTGACCAGGTAGACGACATTGCCGAAGTCCTCCACCTTGGGTCGCTGGCCGAACTCGCTGACAGCCTCGATCGCCACCGGATGCAGCTCGAAGTCATCGCGCAGCAACGCGATGCCGTCCGGATCGGCAGGCTTAAGATCGAGCCAGAGCAGCTTGCCGTCAGCGAGAGCGCCTTTGATCGTGACTTCGTCAAGCGGGGCTGTCGAGCCGTCGACCAGTATGAGCTTTCCGTCCACGGCATTACCGTCCAAAATCCGGAGCGCGGGCACGCTGAGACGACGGTACTCGCTGGCGGCCAAAGCCACCAAAACGCGACAGCCACCCGACCTTGACGGGCCGACGCAACGCTCAGCCGGGGCCGCTCGGCTTGGTCTTCCCAGCCCTCGTGCGACGTCCGCCCGCTTGTGTCTTACGGTTCACCTATGCCGATGCAACCAGGAAGACACATCTTCGGCCCGGACGAGGGCCGGATAACCCTGCGAACCCGCCGTGACGGCATAGCAGCGCAAGCAGGGCACGACCTTACTATCGAAGCACCCAGGTGGACCGGCGAACTGGTGCTGGCCGCTGACCTGAGTCCGGTGAGCCTGGCGGTCAAGGTCGACATCGCCGCGCTAGCCGTGCGCGAAGGGTCGGGCGGTATCCGGCCGCTGACCGACAAGGACAAGCGCGAGATAGCCGTGACTGCCCGTAAGGTACTGTCGGCTGACCGCCATCCCGAGCTGACGTTCACTGCAACGGAGTTCGAAGCCAGCCAGGACGGGACCGGCGGTACCATCACCGGGACGCTGAGCCTTAACGGCCAGTCCAGGCCGCAGCATCTGCAGGTGAGCCAGACTGGGCCCGACCGCTACCGGGCGACGACAACCGTGCGGCAGACAGACTTTGGCATCAAGCCGTACTCAGGTTTCCTGGGGGCACTCAAAGTATCCGATCCAGTTGACGCAGAGGTTGAGCTCGACCTAGGCAAAGCTGCCCAACATGAGCCAGCAGAGCGCTAATGCACGCCGTCTGGCTCGCGCCGGCCCGCGGACGCGCGGCCTGCATGCTCGGCGACGGCGACAAGTAGCCGGTCGCCCGCCTGGACGACCGGGTCGTCACCTACCCCGAGCATGAACTTACTGTCGTGGACCAGGCCGAGCACGAGATCGTCACGCTTGTCCCGAACGGCGCTGAGCGGCCGGCCGACAGCATCGGTGCCGGCCTCGATCTCGCTGAGCCGGTGGTGGCCGGATCCGACCAGCTCCGCGAGCATGTCGCCGGCGTGCGGCGCCTCCAGGCTCTTTGCCAGCGTGGACGCGATCAGTGCGTGCGCCGAGACGACCTGGTGCACGCCCAGGTCGGTCAGCGCCTCCCGCACCGACGGGGAACTGACCAGGGCGGCCGTCTCCAGGCCGGGCGCGAGCTTGCGTAGCAGCACAGCGCTGACGAGCACGTCGCCGTCTGACTGCCCGGTGATCAGTGCCTGCTCGGCACCCTGGGGCTTCGCTGACTTCAGGACGGTCTCGTCGGTCGGGTCGCCGCGTACCAGGTGAACTTCGAGCGGCACGCTGGCTGGGTCGGTGTCGGCTACCAGCACGACCGGGATCGAGGCCGCGGCCAGCTCGGCGAGTATCGCGGGCACCGCGTCGTTCAGGCCGATCACCAAACGGTAGCGGCCCTCCGGGAAGTGGCTGCGCATGGCCAGGATCCTCCGTATTCCCGCCGCCGCCACGTCGCCACTCGCGAGGGCGAACACCGTGGCCAGCAGCGGGATGGTGGTGAGCATGACGAGCGACGCGATCACCCGGCCGGCCGCGTTCCGCGGCGTGACATCGCCGTATCCGACGGTCGTCGCGGACGTGATCGCCCAGTACAGGCCGGTACTGAACGGCAGCTGCTGAGTGGCCGCGAACGCGCCAGCACCGGCCAGCACGCAGCCTGCGGCCGAGGCCAGCAGGACAGCGATGTGCTTCCGGTGGTGCGGCCCGAACAGGCGGACCAGTATCGCGAGCACGCATCAATCGTGCCGGAAGCCACCAAGTGTTACCGGCGCCTCGCCGGAAACGGCAGTATCGACCAGGTAAAGGCACGGTCACGAGACCAACCAGGGCAGGCTGACCCGGTTCGGAGTGGTCGTGGATTTGGTGGCCGGTACGCCGCAGTGCCACCGGGGCGCCGGACGGCGCCGCCATCCGCTAGCGCAGGCCGGCGAACAGGTCGTCTTCTGGCAGTGCCGCGCCGGTCGTATCGGTCACCCGGACGAAGCTCTCCCGCCCGAACGTCTGCGTCGCGATCTCGGGCGGCAGCTTGCTGAACCAGGAATCCTGGATCTGGCTGGCATGCGCGAAGAGGGCCTCACGCTTGCGCTCGAGCGCCGAGCGGATGTCCACCGTAGTGGTGATCCTCAGTTCCGCCTCCTCAGCCTGTCTCCGCTGCTCATCGGTGAACTGGCGCTCGTCCGGCACGTCGGCACCCATCTCGCGGAGCGCCTCCCAGACTTTTCGCCAGTCGCTGCCGCGCATCGCCGTCTGGTAGTACTTCGCCGGGATGCCGGACTGTGCCGCAGCCGCCTGGGCCGCCCTCGCGGCGTGGACGTGGTCGGGGTGCTGGTACATGCCCTTGTCGTCGTAGGAGATAACGACGTGCGGCCGGTAAGTCTCGATCAGCCCGCTTATCCGCGCGGCCACGACATCCAGCGGCACGTTGCAGAATGCGTCCGGCCGGTCTTTGTACTCCCAATCCGGCATGCCCGAGTCGTGATAGCCGAGCAGTTCGAGGCTGCTCACGCCGAGGATCTTGCACGACTGCCGCAGCTCAGTCAGGCGAAGCTCGGCCACGGCTTGCTCGTCATGTCCGTCTTCGCCTGGCTTGACCTGACCGGGCGCATCACCGAACTCGCCGTTGGTACAGGTCACAACGACTGTTCGGATGCCCTGGTCAGAGTAGAGCGCGAGGACGCCGCCGGTGCTCGACGCCTCGTCGTCGGGATGAGCGTGCACGGCCATCAGGGTGAGGGTGTCTGTTGCCATGCTTGCAAGCCTGCCTTATCTCGCCCACTGCCGCACACGGGGGCGGCCCGGCTGGCTGACGCCGGCCTGGCCGCCCCGTGTCTCCTTATCACTTAAAACCAGGGGCGGGCGGCCCGCCTTGGGGGACCGGCCCGGCCGCCAGCGCCACGCCGGTGGTAAGCAGGAAGCATGACTGCTAACGGCAGCCCGGGTCTGCTGCTGGCGAAGGAGCGACAGGCCGCGCTGGACCGGCTGGCCGCGCTGGAGCGGGACTTCAGCGCGATCGTCGAGGCGGCCGGCCAGGCCAATGCCGACGATGAGCACGATCCAGAGGGCGCAACGATCGCGTTCGAGCGGCAGCACGTCGCTGCCCTGCTGGACCAGGCCCGCGGCCAGCTAGCTCAGGTGGACGCAGCCATCGGCCGACTGGACGCCGGCCAGTACGGCCGGTGCGAACGGTGCGGCCAGCCCATCACGGCGGCCCGCCTGGCCGCCAGGCCGACCGCGGCGACATGCATCGGCTGCGCTAGCCGCCGGCCAGGCTGATCTCCTCGAAAACTCGCGGCCAGTACTCCTCGGCGCCGAGCCGCACCTCGATCAGACCGCCCGACTGCGTCGCAACGAGCCCTGCCTGTCAGGTCCCGTCTTCGTCGGCGCCATTAGTCGATGCCTGGTCGCCGGGCGGACCGGGCGGTTGGCCGTCAGGAGCCGACTCCGCAGCAGGCGGCCTGCCAGGCACCGGTCGCCCTGGCGCAACCTGCGGTGCTCCGATCCGGGCTGGCAGCCAGAGTGTGCCAAGGGTGCCCTGCGCCGCCCGGCTGCCAGACAACCCCCCGCCTGGACCGCGCAGGATTTGCGCGATGCCCACCGCGATGAGTGCTCCGATA
>DATMMA010000205.1:0-25094 GCA_035570295.1 Streptosporangiaceae bacterium
GCGGCTATCGGCCCGGTATCGGAGTAAACCGACCGGGGCTCAAGCACGCAGAACTCGTTGCCCTCCGGGTCGGCCAGGACCGTCCATGACACGTCGCCCTGGCCCACGTCGGCGGGCGTCGCACCGAGATCCTGCAGGCGCGCGACCAAGTCCGCCTGATGGGCCACGGAGGTGGTGGCGAGGTCAATGTGCACGCGGTTCTTCGCCGTCTTTGGTTCCGGGACGGCAATGATGTCGATGCAGACGGCGACAGGGTCGGGATAGGCGAAGCCCACGGGTTCGAGGTTCGTCACGCCTGGTTCCTCGCTGGAAATACTCCAGCCGAGTGCCGCCGCCCAGAACCGGCCGAGTGCGGAGTCATCCCGAGCATTCATCGCGATTTGAACAAGCCGCGTCGCCACGCCGCTGATCCTATGCCCGCGCAAGACCCGGCGCCGATCAGGAGGACGGACCGGATGCGACTCGGCGACCCGATCAAGCACTCAGCTAGCCCGGTCGGCACGCTAGCTCGATTGGCAAACAGGACTCACCGGACAAAAGTACGGGAAGCCGGTTAGTCCTTGCCGCCTTGGCGTCCGTCCGGCGCAGGCTCAGGGAGAACGCCCACGTTGTGGTCGAGCAGCCGCCACCGGGTGCCCCGCCGTGACAGCACTGACCAGTGACAGTTGCCGAACGGCCCGAGTACTCGCGGCTCCGACGGAATGCCCAGCAGCCGCGCGATCGCCAGCCCGAGTGCGGCGCCGTGCCCGACAACGACCGCGAGCGATCCACCGGACATTCCGTCCGCAATCCGCTCCAGCGCCGCGGACGCGCGGTCTGCGACCGCCGCCCCCGACTCTCCGTCCGGCGGCGTCCAGGTCGCCCGCTCGACCGGGTAGCGCTCGGCGATCTCGCGCTCGGTGAGGCCCTCCCAGGAGCCGCCGGAACGCTCTCGCAGGTCCTTGTCGAGGTGCACTGGCAGCCCGGTCAGCCGGGCGAGAGCGTCCGCCGTGCCAGAGGCCCGGCTCAGGTCCGAGGAGTAGATCGCCGACGGCCGCAACGCGGCCAGATAAGGGGCAGCCTGCGCCGCCTGCGCACGGCCTACCTCATTGAGCGGGACGTCGCTCTGCCCCTGAAACCGGCGCTCGGCGTTATACCTCGTCAGCCCGTGCCGCCACACTACGAGCGTAACCAGCTGTTTCTCATCGCCGCCTGGCCACCAACTCGGCGCGGCGGCGTCCTCTGCCGCGGTCAAGCCTTAGCCCCGATCGGCCGGACGGCTGCCGTTCTGGCCGGCCGCCCCGACCGGCTCGGGCAGCGGAATGACCGGGCAGTCTTTCCAGAGCCGCTCAAGCGAGTAGTAGATGCGCTCCTCAGCGTGCTGCACGTGGATGACGATGTCGATGTAGTCCAGCAGTACCCAGCGCGCTTCCCGCTCTCCTTCACGCCGGGCCGGCCTGGCGCCGGCCTTGCGCAGCCGCTCCTCGATCTCATCCACGATCGCCCGGACCTGCCGGTCGTTGGCGGCTGAGCAGAGCAGGAATGCGTCAGTGATCACGAGCTGCTCGCTGACGTCGTAGGCAATGATGTCTGAGGCGAGCTTGTCAGCCGCAGCTGCGGCCGCGATCTCCACGAGCTCGACGGCCCTGTCGGTGGCAGTCACGTGTGCTGGCAGTCCTCCTTGGCTGGCCCTTTGCCCTCACGATTCACGCCCGGCAACTTCCCGGGACTCAGGCTAAGACCAAGACTATCCGGGACCACCGACAACCTGGGAGGCCGCGGACGCGGTGTTTCATCGATTTTGGCCCCTTAACACCGGGAACGTGCACGCCTTTTTTCGCACCCGCCTTCCAGTTCGCGGTCGGCCGGGCTAACCGCCACGACGCCCAGCCAGCCAGCAGGAGACCGCCCAGGACGCCACTACCAGGGCAAAAGCGGCGAGCATCGGCACCCCGGCGGGCCACGGCGCGGACTGAATGGTGGCACCGCTGCCGTGCAGCGCTGCATTGGCCGGAGAGATGCTGGACACCCAGGCCACCACGACTGCGGCGATCGTGCTGAGCAGGGCAGCCGCCTGGTGCCTGATGACCGGCGGGTTGACCATCGTCCCGACGGCGGAGCCGACGAGCGCGCAGGTCAGCGCCTTGCCGATGCCGGCCAAGAACGGGACGAGCAGCGCCGTCTGATGCCCGGAGGTCACCAGCTCATAGCAAGCCCCGGCTACGCCCAGGACGGCGCCGCCGGCCAATGCGGTGAGCAGCGTCGCGACCTGAGCCCGCGCCGGGCCGGTGGCGGCCGACACACAGGCGCGGGCGGCGGAGGGTTCGGCGGTCAGCATGGACCTGGTCAGGATGGCCACGATCGGGACGAGGATCCCTGCGCTCCAGTCCAGGCCGTCGGCGAGGTCTTCCGCACGCAGGTGCGCGGACACCGCCTCCGTGCCTGAGCCAACCCCGCCCACTGAGATCAGCACTACGTACAAGATCAGCGGGAGGATCCACCGGTGTGACCTGAAGAGGTTCGCCGCCTGGTACCGAAGCAGGGCGATCATCGGCCTGCTCCGGCATCTCCGGCTGGATCTGCCTGAGCCTGCTCCGGGCTGCGAGCCGCGGGCCAGACCCTGGTTACGTGAACGCCGTCCCAGCTCAGCAGCTCCCGCAGAACCGCGTCCGAGCTCGTCTGCCGGACCGCCGCCGTGGCCAGCCCTGGTGCCGAGAGCTGACAGTCCTGCGCACTGGGCTCGCCGCGAACCTCGAGCACGCCGTCGACCCCCGCGAGCCGGGACAGCGAGCCGGCTTCCAGACCTGCTAGCTCGATGATCACAGTCGGCTGAGCTGGTGATTCGCCGGGCCGTCCGCCGCCGGCGACGGTCGTAACCGTCCCGCTCGCCAGTCGCCATCGCTCATCCACCAGGTTGGCTAGCCGCGCGGAATCGTGATCCACGTAAAGCACGATCCCGCCGGCCGCCAGCCGATCAGCGACAGCAGCATCGAGCGCTCCGCGCGCCGCCTGATCGAGCCCGGTCCACGCCTCGTCCAGCACCAGCAGCCCTGGCCTCGACAGCAGCGCTTGCGCGATGGCGACCTTCTGGCACATCCCTTTGGACAACGTCCGCAGCGGAGCTCGCGCGTACTCCGTCGCGCCGAGCCGCTCGAGCCAGTCATCGACCGCCTCGGTCACATCCGTCCCGGAGAGCCTGTGGATCCGGGCCATGTGCTGCAGATACTCGCGCGTGCCGAAGCCGAGGGCGCCCGGAAACCGTTCCGGCACGTAACCGGTGTGCGGCCGCCCGGTGATTCTGCCAGCGGACGGCGTCGACACCCCGGCCATCATCCTCAGCAGCGTGGATTTGCCGCTGCCGTTCGGGCCTTCAAGCCTGATGAGACGCCCGGCCGCAACTTCCTGACTGACGTCGCGGACGATCCACGGCTGCCGCAGCCCGTACCGCTTGCCGACCGACTCAAGCCGCACTCGCCAGTCCTTCCTTCCTCTGGCGGGGCATGCCACCAGTCAGGAGGCCCGCGCAGGTCTCGTCCCTGCCAGGCGCAGCCAATCCCAACCATATGGCGTGGCACTCCGAATGTGCGCTGACGTCGTAGCCGCTCAGCTCATTGGCTCGCGTCGAGATAACGAATGAGCAAAAAGGCCTCAGACCACTCCTCTAGGCATTGTTATGTGATCTGGGGCACTCGTTAGATCGGCTAAGCAATATCGGGCCGACTGAGCGCGGGCGCTGCTGCCCGCAGCCGAAGGGGACAGCAACACATGAGACACAGCAGGCTGTTGCGTGGCCTGGCGATCACCACGCCCGCCGCACTACTAGTACTTTCGGTCACTGCCGGAGCACAGGCCGCCCCGGTCGGCCATCAGGCGGCGGCCCCGCACGCGGCCAAGTTGTCGACGAAGGTCACCGATAAGGTGATCATCGTCTTCAAGGACCAGTTCACCACCATTCCCGACACGGTCAGGAACGAAGCAGTCCGGCGAGCTGACGTCTCGTCGAACCAGCGGGCCGTCATGGCACAGCTGTCAAAGACGCACGCCAAGAACATCAAGAGCTTCTCGCTCGTCAATGCCGCGTCCGCTACTGTCTCGCCAGCTGAGGCGCACAGCCTTCGCGCCAACCCGGCGGTGAAGGAAGTGATCCCGGACCTGCCGATCCCGCTGGCCACCGGCACTTCGGTACCGCACAAGGCGCGCAAGCCCGCGGCGGGCATTACGCCGCTGCCGGGTGCCTGCAGGTCGAACGGCAAGGTGCAGCTGAATCCCGAGGCTATCGAGAACATCCACGCCGCAACACAGTCGGGCAAGGGTGACTCCGCTCAGGCCCTCGGCTACAACGGCAGCGGGGTCAAGGTTGGCTGGATCGCCGACGGCATCGACATCAACAACCCTGACTTCATCCGCGCCAACGGCAAGCACGTGTTCGTTGACTACCAGGACTTCAGCGGTACCGGCACGAACGCGCCGACCAGCGGCGGCGAGGCCTTCCTCGACGCGAGCTCGATCGCGGCGCAGGGCCGCCATGTCTACAATGTCGCGAGCTACGGCGTCGGGCTCAAGACCAAGTGCAACATCCGGATACGGGGCGTTGCGCCCGGCGCCAGCCTGGTCGGGCTCAACGTGTTCGGTTCGTCCAACTTCGCCTTCAACTCCGTGTTCCTCGAGGCCATCAACTACGCCGTGAACGTCGACCACGTGAAGGTGCTGAACGAGTCGTTCGGCAGCAACCCGTTCCCCGACTCGGGAAGCCTCGACCTCACCGTGCAGGCGAACAATGCCGCCGTCGCGGCTGGCGTCACCGTGGTGGCTTCCTCAGGCGACGCTGGCGTGACCAACACCATCGGCTCGCCTGCGACCGACCCGAGCGTCATCTCCGCGGGCGCGACCACCACCTACCGCGCGTACGCGCAGTCCGGAATCGGCGGCATCACGGTGCCGGGCGTGACGGGCTGGATCGACAACAACATCAGCGGTCTGAGCTCAGCCGGTTTCGACCAGAGCGGCGGGACAGTTGACGTGGTCGCGCCCGGCGACCTCAACTGGGCGCTGTGCACGCCTAAGCCAGCCATGTTCGCGGCCTGCACGAACTTCGCCGGTAAGCCGGCCTCAGTCGAGCTCTCCGGCGGGACAAGCGAGGCGGCCCCGCTGACGTCCGGCGTCGCAGCGCTGGTTATCCAGGCCTACGCGCAAGCTCACCACGGCCAGGACCCGACACCGGCGGTAGTGAAGCAGATCATCGTCTCGACTGCGCAGAACATCGACGCTCCCGGCGAGCAGCAGGGCGCCGGCATGATTGACGCCTACCAGGCGGTCCGCGCCGCCCGGTCGTACCAGGGCAGCACCAAGGCGGCGCAGGGGAACTCGATCCTGAAGAGCGCCACCCAGTTCAACGCGACCGGTCAGGAGGGCGCCTCCGAGCAGTTCTCCGAGACCCTCACTAACGACGGATCCGCCAGCCAGACTGTCGGCCTGACGAGCCGGACCCTGAGTGCCTACACACCGGTCCTGAGCGAGCCACTGACGCTGACGGCGGCGGACGGGTTCGCCAAGGCGGTGGCCTTCAACGTGCCTGCAGGCCAGGCACGGCTGAATGTGTCCGTCGCCCTGGCCGGGGTCGTCGACCTCAGCCTGATCGCGCCGAATGGCAAGCTCGCCGAGTTCAACCTGCCGCAGGGTGCGGGCAACTACGGGAACGCTCAGGTAGCAGATCCCGCAGCGGGGACGTGGACGGCCCTGATCGCCTCGGGCTCATCTGCCCCGACGCTATCCGCCCAGTTCGAGGCGAGTACCGCCACCTGGCAGTCCTTCGGGACTCTGTCCACCAGTTCGCTCACGCTGGCGCCCGGCGCCTCCGGCACCTTCACGCTGACGGCCACAACCCCGTCGCAGCCAGGTGACCAGGCCGGATCCATCCTGGTGGACAGCTCGGCCACGTCCCCTGGATTCGCTGCGGTGACGACCATCCCAGTCACGTTGCGAGCCCTGGTGCCAGCGCCGAACCCGTCCACCACCTTTACCGGCACACTGACCGGCGGCAACGGCCGGGCGGCCTCAACCGGCCAGACGAGCTACTACCAGGTCCAGATACCATCCGGGCTGAAGGCACTCAACGTGCAGGTCAGCACCCAGAACTCGAGCAACACCTTCGTCGCCGAACTGGTCGACCCGACCACAGGCGAAGCGGCGTCGAGCGCGTTCAACGGGCTGCAGCAGTCCAGCTCATCCGGAGGCTCACAGCTGACTCCCGAGAACGGGGCTCAGTTGCATGTGTTGAACCCGGCGGCTGGCGTCTGGACACTCATAGTGGACTTCTTCAATACCGTGTCCGGCACGGCAATATCGCAGCCGTTCACGGTAACGATGAACGACGCGCCCGCGACAGCGGCCGCCAGTGGCCTGCCAGCCAGCACGACGCTGACCGCCGGCACGCCAGTGACAGCCGACGTCACTGTCACTAACAACGGCACCTCGCCCGAGGCGTACTTCGTCGACGCCAGGCTCAACAACCAGGTCACCACACCGCTCGCCGCGCAGAGCACGTCGACGCTGACGCTGCCCAACCTGAACGGAACGGTGCCGACCTATCTTGTCCCATCGCAAACGACCGCGCTGTCCAGCACTGTCTCGTCCAGGGCCCCGCTGTTCTACGACTTCACCTACAACTTCGGGGACCCGGACGTGATCTCTACGGTCGGAAAGACGGCTACGGCGAGCCTGTCGTCGGCCTCGATAGCTGACGGTGACTGGACCATAACCCCGTTCCTGGTCGGTCCGACCGGGAAGAAGCCAGCGAAAGCCGTCACCGCCAGGACGTCGATGACGGCTACCACGGCCGCCTTCGACCCGGCGGTCAGCTCGCCTACTGGAGACCTGTGGCTCGGCAGCGTGAATGCCAGCAACGGATTCACGCCGTACGTCGTCAATCCGGGCCAGAGCGTCACGATCCCGGTGACGATAACGCCCGAGGGCGCCTCGGGCAGCACCGTCACGGGAACTCTCTACCTGAACGACGCCTCGGTCGTGCCGTCCATCGTCACCTTCAACGCATTGTCAACGAACGGGCCCGAAGGCAGCGAAGTTGCCGCCTTCAACTACAGCTACACCGTCAAGTAGCGCCCCGACCCAGCGACGGGGACGGCAGGCTCAGGCCGGCCGTCCCTTTCGCTGAGCGGCTAGTCCCGGTACAGGCCTCGTTTCGAGATGTACTGCACGATGCCGTCCGGAACGAGGTACCAGATCGGATGGCCGGCTCGTACCCGCTCCCGGCACTCGGTCGATGAGATCGCCAGTGCCGGGATCTCCACCAGGCTGACCCGCTCGTCCGGCAGGTCCGACGTTGACAGCCGGTGACCTGGCCGGGTGCAGCCGACGAAGTGCGCCATCGAGAACAGTTCGCCCGCGTCGCGCCAGGAAATCATCTTGGCTAGGGCGTCCGCACCGGTGATGAAGAAGAACTCTGCGTCCGGCCCGCGCTCCGCTCGCAAGTCGCGCAGGGTATCGATGGTGTAGGTCTCCCCCGGCCGGTCGATGTCGACGCGGCTCACCGAGAACCGCGGGTTGGACGCGGTCGCGATCACGGTCATCAGGTACCTGTCCTCGGCCGGCGATACCTTCCGGTCGCCTTTTTGCCATGGCTGGCCAGTCGGCACGAAGATGACCTCGTCCAGGCCGAAGAAGTGCCCGACTTCGCTTGCAGCGACTAGGTGCCCATGGTGGATGGGGTCGAACGTGCCGCCCATGATGCCGATCCGCTTGCCGGCACCCAGCGCGCGGGATGCACCGGGCTGATCAAGCTGGCCTCGCTGGCCATCATTCATTGGTCGTCAGGGGCGCGGTCCTGGCTGGCCGGACGCCCCATTCCCTTTCTTTACGTACCTGCGGTTATACCGGATGCGGTGTACCGATGAGCTTCCCGGTGCGGCCGGAGCCCCGGCGTTCACACCGGATAGGTGATCCCGGTGAGTTGCTCAGACTCCACCCACAGCCGCCGCTGAGCCTCCCTGTTGTGCGAGCGGACGCTTGAGGTGACGACGACCGGGTACCCGGTGAGCTGGAACCGACCGCCAGGGCCGTAGTAGGTGCCGCCGATGGCTTCCGGGTCGGTTGCGGCACGCAGCGTGGGCAGCGCACCCATCGAGCCGTCCTGCACCCACCACGAGTTCAGAAATCCGAACTGAGGGCTCATTGCCCGCTGTGACACGCTGGACATGTGCCGTGTCAAGTCGGTGCGAGCGGTGCCGGGATGCGCGGCCAGCGCGATCGTCTGCGCTCGCGCGGCGGCAAGCCTGCGCTGCAGTTCGTAGGTAAACATCAGGTTCGCCAGCTTGGACCGGCCGTACGCGGCGAACTTCTGATAATGCCTGGCGGACTGGAGATCGGCGAAGTTCATCCGCCCGGCGCGATGCCCGTTGCTGCTCACCGTGACAACCCGCGAGCCGGGCGCGGCCAGCAGCGAGTTCAGCAGCAGCCCGGTCAGCGCGAAGTGGCCGAGGTGGTTAGTGCCGAACTGCATCTCGAAGCCGTCCTTGGTCAGGGAGTAGGGCGGCATCATCACGCCGGCGTTGTTGATCAACAGGTCCAGCTTCGGGAACCTCGCGGTCAGATCAGCGGCAGCCGCCCGGACCGACTGCAGCGAGGCCAGGTCAAGCTCGGCCGTCTCCACCGCCGCCGACGGCCGCGACTCCCGGATGACGTCAGCGGCCGCGGACGTCCTGGCCTGATCCCGCCCGGCCAGGACCACCGTCGCCCCGTGCTGGGCGAGCACTCGAGCGGTTTCCAGTCCGAGGCCCGAGGTCGCTCCGGTAACGACCGCGATGCGTCCGCTGTGGTCGCCCACGTCCGCCGCCGTCCACTGCCCGGTGCCGCCGCGCTGCGTCATCTCGGTTCCTCTCTCGTCGCGAACTGCACATGCCCAGCACATCACGGAGAATTCAGTCGGCCCGCAGTTTGCCGTCTTGATCGGTTTAGTTAGCGGGTAGATATAAGACCAAATTCCGGCGACCGGTGCCAGCCTGTCCCGCCAGGCCGCCGGTCCGAGTTGCTTGGGGGTTTGGTGAGCTACTCGGCTAGTTATGCCACGGCGACCAGGGACCAGACAAGGACTCTATTCAGTCACGTCATGTGGCTGGTCGCGATCACGGCCGGCTGTTTCGCGCTTGGCTGTTACGCCGGCCGCGACCTCTCGGCCGGCTGGTCAATTGTGTGGTTCATCGCAGGTTTCGGTTGCCTGATCGCGCTGAACTTCGCCCGCCGTGCCTCTGACGCAGCCAGCGTGACGCTGCTGCTGCTCATGGGCCTCCTCCTTGGCCTCGGTATGGGCCCAGTCGTTGCCTATTACACGGTTACTAGCCCGCAAGCGGTCTGGCAAGCTGCCGGGGCGACGGCGCTGTTCATGGCGGCCTTCGGGGCCTACGGTTACGCGACGAGGCGCGACTTGTCGATGGTCGGCCGGATCTCATTCTTCGCCCTCGTCGGGCTGATCATCTTCGCCATCATCCTGATCTTCGTGAAGATCCCGCACGGCGACCTGATCTACGCGATCATCGGCCTGGTCGTCTTCGCCGGGCTGACCATGTTCGACTTCCAGCGGCTGCGAAGGTCACAGGGCATCGCGTCGGCACCTCTGATTGCCGCATCGATCTTCCTGGACGCGCTGAACGTGTTCCTGTTCTTCCTGCGCATTTTCTCCGGCGGCCGCGACTAGCTCTCAGCGAGCAAGATCCACTTTGCCACCTTCGACACCGTAGTTGTTTGCTGGCATATGGCGCCCGGTATGGGAGGTTTGCCCCCGGCAAACAACTACGGTGTGGGATATCGCTGGCCGAGTCCAGGCACCGGAGGCTCCTGGCCAGACCGCCAGCGCGCGACGCGGACGGCCTTTCCGACCTCCGTCCTTGGCACTGACCCCGCAGGCATCAGCCGGACGGCTACCGACAGCCCGAGCACATCCTTCAGCCTCGCCTCCAGCAGGCTGACGTCTGGGATCGGACCGGACGAGCCCGTTCCCGCCTCGCAGAGAGCGATCAGGCGATGCTGCGGCGAGCGCTCATCGACCACCAGCAGGTAATCGGGCGACAGCGCGCCGTTGCCGAGCAGTACTCGCTCGACCTCGCTCGGGTACACGTTGACGCCCCGGATGACGAGCATGTCGTCCTTGCGGCCGGTGATCTTGCTCATCTTCACCAGGGTTCGCCCGCACGGACATGTGCCGCGCCGCAGCGAGGCGATGTCGCCGGTCCGGTACCGCAGGAGCGGCAGCGCTTGCTTGGTCAGCGTCGTGAAAGTCAGCTCGCCGGGCTGGCCGTCCGGCACTGGCAGGCCGGTGACTGGGTCGAGTGCCTCGACCAGGAAGTGGTCCTCGTTCACGTGCAGGCCGTCGGCGGCGACGATGCATTCGGCGGCCACTCCTGGCCCGATGATCTCGGACAGGCCGTAGATGTCCAGGGCGCGGATCCCGAGCAGTTCTTCCAGCCGCAGCCGCAGCTCTTCCGTCCATGGCTCGGCGCCGAAGATTCCTGCCTTCAGCGATAGCCCCTGGCCCGGCCCGGCGCCGGCCTCAGCCAGCGCCTCGCCGAGCCGGATCGCATACGACGGCGTACAGGTAAGAATGTCCGGCTTCAGATCCCTGATCAGCGTGACCTGCCGCGGGGTCATCCCGCCGGAGACGGGAACGACGGTCGCGCCCAACTCGATGGCACCCTGGTGGATGCCAAGTCCGCCGGTGAACAGGCCGTACCCGTACGCGTTGTGGACCAGGCTCGCAGACGTGGCGCCGGCTGCCGCGAGCGCACGCGCGCACATCCGTGCCCAGAGCTTGAGGTCATCGCGGGTATAGGCGACGAGCGTCGGCCGGCCGCCAGTGCCGCTCGAACCGTGCACGGCGACGACGTCCTCACGCGGCACCGCGAGGAACCCGAACGGGTAGGCATCCCACAGATCGGTCTTCGCGGTCGTCGGGAGCATGGACATCGTCGCAAGGTTCACGTCAGCCCCTGCTGCCACTCCCGCTTCCTTCAGCCGCACGCCCTGGACGCCGCCGAGTGCGAGCAAGCGGTCGGCGAGTGCACGCAGCCGCTCCAGCTGAAGCCCGGTGAGCTGCTCAGCAGGCATCGACTCCGCGTCCGGCTCGAACATCGCCGGCGATTCCGCTACGGACATGTGACCCAACCTCTCGCGTCCTGCGCCTACGATGCTGCTATGACCACTGTGCCTGACCGCTCCCGGATCCGTCTGCCGGGTATTAGCTCACGTGCTTACGAGCACCCCGCCGATCGGTCAGCGCTGGTGGCGCTGCGCAAGCTGACCGGTTTCGACACCATACTGAAAAACCTGGCCGGGCTGTTCAACGATCGGGCCCTGCGGCTGATGTTCCTGGCTAGCGCAGTGCGGGCATCCCAGGAGCAGTTCCCTGACCTTTACCAGGCGATGCTGGACGGCTGCTACATCCTGGACATGCCGCGCGTGCCCGAGCTGTACATCTCCCAGGACCCGCAAGTCAACGCGATGGCGCTCGGCTTGGACAAGCCATTCATCGTGCTGAACAGCGCCATCGTCGAGCTGATGGACCCGGAGGAGATCCGGTTCGTCATTGGCCACGAGCTTGGCCACGTGCTGTCTGGCCACACGGTCTACAACACGATGCTGCGCAACCTCATCCTGCTGGTGCAGCGGCTGGCGCTGGTGCCGTTCGCCTGGATCGGCCTGAAGGCCGTCGTCTTGGGGCTTGAAGAGTGGCACCGCAAGGCCGAGATGTCCAGCGACAGGGCCGGCCTGCTGGCAACCCAGGACGTGGACGCGGCTCGCCGGTCCCTGATGAAGCTGGCCGGCGGCCGCCGCCTGGCCGAGTTCAGCAGCGATGAGTTCCACCGCCAGGCCCGCGAGTACGACGCGGTCCCGGACGTGCGGGAGAGCCTGCTGAAGCTGCTGCAACTGCAGGGACAGACACACCCGTTCGCGGTCGTCCGGTTCGCTGCGCTGGACCGCTGGGCTGAGGAAGGCGAGTACCGCAACATCCTGGCCGGGAACTACCCGCGCCGTGACGATGACCCTGACGCCTCCGTCGGCGACGAGTTCCGCGCCGCGGCGAAGTCCTACCAGGACTCCTGGAACCGCAGCGCCGACCCGCTGATCGGCGCGGTACGCGGCGTGGCCAACGGCGCGGCCGACATGGGGTCGAGGCTGTTCAACCGGATGTCCGGCAGCGACCGGCGCGACGACGACGACTGAGACGCCCTTTTCGTGATCGGGGGGACTTATGCATGCACGCGCCCTGCATAACTCTCCCCGATCATGGCGAATGGGGCTTCAGCCGATTCCGGCCGGGCTCAGCGCCGGGCTCAGGCGCCGGAGGACGTCCGGCAGCCGGCCAGGGTGCACAACGCCGACCTGCTGAGTCGCCCTCGTCAGCGCGACATACAGGTCATTGAGTCCGCGCGGCGACTCGGCAAGCAACAGGGCCGGGTCAGCGATCAGCACGCAGTCGAACTCGAGCCCCTTGGCCTGCTTCACCGTCAGGACCACGACAGGGCTGGTCAGGTCAGGATCCGCGCCGATAGCCGTGCCCGGCAGCGCCGCGCTTACGGCTGCGCCCAGTTGATCGGCGAGCGAGGCCGGCACGATCACGGCGAGCTTGCCGTCACCTGCCTGCTCTGCCAGCCGAGCCGCAGCCTGTACTACGGCCGCCTCGAGCTCGCCAGGCTCTGCCCGCAGATGCCACGGCTGGTAGCCGGACTCGCGCACTGAGCGCGGCGGCTGCAGCGCCGGATCGATCTCAGCCAGCACGTCGGCAGCGACTGCCATTACCTCGGCAGGTGTCCGGTAGTTGACTGTTAGCGGCGCTAGCTGCCAGCGGTCCCCTAGATACGGATCCAGCGCCTCGTTCCAGGACGGGAGGCCGGCCAGGTCGCCGGTCTGGGCAACGTCCCCGACGATGGTCAGCGACCTGGCCGGGCAGCGCCGCATCAGCATCCGCCATGCCATTGGCGACAGCTCCTGGGCCTCGTCCACGATGACATGCCCGAACGCCCAGGTCCGGTCAGCCGCCGCCCGCTCTGCGGCGGTCAGGTACTGCTCCTCTTCGTACCGGGCAGCCAGCCGGCTGGCATCGACGAGATCGGCGCCCATCAGGACCTCCGGGTCGTCCTCGTCATCCCGCCCGATGATGTCGAGGACGCCCTGGGCGTAGGCCTCCTCCCGGCGCCGCCGCCTTGCCTGCGCCGCCCTGGCTGCCTGGTCGTCGTCGCCGAGCAGCTCGGCAGCCTCGTCCAGGAGCGGAACGTCGGCGGGCGTCCACGAGGCACCGGCCTCCCGGTGCAGCGCATCCCGGTCCGCCTTGGACATCCGCGGCGCCGCCGACGCCAGCCTGGCCGGGTCAGTCAGCAGGTCGCCGACGAGCTGCTGCGGGGTCAGCGTCGGCCAGAGCTTGGCAATGCCCGCCCGCACGGCAGGATCGGCGCGCAGTTCCCGGCGCAGGTCGTCGACGTCCTGGTGATCCATCAGACCCTCGCCGGTCCGCACGTCGGTCCCGATCCGCATCGCCAGCTGCCGGGTGAGCGCGTTGACGATCTCCCTGGCAAAGACAGACCGCGCCTGGTTATGCGGCCGCCTGGAGCGCCTGGCCCGGTCTCGTGCATTTGATATCGCCCGCGGGGTCAGTCGCAGCTGGCCGGCGCTCGCACCGATCTCGGGCGCGGCCTGTTCCCGCCCCGCTGCGGTCACGAGGCGGATGCTGGCCACATCGGCCCTGATTTCGAGCGGCTCGGCGGGCACATACTGGCGGTCCCTGACGGCCGCCGCGATCAGCTTGGCCATGGCGATCCTGCCCTTGATCGCGGCCACTTCGGCGGGCTCGGCCGCTGTCGCGCTGATGCCGGGAAACAAGTCGCCGATAGTGGACAGCAGCACGCTCGTCTCGCCCAGCGAGGGCAGCACCTGGCCGATGTAGCGCAAGAACGTGGCATTCGGCCCGACCACCAGCACGCCACGCTTCTCCAGCTGGCGCCGGTAGGTGTACAACAGGTAGGCGGCTCGGTGCAAGGCGACCGCAGTCTTGCCCGTGCCGGGCCCGCCCTGGACGACCAGCGCGCCGGGCATCGGCGCCCTGATGATGACGTCCTGCTCGCCCTGGATGGTCTCGACGATGTCGGTCATCGAGCCGGTCCGGCTGCGGGTCAGCGCAGCGAGCAGCGCGGTCTCGCCGGTCAGGCCTTCGTGCCGGGACGGGTCGGCCGCGGCTAGGTCAAGCACCTCGTCGTCCACGTTGGCAAGTTTCCGTCCGCTGGTCTTGATGTGCCTGCGGACCCGGACGTCTCCCGGCGAGGCAGCAGTCGCCAGGTAGAACGGCCGGGCCGCATCGGCGCGCCAGTCCATCAGCAACTGCTCGTAGTCGTCAGTGTCAGAGTGAATCCCGAGCCGCCCGATGTAGCGCAGTTCCCCGTCGGCGAACTCAAGCCGGCCGAAGCACAGCCCATTCTCGGCAGCGTCGAACTGGGCCAGCTGCCGGCGGTACATGGCATTGAACATTTCGCGCTCTACCCTGGCCTGATGCGTGCCGCCAGTCTGCCGCAGCACTCCGGCTAGCCGCCGGTCGGCGCGCTCCCGCAGGTCATCCAGCCGCGAGTAGAGCAGGGAAATGTACTGTTGTTCGCGATCCAGTTCCGCGTTTGACAACCATGCTCCCTATTGTTTAAAATGGGCCAGGTAGCTTTCGTTTCTGCATGACCTTTTTTCGCTCACGCGCTATAAGAACCTAGCGCGTTTTTTTATTTCCAGAACTGCCGGAGATCCGGGTACTGCTGTGCCCGCAGCGGGCGGGCGACCCTCGAGCTCGGGCGGCTTCGCAGGCGCTTAGCCGAGACGCTGCTAGCCGAGACGGGCGTCGGTTCCGCGCGGCCCGAGCGTGACTCCTTCTTCCTGAACGCCGGGATCCCAGTCAAAAACCACCGAATTGTCTTCGTCACCGATCAGTACTTCAGCGCCCGGTGTCGCCCCTGCGCCAGCAAGCGCTTGCTCGATGCCGAGCTTCGCAAGCCTGTCGGCCAGGTAGCCGACTGCCTCGTCGTTGGAGAAGTCGGTCTGCAGAATCCACCGGCGCGGCTTGTCGCCGTTGACCCGGAAGCTGTTCTCGCCGGTGGTCACGAGTTCGAAATCCGGTCCCGCCACAGGCTCTGGCCGGAGCACCAGCCTGGTCGGCTCGGGAGCCGGCGCGGCCGCGCGTGCAGCGCCGATCACCGAAGCCATGGTGAAGGCGAGCTCACGCAGTCCCTCGGTGGATGCCGCAGATACCCGGTGGACGGTCAGGCCGCGAGCCTCAAGCTCTGGTTCGACCAGGTCAGCCAGTTCCCGGGCGGCCGGGATATCGATCTTGTTGAGAGCGACCATCCGCGGCTTGTCCGCCATCGGCGCGCCGGTGAGGTCCTCGTAGGCGGCCAGTTCAGCCTCAAGCGCTTCTAGGTCACTGAGCGGATCCCGGCCCGGCTCCTCAGTCGCGCAGTCCAGCACGTGCACCAGGACCGTGCACCGCTCAATGTGCCGGAGGAAGTCAAGCCCTAGGCCCTTGCCGGTGCTGGCACCCGGAATCAGGCCCGGTACGTCGGCGACCACAAACTGGATGTCCCCGGCCTCGACCACGCCAAGGTTCGGCGTCAGCGTGGTGAACGGGTAGTTCGCGATCTTCGGCCGGGCTGCCGACATGGCGGATATAAGTGACGACTTGCCAGCATTCGGAAAGCCGACCAGCCCAGCGTCCGCGATCGTCTTCAGCTCCAACACCAGTTGCAGATCGGGCCCAGGTTCACCGCGCAGCGCGAAGCCAGGTGCCTTCCGCTTCACTGAGGCCAGCGCCGCGTTGCCGAGGCCGCCGCGCCCGCCGGTCGCTGCCACATACCGGGTCCCGGCACCAGTCAGGTCGGCCAGTTCCCTACCGTCTGTCGTCTTGACGACGGTCCCGTCCGGCACCTTGAGCACCAGGTCGTCGCCATCGGCGCCGTTGCGGTTGGCGCCGAGACCTGGCTTGCCGTTACCGGCACGGCGCACCGGACGCCGGTGAAAGTCCAGCAAAGTCGCGGTGCTGGGATCCACCTCAATGATCACGTCGCCGCCTCGGCCCCCGTTACCGCCATTGGGCCCGCCGAGCGGCTTGAACTTCTCCCGGTGAATCGACGCGCAGCCGTTGCCGCCATGACCGGCCTGTACCCGAACCTCGGCCTGATCAGCGAATTCCGCCACTGGAACCCCCTCCCGCGAAAACAAGAGGGCGGACCTCTCCGGTCCGCCCTCCCAAAGCTGTGTGCTGCGCTACCTGCAAAGCTGTGTTACCCGGGATCGGGCGCGCGATCGCTTGCGGCCCGCCCACCGCCGATTGTGGCGCTAGCTCGCGGCTGTCGCCCCAGCCCCGACCGGCAGCACGCTCACAGACCGGCGGCCGCGCCGCCGGCCGAACTCGACCTTGCCGTCAACCAGCGCGAACAGGGTGTCATCCCCGCCGCGGCCGACTCCGATGCCGGGGTGGAAGTGCGTGCCGTGCTGACGCACGATGATCTCGCCAGCGCCTACGACCTGACCGCCGAACCGCTTCACGCCGAGCCGTTGCGCATTGGAGTCCCGCCCGTTCCGGCTGGACGACGCGCCCTTCTTGTGTGCCATCTCGGCTCAGCCCTTCTTGCTCGAACCGGCGCCGACCTTGGCGGCTCCGATGCCGGTAACGCGGACCTGGGTGTACTTCTGCCGATGGCCCAGGCGGCGGCGGTAACCGGTCTTGTTCTTGTAGTGGATCATGTTGATCTTGGGGCCCGCTGCGGCACCCACGATCTCGGCGGTGACCTGATAACCGCCAAGTTCCGCGGGGTCGCTGATGACCTTGCCTTCGTCCACGACTAGCAAGGCAGGGAGCGTGATGCTTTCCCCGACCTCACCAGACAGCTTGTCGATGGTCAGGACGTCGTTAACGGACGCCTTCTCCTGCCTGCCACCGCAGCGCACGATCGCGTACACCGAGAGTTCTCTCCTCTTTGTGCCAGCCCGCGCGAGACTCCAAGGAGGAGGCGAGCTTCCTGACATTGCGCTGTCGAGCCATCGGGCCGCGTGGCCACCTGAGCCTGTCACATGCGCCGACCAAGCAGCATATCAGACCAGGAGGCTAGTCAGACGTCCGCCGACTCTGCGTCCGGACCAGCACCCTGCACAGTGCTAGCGCCCTGGCCAACTGCCGCGGCGTCCGGCTCGCTGACGCCGGCACCGGGGACCACGGCTGCGGCCGCTTCAGTCTCATGCGCTCCGGCTTCATATGCGCTGGTCTCTTGCGCGCTGGCGTCGCCTGCCCCGGCGCCTTGCTGGCCGGTCACTGCTGCATCGGTGACCGTTGTGCCCGTCACCGCGCCGTCAGTCAGAGCGCCGTCAGTCACGGTGCTGCCGTGCGCAGAGCCGTCCGAAGCGGACTCCGCTGCGGGCACCCTGTCGGCCACTAGCGGTTCTGGCGGTCCCGCGGGCCTGGCCGCGCGGGAGCGTGAGCCGCGGCTTCTGCCTGTCCCGCTCGCCACGATGGCCGGCGACGGCGGCGAGTCAGAAGAGGGGGCCGTATCGGCGCCCGACTCGGCCTCGGCAGCTGCATCGGAGCTGCTGGCCGCCCGCGAGCCGCCTCCCCTGCTACGGCCGTGACCGCCCTTGCTGCCGCCTGAATCCTGGCTACTGCCATCCCGGTAGTGGGCGTTCCTGGACGAATTGGTGTCCTTGGCGGAACCGCTGTCACGGCCGTGCGAGTGATCCACCGGTTCGAGGGAGACGATCACGCCGCGGCCGTTGCAGTGCTCACACGGCACCGAGAAGGCCTCCAGCAAGCCTGAGCCGACTCGCTTGCGGGTCATCTGCACCAGGCCCAGCGAGGTGACCTCCGCGACCTGGTGCTTCGTCCGGTCCCTGGCCAGGCACTCAAGGAGCCTGCGCAGCACCAGCTCGCGGTTGCTTTCCAGGACCATGTCGATGAAGTCGATGACGATGATGCCGCCGAGGTCGCGAAGCCGCAGCTGGCGAACGATTTCCTCGGCCGCCTCCAAGTTGTTCCTGGTGACCGTCTGTTCCAGGTTGCCGCCCTGGCCGGTGAACTTGCCGGTGTTCACGTCGATGACGGTCATGGCCTCGGTGTGATCGATTACCAGTGAGCCGCCGCTCGGCAGCCAGACCTTCCGCTCCAGCGCCTTGGCAAGCTGCTCGTCGATCCGGTACGCGGCAAAGACGTCCTTGTCGCCGTCCCAGCGCTGCATCCGGTCCGCCAGGTGCGGGGCCACATAGCGGACGTACTCGTCCACCAGGTCCCACTCGCCGTCGCCCGCGATGATCAGGTTGGTGAAGTCCTCGTTGAAGATGTCCCTGACCACGCGCAGGGTCAGGTCCGGCTCGCTGTAGAGCAATTCCGGCGCGCTGGCCGTCTTCGCCTTCTTCTCAATGGCCTCCCACTGAGCGGCCAGCCTGGCCACATCGCGGGACAGTTCCTCTTCGGAGGCTCCCTCAGCCGCGGTCCGGACTATCACGCCTGCGTGTTCGGGCATTACCTGCTTGAGGATCTGCTTCAGCCGGCTGCGCTCGGTGTCGGGCAGCTTCCGGCTGATGCCCGTCATGCTGGCACCGGGCACGTACACCAGGTACCGGCCGGGCAGGCTGACCTGGCTGGTCAGCCGCGCACCCTTGTGGCCGATCGGATCCTTGGTGACCTGCACCAGGATCGACTGACCTGATTTCAGGGCGGACTCGATCCGCTTGGATTCGCCTTCGAGCCCGCTGGCGTCGAAGTTCACCTCGCCCGCGTACAACACGGCGTTGCGGCCCTTGCCGATGTCGACGAAGGCGGCCTCCATCGAGGGCAGCACGTTTTGCACTTTGCCGAGGTAGACGTTGCCGACGTAGGACTGGTGGCTGGCCTTGTCCACGTAATGCTCGACCAGCACGCCGTCCTCCAGGACGGCGATCTGGGTCCGGTCGTCGTGCTGCCGCACGATCATGACGCGTTCGACCGCCTCACGACGGGCCAGGAATTCCGACTCGGTGATGATCGGCGGCCGGCGGCGGCCGGATTCACGCCCTTCCCGGCGGCGCTGCCGTTTCGCCTCTAGCCGGGTCGAGCCCCTGATGGCCCTGACGTCGGTAACGTCCGCCTTTTCGCGCGGTGGACGGACGTGCACGACCGTGTTGGGCGGGTCGTCTGCCTCGACGGCCGCGGCAACGGACTCGCCGTCACCATTAGCTCCGCTCCGGCGACGGCGGCGGCGGCGCTTGCCAGTGCCGCCAGCCCCGGCCTCGTCGTCGTGCTCGCCAGCGGCGCCATCAGTCTGCTCCGGCTCAGGGCGCTCGTCCGCGACGACCGCAGCGGCGCCGTCGGTGCTCTCACCGCCCGCCTTGCCCCGGCCGCGACCGCCACGCCGACGGCGCCTGCCGCTGGCGCCCTGAGCGCCATCTTCGCGGCCGCCGCCGTCACCCGCGCTGTCCTCGCCGTCGCTGTCCGGGTCGCGGCCGGCCGCGAAGCCAGGCCCGGACTCCGGGCGCGGCGGCTGGTGTGTCTGTGTCGCGCGCGCGACCGGGATCTCGGGCGCCTGGAAGATGACTAGCGGCGGCTGGAAGGTCACCGGGGCCGGCGCGGGCGCGGCAAGCGACTCGCCCTGCCCAGACTGTGCCTGCCCAGCATCAGGCTTGGCAGGCTCGCGCCAGGCCGGCACGTGCCGCGCTGGCTGCTGCTGTGTTGGCTGATCCTGGGCAACTTGATCCTGCGCTGGCCGATCCGGGGCTGGCTGAGATTCGGCCGCTGCGGTTTGTGCGGCCCGGCCGCGGCCGGAGCGGCTGCGGCGCGCCGGCGCCCTGTTACCGGCTTCGCCGGTGCCCGTCGTGCTTGCGCCGGATTCAGCCGTTGCGGCCTGACCTGAGTCAGACCCGCCAGCGCCAGATTCGGCCGACGCGGACTGGCCCGCGCCAGGTCCGAAGTGGGCTGCGCCGGACCCGACCGAACCGGCCTCAGGCCCTGCGGACTCGGACGAACTGGACTCTTGCGAACTGGATCCTGCCGAACTGGACTCGGCCGGCGTGGCGCCGGCTGAGCGCGACCGAGATGGTCGCCTCCGCCCCGCACCAGCCGCGACGCCCGTCGCTGCAGTGCCCGCCGCGCTACCGCTGGCCGCAGGCATCCCATCGGCCGACGGCTCACCTGCCGACGGCTGCGCAGCCGCCGGCGGGACAGCCTCGGGCGGTCCTGCTGGCCGGGTTACTGCTCGGCGAGTCCGTCGTGCCGGGCTGCCCGCCTGGCTGTTATTGTCTCCGGCTGACCCGGATGTCCCTGCGCCACCGCCGGATCCGATCGGACCATCAGCTGACTCTCTGTTCTCTCGCTCGATCTCGAGCATTCGGGCGTTCTCTCCCGTCAGGCTCCCGGGCGCAGGCAGCCTCAATGGGCCGCTCCGCGCCACGCGGGAGCTGTTCGTACGCGCTGGCTGGAGCGGTAGCCGCCGTACTGGCGTCCCCCGCTACCAGGCACGTTGCCATTACCTGTCCTTGTTCAGCGCCCCGCCTGTCTGGCCGGGGCGCCTCCGCCTTAGTGGGCGTCTCCGGGGCGCTGGCCCCGTGACGGCCCGCCAGCGCTGCCGGTCCCCGCGCACCCAGCTGGTAAGCCGGGACGCTGGAACCAGGTGCGCTGGCCTGTGCGGCGGCAGCATCAATGCCCAGCGGCCCTTGAGCCAACCGCGTCACCACAGCAGGCGACGCAGGCTCCAGGGCCGACATGTGACGGAGCGCAACCAGAATGTCTTCGGGTCGTACGGCCGGTGTCATGTGCCGAACAACCATTCGAAGTATCGCACATCCGGTCGGCGCGTCCACAGTGGCACGCCGATCTAGCTCTAGCGATACCACCCCGGCTCTCGTGTCGAGCCGGCGGACTCCGTTGCTGGTGAGGCGCTCCACCTCCGCATGAGCGGCGGCAAGAAACGCCTCGACTGCTGAGATCGCGTCATCAGGCGCGACCCCTGGCAGTACGACTTGCCATTCCGAGGCCTCGAGCCGTGGCGCCGGTGCGGCGGCCAGGTCGGCAACCTCGATCACATCGATCCCGTCCGGCAGGGCCGCGTCCAGCCGATCCCTGACAACGGCAGGATCAAGCTCTGCCGTCAGGGAGATCTCGAGGAACTCGGCCTCGCTGGCGGCCCCGGTGGGCGCCCCGCCAGAGTAAGAAATCTTGGGATGCGGCGAGAAACCAGCCGAGTGCGCGACTGGTAGCCCGGCGCGCCGGACTGCCCGTTCCACTGCACGGGCTATGTCTCTATGACTCGTGAACCGCATCCTGCCACGCTTTGCGTATCGGACCGTCAACCGCTGTACTGCTGGCAGCGGCGCCGGCCCAGTCGGCCGCGGCGGTTGCTTACGCGCCACGGCTAACCCCGCCGCCAGGTGAACTGGCCCCGCGGGCCGCCGCCGCGCTGACTCCAGGCGCGCCTGCCCCTGTCGCATCGGCCGCAGCATCCCCCTCAGGCCGGAAATCTTCCCTGGGCTCCGGGAAGCCCTCGACCCTTGAACGGGCCTGGTCCCCCGAAAGATCCTTAATTCCAGGCAGATCCCTGGCCTCTGAAAATCCATCTTGTACAACACTCAGCGGCAGCAGACGCTTCCCGGTCGGCCCGGTCTCGATCTCCGTGCCCATCGCCGGGCAGACTCCGCACTCGAAGCACGGTGTCCAGCGGCAGTCGTCAACCTCCGCGGCGCCGGACAGGTCGATCGACGCCAGCCAGTCCTGCCACAGCCAGTCCCGCTCCAGCCCGGCGTCCAGGTGATCCCAGGGCAGGATCTCGTCGTAGCCGCGCTCCCGCGTGGTGTACCAGGCCAGGTCCACACCTTCTGCCGCGAGTGCCACCGCCGCGCATTTCTCCCAGCGCTCGAACGAGAACGACTCGCTCCAGCCGTCGAACCGCCCGCCATCCTCCCAGACCGCCCTGATGACCTTGGCAACCCGCCGGTCACCGCGAGACAGCAGGCCCTCGACGATCGAGGGCTTGCCGTCGTGGTAACGGAACCCGATGGCCTTCCCGTAACGCCGGTCGGCACGCATCGCGGCCCCCAGAGCCTTCAGCCGGGCATCGACGGTCTCGTGATCGCACTGGGCGGCCCACTGGAAGGGAGTATGCGGCTTCGGGACGAAGCCGCCGATCGACACCGTGCACCGGATGTCGTGGCGCCCGGTGGCCTCCCGGCCTGCCTGGATGACCCGTCGGGCCAGGGCGGCGATGGCCAGCACGTCCTCGTCAGTCTCGGTCGGCAGGCCGCACATGAAGTACAACTTCACCTGCCGCCAGCCGCTCGCGTAAGCGGTGGTGACGGTCTTGATCAGGTCGTCCTCGGTGACCATCTTGTTGATCACCTTGCGGATCCGGTCCGAACCGCCCTCCGGCGCGAATGTCAGCCCGGACCGCCGCCCGTTTCGGCTGAGCTCGTTTGCGAGCGTCACGTTGAACGCGTCCACCCTGGTAGACGGCAGCGACAAGCCGGTGTTCGTGCCCTCGTACCGGTCGGCCAGGTCGACGGCAATCTCGTTGATCTCGCTGTGATCGGCGCTCGACAGCGACAGCAGCCCCACCTCGCTGAAGCCGCTGGCGGCCAGCCCGGCCTCGACCATCGATCCGATCGCGGTGATCGACCGCTCCCGCACCGGCCGGGTGATCATGCCGGCCTGACAGAACCGGCAGCCCCTGGTGCAGCCGCGGAAGATCTCGACACTGAACCGCTCGTGCACGGTTTCCGCCAGCGGTACCAGCGGCCTGGCCGGATACGGCCAGGAGTCCAGGTCCGTCACGGTGTGCTTGGCCACGGACCGCGGCACGCCCGGGCGATTAGGCACCACGGCGCCGATCGCCGCGTCCGGCCGGTACGACACGTCGTAGAACCGCGGCACGTACACGCCGCCGCGGCTGGCGAGCTGAAGCAACAGGCCATCCCGCCCGCCCGGCCGGCCGGCCGCTTTCCACGACCTGACCAGCGCGGTGATCGCCAGCACCGCCTCCTCGCCATCGCCGAGCACAGCACCGTCGATGAACTCCGCGATCGGCTCGGGGTTGAATGCCGCATGGCCGCCTGCCAGCACGATCGGATCATCGTCACCACGATCGGTCGCGGCCAGCGGGATCCGCGCTAGGTCCAGGGCGGTGAGCAGATTGGTGTACCCGAGCTCGGTTGCGAAGCTGACCCCGAGCAGGTCAAACGCCCGCACCGGCCGGTGGCCGTCGACAGTGAACTGGGGCACTGAGTGCTCTCGCATCAGCGCCTCAAGGTCCTGCCAGACGCTGTAAGTGCGCTCGGCCAGCACCCCGTCCTGCTCGTTCAGTACCTCGTACAGGATCTGGAGACCCTGGTTCGGCAGCCCGACCTCGTAAGCGTCCGGATACATCAGCGCCCAGCGAACGTCGCAGCTGTCCCAGTCCTTGACGACACAGTTCAGCTCGCCGCCTGCGTACTGGATTGGCTTGCGCACCAGCGGGAGCAGCGGCTCGAGCAGGGGGTACACCGACTGCACAGGCACGGTTACAGAGTACCGACGGCGGGCGGTGACCAAGGCGGCCGGTGCGGCCGGCGGCACTGAAATAGTGCTGTCACAGTAATAACCTTCCGATCCGGCGGGTATTGTCGGAGAACTCGAGAACTCCGAATAGCTCTACCCCCTTTCACACCGGAACGCGCAATCCCGGTACTCGGCCACCGGAGGTACGCAGGTGCATATCGACCCCTACATCGTGCTCGGCAGCGCGGTTGTCGGCCTCCTCGTCGGCATGACCGGGGCCGGCGGCGGAGCACTGATGACTCCGATGCTGATCCTGCTATTCGGCGTGAAGGCACCTGCCGCCATCTCGAGCGACCTGGTCGCCGCCGTGCTGATGCGACCGGTCGGCGCGGCCGTGCATATACGGAAGGGTACGGTCAATTTCCGCCTTGTCGGGTGGCTAGCGCTGGGGTCAGTGCCGCTGGCCTTCTTGGGCACTTACTTGCTTCACCTGCTTGGCGGCAGCGACTCGGCCGGACCGACCCATGTCGAGCAGGCCCTCGGCGCTGCGTTGCTGACCGGGGCGGCGGCCATGGTTATCCGTTACGTGATGGACGCGCGAGCCGGCCAGGACCGCACCGCCGCACTACGTGACCTGGTGGTCCGGCCGCTGCCCACCGTCGTCATCGGCATGGTCGGCGGCGTGATCGTCGGGCTTACCTCGGTCGGGTCCGGCTCGCTGATGATCGTCCTGCTGCTGTTCCTCTACCCCATGATCAGCGCGGGGCGGCTGGTCGGCACTGACCTGACTCAGGCGGTGCCGCTGACTCTGGCTGCGGCACTCGGGGCGCTCGTCTTCGGGCACGTCGAATTCGGCGTGACGATTTCTCTCATCCTTGGCAGCGTGCCCGCAGTGCTCATCGGCTCGCTCCTGTCGTCAAGCGCTCCGGACAAGTTCATCCGTCCGGTCATCCTCTTCGTGATCTTCGCTTCCGGCCTGAAGTACGTGGGCGTCGGCACCACTGCGCTCGGCTGGACGCTCGGCACCATCCTGGTGGTAGCGGGCGTGAGCTGGCTCGTCATCACGATGCGCCGTAAGGCCGGCGGCCGCGAAGCTCTCGCGACCGAGGGGGCCGGTCAGGTGACACCGCCCGGCTCGACACCGCCCTCCAGCGGCCAGCACGGCGACGGCGAGCCCGGCAGCGTGCCGCGGCAGGGCTCCGGCAGGAGCCGCGCAGCCCGCTGACCAGCCCAGGACCGGGGTGCCCGGGCCTGGTCAGGCCATCTCGACCTGAAGAGCGTGGCTGCGGCGTGGCGAGCGAGACCGATCAGTCGAGCTGTTGCCCGGAAGCTATCGGGGTATCGGTCTCGTAGCGGCGCAGGTATGCCTGCATGCTCCGGTCGTCGGCGAGGCAACCTTCGCCCGAAGGAGCGGTCCGGATCCGATCCTCACCATAGAGGAACTGCCATGCAAGCCATCACAGTCCGGGAACGTGATGCGGGACTCGGCGGGCTCTCACTGACCGAAATGCCCTATCCGCACGCCGCCGAGAACGACGTCATCGTGCAGGTGCATGCCGCGGGATTCACCCCGGGAGAACTGGACTGGCCGGGAACC
>DATMMA010000206.1:0-3201 GCA_035570295.1 Streptosporangiaceae bacterium
TGGCACTGCTTGGAACCAGGCCAGGTCAGTATCTAAGGAGCCAGCCCGGCTGATTTGGGTTCGCCGTGAAGCTGAGTGAGCCGCATTGCGGTGGCTGCGCTTACGGGCGCTTCAGGAACCTCAAATAGACCGCTGCGAAAACCAGGACGATCCCGACGTTTACCATCAGCCGCGCCCAGAAGTAGTGCCTGAAGAATAGGACGTCCACGCCGACCACGACGGCTACCAGCGCGAGTACGTAAAGCACGACGGCCGACTGTCTTCCCACCGGTTCGTTCTACTATGCGCGACGGACTGGAGCAAGAGCGGCGCTGGTTTCAGTAAGACGCATGCGCGGGCTGAACCATTTGAGGCCCGGTTCTCCCGAGGGACGCCTACCTGCGAGCTGCCTACCTGCCTAGAAGCTGACCTGCATGTGCTTGATGCCATTGATGAAGTTCGATCGCAGCCTGCTGGGCTCGCCCGCGAGCCGGATGCCGGGCATCCGCTCGGTCAGTGCCTGCAGCAGGACGCGAAGCTCCAGCGCGGCGAGGTGCCGCCCGAGGCAGAAGTGGGGCCCTCCGCCGCCGAAGCCGACGTGCGGGTTGGGGTCACGGCTCACGTCGAACTGGTCAGGCTCGGCGAAGACCGCCTCGTCGCGGTTGGCTGAGGCGTAGAACACCACCACCTTGTCCCCCGCGGCGATCCGCTGGCCGCCCAGTTCGGTGTCCTGCATGGCCGTGCGGCGGAACATGTTCACCGGGCTGACCCAACGCACGATCTCCTCGGCCGCTATCGGGATGAGACCGGGGTCCTCGATCAGCCGCCTCCACTGCTCCGGATGCTCGAACAGCGCGAGCATGCCGCCGGCGGCCGCGTTCCTGGTTGTCTCGTTCCCGGCCACGGTGAGCAACAGGAAGAACAGGTCGAACTCGTCGCTGGTCAGGGCCTCGCCCTTGTCGTCTGGTTGCAGCAGCCGGGTGACGATGTCGTCGGCGGGCTCGGCCCGGCGGCGCTCGGCGAGCGCAGCGCCGTAGGCGTAGACCTCAGCCGCCGCGTTCCGCTGCGCTCCCGGCCCTACCTGGAACTCAGGGTCAGCCGAGCCGATGAGCAGGTTCGACAGCTCGAAGATCCGGTCGCGGTCCTCGACCGGCGCGCCGACAAGCTCGCAGATGACCCAGAGCGGCAGCGGCGCGGCGATCTCGGTGACGAAGTCGGCACGACCCGCGTCCTGCACGTCGTCAAGCAGCTCGTGGCAGATCTGCGCGATGTGCTCTTCGAGACGTCCGATCATGCGCGGCGTGAAACCGCGGTTGACGAAGGCGCGTTGCCTGGTGTGCTGCGGCGGGTCCATGTTGAGCATCATCAGCCGCTGCAGCTCGATGTGCTCCTCGGGGATCTCGCCGAACAGGCACAGCCGCCGGGCGGAAGAGAAGATCTCCGGATGCCGGGACACCTGCGCGATGTCGGAGTGCCGGGTCACTGCCCAGAAGCCGGGCCAGCCTGGCTCGCCGCCGTTGGCGTGCCAGAACACCGGATCGTGCGCGCGCAGCCAGGCAAACTCGGCGTGCGGCGGCCCGCCTCGCTGGTAAACGTCCGGGTCGATGAGATTGAAGTCCGGCGCCATCGCCTCCCGCCCTTCGCAGCGCAGGCTGATATCACCAACAATAAGGTCATTGTTAACCAACCCGGGAACGCGCACTGGCCGGCCGGTCGGCTGCGGCCGAAGATTGGCTTACGGAGTATTCGGGTCCGGACGGTCTAGCCTGAAGCCGGAGGCTCGCTGATGAATCCACTAGCGCGTATTGCGGGCGCTGCCATTGATGCAGCGATCGGACTGTCCGGCCCGGCTGAGCCGTTCACCGTGCGGCGAAACCTCGCCGTGCCAATGCCCGACGGCGTGGTACTGCTCGGCGACCATTACCGCCCGGCGCGCAACGACGCTCCGATGCCCGTGGTGCTTATCCGGTCCCCATACGGCCGGGCCGGGTTCGCCGGAATGGTGTTCGTGGCACCGCTAGCCCGCCGGGGATTCCAGGTGTTCGTCCAGAGTACTCGCGGCACGTTCGGTTCTGGCGGCCAGTTCCGTCCGTTCCTGCACGAGCACGCGGACGGGCTGGCCACCGTCGCGTGGCTGCGCGAGCAGTCGTGGTGCGACGGCCGGGTAGCCATGACCGGCGCTAGCTACCTGGGCCACACCCAGTGGGCCATCGCGCCGTACGTGGATCCGCCGCTGGAGTCGGTCTCGCTGAACGTCACGGCCGCGAAGATCACTGCCGCGTTCTACGAGCACGGTGCGCCCGGCCTGCGCAACGCGCTGAACTGGAGCGGGCAGATCGGCCGGCAAGAGCGCAATCCACTCGGCCTGCTGCCGAACCCCGTGCAGTTCGCGCGCATGAGGAAAGCACTGCGGAAGCTGCCGCTGCAAGCCGCGGACGTAGACGTGGCAGGCGGGCCCGTCGCATTCTGGCGGGACTTCGTCGACCACGCCGCTTGCGGTGACGACTTCTGGGCCCGCGCGGATCACGACCATGCCGATCGGAGCAAACTGCCGCCGGTCAGCATGGTGACCGGCTGGTGGGACTTGTTCCTGGCCGAGCAGCTGCGCGACTATGCGGCGATCCGGGCTGCGGGCGTGACCGCGACCCTTATTGTCGGTCCGTGGCTGCACGGCGAGCCTGGCGAGCTGAGGGCCGCCAGCCAGCAGGACGTTGCCTGGCTCCGGCAGCACCTCGACGGCGGACCGCCGCCGGCTGACCCGCCGGTTCGCGTGTATGTCCAGCAGGCCAGAAGCTGGCTCAAGCTCGAGCAGTGGCCGCCGCCAGGAGTGGACACGACGCCGTATTACCTTCGCACGGCCGGCCGCCTGGCGCCGGAAGCCGAGCCGGGCGATCCCTTGCCTGCCTGGTTCGTGTATGACCCGGCCGAGCCGACACCGTCAGCTGGCGGCCCTCTGCTGCAGCCACCGGGTAAGCAAGTCGACAACGGCCCGATCGAGTCCCGGTCCGACGTGCTCACTTACACCTCTACGCCATTCGCGGCCGATCAGGATCTCGTCGGACCGGTCAGCGCGCGCATCTTCGTGCGTACCGAGACTGAGTACGCGGATGTCTTCGTCCGGCTGTGCGACGTCGATGAGAAGGCCGTATCACGCAACATCGTCGACGGGATTCGCCGCCTCAGCCCGGACACCATTCCTGCGGCTGACGTGCAGGCAGGGCC
>DATMMA010000207.1:0-7625 GCA_035570295.1 Streptosporangiaceae bacterium
CGCACTCTGGCCACCGGTATTTCGGCTCCGGCCGCGGGGCCGGCCGCGCCGTGTTCGTCCAGACCGACAACACGGCCGGGAACGGGGTCGTCGCCTATCGCCGTTCGCCTTCCGGCGCGCTGACGGAGGCAGGCACCTACCAGACCGGCGGGCTCGGCGGGCAACTGACGGGCTCAGTTGTCGACCATCTGGCCTCTCAGGGCTCGCTCGCGCCCGTCACAGTCTGGTCTGCCAGCAGGCCGTCGAACTTGTGACGGACTACCTAGAAGGGGCTCTGAGCCGAGTGGACCGGCGGCGGCTCGAGAAGCATCTGGCCCGGTGCCACGGCTGTACCCAGTACCTGGCTCAGATTCGCGCGACGATTGCGATCGCTGGCAGGGTCACCCCAGACGATCTCACCGAACACATGCACATCGAGTTCGCCGATCTTTACCGGCGCTGGCAGCGCGACCGCGAGACCGAGGACCAAGGGCTAGTCATGCGGAGGCACTCGCTCGTCTCAGGACGGTGCCTGCCAGCGGCGGACGGCCAGGATGCCAGGCACGAGTCGCAGCCCGGCCACCCAGCAGGCGGTCTGCAGCAGCGGGACCATGGCCGGTGTACCGCTGGCCAGGGACCTGACGAGGCCTGCCGCGGCGGTCACCGGGTTAGCGCAGTCTGCGCCAGCCGTCGCTGGACGAGGCGTTTCTAGCGCTGACCGGGATGGCGGCCGCGGCCCGGAGGCCGGTCAAGGGCACCGATAGCCGGGCTGAGAACGCCGGAGAAGCCGGAGAAGGGCCGGTGGCTAGCCTCACACCAGCCGCCGCCGCCGAAGGCCGCTGGGGGCACCCAGAGCCCGCACGACGGCGGGCAAATCCGCGCACGACCGCGACCGGGAGACAGTACCGGAGTCGTGATCACAGATGTAGCAGGAGGGCGGGCCGCCCTGACGCCTGCCAGCCACCTCGGAATGCCGAGGATCAGCTAAGTGGCCTGCGTCTGCCTGCCTTTGATCGCCAGGCAGGGCGAGCGCGGGGGCGCGACAGCGGCCATGAAGCGGGTTGGGCCGATTGTGACGTCCGGCGGGGGGCGGGGATGCGGGAGCGGGCGTAAGCGTGGCCTACGGACGTGTCGGTCTACGCGTCTCGGGCCGGATGGGCGCTAAGTGCGCGTGCCTGTGCAAGCCCGCAGAGCGTCCGCGCAAGCCGCCGGGACTTGGGGATGCGCTCGCAGGGCATCCCCGCCCCCCGCCGGGGCCGAAGAATCGAGATCAGATGAAGTCGGCGAGGTCCCGCAGCAGGGCGGACTTCGGCTTCGCGCCAACGATCTCCTTGACGACCTGTCCGTCCTTGAACACGCTCATGGTCGGGATGTTCATGATCCCGTAGCGCTTGGTGACGGCAGGGTTGTCGTCGACGTTGAGCTTCACGACGTCGATCTTGTCGCCGTGCTCGGATGCGATCTCCTCCAGCACGGGGGCGACCTGGCGGCACGGCCCGCACCATTCGGCCCAGTAGTCAACAATGACCGGCTTGGTGGCTTTCAGTACCTCGGCCTCAAAGGTCTCGTCGGTCACTGCCTTGGTTGCGCCCACTTCCAGGACTTCCCTTCATCTATTCGGTCCTGCCTGCCGAGGTGGCACGCAGTCTCCGTCAGCCGGGCGTAGTCGGCGACGCCACTACTTGGCCGGCCTGGTCATTTCATGCGGAGTGCTCGGCCAGCCAGCGCTCCGCGTCAATTGCGGCCGAGCAACCGGTGCCCGCCGCCGTGACGGCCTGCCGGTACGTCCTGTCAACGACATCGCCAGCCGCGAAGACGCCGTCGATTGCCGTACGCGTGTACGGGTGCTGGACCTGCAAGTAACCGTCAGCGTCAGTAGCAAGCTGTCCGGCGAACAACCCGCTGCGGGGGTCGTGGCCGATGGCCACAAACATCCCGGTGACCTCGAGCGTGCTCACTGCGCCGGTCTTGACGTTCCGTAGCTGCAGCCCCGTCAGGCGGTCTTCGCCGAGCACTTCGGTGACCTCGCTGTCCCAGGCGAACCTGATCTTCGGGTTGCCCATCGCCCGGTCCTGCATGATCTTCGACGCGCGCAAAGTGTCCCGGCGGTGGACGACCGTTACGCTACGGGCAAATCTGGTGAGGAACGTCGCCTCCTCCATTGCCGTGTCACCGCCGCCGATCACCGCGATGTCCTGCTCGCGGAAGAAGAAGCCGTCACAGGTAGCGCACCAGGACACGCCATGACCGGAGAGTCGCTTCTCGCCAGGTGCGCCCAGTTCGCGGTACCCCGAGCCAGTCGCGATGATCACGGTCCTCGCCAGGTACGTGTCCTCGCCAGCTTTGACGACCTTCGGTGTGGCCCTCAGGTCCACCTCGGTCACGTCCTCGGCGAGCAACTCGGCGCCGAAGCGTTCTGCTTGCTTACGCAGCTGGTCCATCAGGTCCGGCCCGAGGACGCCGTCAGGGAAGCCGGGGAAGTTCTCGACATCCGTAGTGTTCATCAGTGCACCGCCGGACGTAACCGAGCCCTCGAAGACAAGCGGACTCAGCCGCGCCCTGGCGGCATAGAGCGCAGCTGTATAACCAGCCGGCCCGGAGCCGATGACGATTACATCGCGAACGTCGCTCACTGCAGTCCTGCCCCTCTCGAGTGCACCGGCATAACCATCAGCCGGTTCTGGAGATTCCCCGGCAGGATGCGCCTAAAGGCGAGCGACTTTAACATGATCGAGCACATCGCTGTTGGTAGCCGAGCAAGCCTCCCCGAGTGCCCAGATCTCTGCCTCTTTCGGCCGGGTGGTCCCGCTCACCGACGCCGGAGCCGTCACGAGGATCGTGGCAGGCTTGCCCTCGAAGTTGGCGCTTTCTACCAGCAGCACGACCTGCCCTGGCGTGATCACCCGGTCGATACAGCCCGTTAGCTTCGAGGGAGCCGAGCCAGCCGCGGCAGTGGCCGTGCCCCCGAGGGTGTCATTGCTGTTCGCGGTGCTGGTCGGTGCCAGGTTGGTGTCGAAGCTCCTCGTCGAGCCTGAGTGCATGCCCTCCATCCTCGCCTCGGACAGCGCAGCGCCGGCCTGATTGGCCAGCGTCGCAGGCTGGTAGTTCGTGCTGGCATTCACGGTCTGGATGGTCTTGGACGAGTCGTTCTCACGGTAAGTGACCGGCGGTCCAAGCGAGACCTGCGAGGACACCGGCGGGCTCGCCACGCCACTGCTGGCGGAACTGCCTGATGAGGAGACACCGGCGTGCGTGGCTATCGCGTAGCCGCCGAATCCGACAACGATGATGGCAGCTGCCGTAGCCAGCACCCGGGTGGCCGGCACCGGGAACCGCCAGCCAGGCCGGCCAGTCCGCGGCCGGTCAAGGCCGCGCCGGGCCCGGCCGCGTGCGGCCTGGGACGGCAGGTCCCTGCGGCCCGCCTCGGTGGCGGGCTCGGCAGCTATGCGGTGTGCCGCCTCGGCGGCGAGGGTGCTGTCGATTCTGACGGCCAGACTCGCTGGCATCTCAGGGAACTGAACGCTAGAAAGCAGGGCGGGAATTGCCGAGAGCTGGCTGTTGCGCTCTGTGCAGCTGGGACAGGTAGCCAGGTGACGGCCGATTCTCGCAGCCTTGCGCGACCGCAGATCGTCGGCGCCAAGCCTGGCGAGCTCGTCCAGAGTGGCATGACGATTCATAGGGCCTCATCACCCCCCTCCTGCGCAGGTTGGACGCGCGGGCCAGCCGTACGGTTCCCGGCATCCTGACTCGGGACCGCACCTGGGCGCAGATGCGCGAGTCTGGGCAGAAGCCGGGCCCGCCCGCGGGCGGCACGGCTCTTGACGGTTCCTTCGGAAACGCCCAGTACCTCCGCCGCGTCCGCGATCGAGTAGCCGAGCATGTCGACCAGGACCAGCGCAGCCCGCTGGTCAGGGACGAGCTGGCGGAGCGCCGCCATGACGTCGATCGCGGTATCCGTGGTGCCAGACGGATCGGAGAGCGGCTGCCCGCCGGCTACTACGGCAAGCGTGTCGAGGGCCTCGTCGTCCTGACCTGCGGTAGTCGGCCGTGCGGCGCGGCGGCGCATACGGTCAAGTGCTGCATTCACCACTATCCGGTGCAGCCAGGTCGTGACGGCGGAGTCGCCACGGAAGCTCGCGGCGCGCCTGAAGGCAGCAATCATCGCATCCTGGAGCGCGTCTGCCGCTTCTTCTGGGTCACCCAGAGTGCGGATCGCCACCGCCCACAGCCGGTCCCTGTGGCGCTCGAAAAGCACGCCGAAAGCGTTTGAGTCGCCATCAACATGCCGTTGCAGCAGTTCGGCATCAGACACGGCGTCCTGGTCATGCCGCGGGGAAGGCTGCACGTCACCGGGATGCCGCGGCTCTGGCAAGGAGTAGCGGCCGGACGCCTGATCGGATTCCGTGGCTCCTCCCCCCGCCATCGGCCCGCGCGCTGTGATAGCCGGCAGCCTGTGACCTGCAACACACGTAGCGGCGGTGCAATACGCTCACGGCGCTCACCATAGCGCGGCATGAATCACCGGGAAGGGAACGGGCCGACCCACGGTCGGGCAGGCCCTCCTGACAATGATACTGAATCGCCGGACAGCGCCATAGCAGCGAGGTCCCGAGGATCCAGCACTCAGGACGTGCCGGTTACGGCGACTTTGAAGATTTGCGCCTCGAACCAGCCTGGCTTACCAGCCAGCGGCGGCAGTTTGGTGAACCAGATCACCAGGTACTGGCCTGAAACCGGATGTTTGATCGTGAAGGTGTAGGCGCCAGCGACCCTACTGGGTGGGGCCACGGTATGCATGGCGGCTAGGTTGCTAGGGCTCCGGACATCAGAGTTGCCCACCTTGAGCTGAGCGATGGCGCCGACCGCGGTACCGAATGTCACCGTGACCGAGCTGACCTGGGCTGGAGCGCCCAGGTTCAGGATGAAGCCCGTGCCGGCTTTGAGGTTGCCGAAATGGGCGCTGCGGTAGTACTGGGTATTCCAGCCTTGCGGGTTGCCATCAAGCACGTTCCGCGCTTGATCGGAGTTCTCGTCCCCGGCATCTCCGGCGGGGTTGAGCGCGTCGAAACCGAGTGCCGACTGGGGCGTGATAGCGGTGAGGCTGCTGGCCGGCGAGCTTGCGGACGGGCTGTGGGATCTGCTGTTCGTGGCGGCCGGTGGCGACTTGTGCAGGAAATGGAGGGCGGCGGTGCTGGCACCTGCCACGGCAATCAGGACGAGGGCGCCGATCGCGATCGCGCGAACGGAAGCGCGCCGACCGACCCGTCCGGCCTCCTGGTAGGCCTCGTAGCTCGGCCGGGTTTGCCGCGGCTCGACTCGCTGCCCCAGGGTGCGCTGCGCCATGGTTCGCAGCTGGCTGCTGCGCTGAGATGACCGGTGATCCGCATCCCGCCGCTGATCGTACTGTGCTGCGGCCGGGGGCACCTGGACTGGCGGGATGGCGGCGCGCAGGGCGGCCGCCAGTTCCGCTGGCGCGGTGAACGGCTCATGGCTGTCCTGGCCAGGTAGCGCCAGCGCCCGCTCGGTCACGTCGTCGAGTACGTCCGGCACTCCGGCCCGCACTTGACCCGGCCGCCGGGGCTGGCCGTCCGACTCCGGCGCGGGCGGCAGTTCGGGGTAGTCCGGACCCGGCCAGAACCCGGTCAGCACGGAGTAAAGCAGTTGACCGAGGCCCCTGGTGTCGGCGAGCTCCGGATCCTCGGACATGACGCCTGACAGTGCGGCGTCAATACCGAGGCCGGTGACTTTCACGCCACCCCCGGCGGTCCACCTGACGCTGTCCGGCCGGAGGCACAGGTGCGCCAGGCCCGCCGCGTGCGCACCGGACAGCGCGGCTGCTGCCTCGGCCACGATCCGGGCTCCGGTAGCTGGATCCATCGGCCCGGCTGCCACCAGTTCGGCGAGCGAGTCACCGACCGGCCACTCCAGCACGATGTAGGCGTGGTCCCAGGTGTCTTCGACGTCGAATACCTGCGTCAGCCGGGTGTCGGTCAGCCGGCTGGCGGCGCGCGCCGCAGTCACCACCTGCTCGAGCCGCGGAAATCCGGCCTCAAACGTGATGACGCTCACGGGCCGGGCGAGGATCTCGTCGATGGCTTTCCACGCGGACCAGCCGGCAGCCGTGGCAAGCCGGTCTTCGAGCCGGTACCGGCCGCCGAGCCTGATGCCCGGTTCTGACGTGAACGTGCTCATTATTGCGGTTCAAAGGCTCGCCAGCCCTCGAACCTCCCCTCGCGGGTGTCGGTGATCAACGGTCTGGAGACAAAACGTGCCGCAGACCATGCTAGGCCGCGGGAGCGCCAGCGGGCAGGCGTGTCTCCAGCCGGCGGCAAACCGTTACCCGCAGGAGACGTCATCGGCCCAGCCTGGCGCGGATCGTCCCGGTAAGGCTGGTCAGTTCCTCAATCTTCAGCACCCGGGCGAAAAGCAGGTACATGCCGGCCGCCAGGCCACCGCCGATGACGACGACGACGATCGCGTTCCCGGTCACCAGTCCGACCAGGATGGCCAGTAGTGCGGCTGGCAGGGCCGCGGCATGCATCCGCACCAACGACCGCCCGATGCGGAACCCGTCCAGCCCGCGCAGCCGCGTGGCGAGGATCCGCCAGGCGATCAGCAGCCCGGCGACATTCGACAGGCCGAACCCGGCGGCGAGTCCTGCCACCAGGTGAGACCTGAACATGCCGAGCACGATCAGGTTCGCCACGATGTTCACCGTCATCGTGGCGAGGCCGATCAGTGCCGGTGTCTTGCTGTCGTGCACGGAGTAGAACACCCGGAGCTGAAGCTGGAAGATCATGTAGGGCAGCAGGCCCAGGCAGAAGATGGCGAACACCACGCCGGTCTCCCGCGCTGCGGCCAGCCCGTAGCTGTGGCGGCCGAAAAAGAGCTCGCCAAGCTTGGGCCCGAGAACAGCCAGGATCAGGGAGCTCGGCACCACGATCGCGGCGGCCAGCCTGAGCCCGCCCGAGAAGTCCTGCCGCACGAGCCCGAACCTGCGCTGCGAGGCGTGCGCGCTCATCCGCGGCAGGAGGGCAGTGATAACCGAGATGCCGACGACCGCGTAGGGGAGCTGGAACAGCAGCCAGGCGTAGTTGTACTCGGTGATTCCGGTTCCGTGGTGTGTGTCGCCGGCCAGCCTGGTGGTGACGAGGTAGGCCACCTGGGTCGCCGCGATGTAGCCGAACATCCAGCCGCCCATCCGGCCGATTTCGGCTACCTCCACCCGGCGGAAGTCGAGGCGGGGATGCCAGCGGAAGCCGACTCGCCGCAAGGCTGGCACTAGGGCCACGGTCTGCGCCACGATGCCCAGCGTCGTGCCGATGCCGAGCAGCGCGACGCCGGCACCGTGGATCGGCGGGTTCTTGCTCTGACCATCCACGGTGATGTATAGCCCGAGCACCGCGATCACGACGACGTTGTTGACGATCGGCGTCCACATCGGCGCCGCGAAGCTGCCGCGCGAGTTGAGAATCGCGCCGATCAGCGAGCTCACCCCGTAGAAGAAGATCTGCGGGATGAAGAAGAACGCAAGGATCTCGGTGAGGTGCCGAGTGGCACCGGTAACCCCGCTGCCGCTGTAGATAGCCACGATCGGGACGGCAGCCAGCGTCGCCACCACGGTGATGCCCGCTAGCGCAAACGTA
>DATMMA010000208.1:0-27409 GCA_035570295.1 Streptosporangiaceae bacterium
ACGGCCGCGGCGGCGCCGACTTCAGCCACGGCTCGGGCCTGCTAGGTCTCAGGGACCGGGCCGAAGCGCTCGGCGGCCACTTCCAGCTCCACAGCCCGCTCGGCGAAGGCACCACCTTGGAGATCGACCTGCCCCTCCACGACCCCAGTGTGCCGCCGCTGCCTGCCGGAGCCGCCGACCCTGGGCAGCAGCTCGCGGCGTTCTGACGCACCAATGACTCACGATACGAAAGAGGCCCGTCCCTCATTTTGAGGAACAGGCCTCTGATCTGGTCGGGGTGGCCGGATTTGAACCGGCGGCCTCTTCGTCCCGAACGAAGCGCGCTGCCAAGCTGCGCTACACCCCGCTGACCGCCCGAGAAGTCTAGCTGATCCCGGCTACCAGCGTGAGCAGCGTAGCCTCTGGGCGGCAAGAGAAGCGAACCGGGGCAGTCGGGGCAGTCCCGACGCCAGCGGAGACATGGAGCCACGGTTGTGCCTCCGAGCCGGCGGCAGGGTAGCGATGCAGGCCGCTGACCATGTCCGCGCTGATCCCGCAGTTCGTCACCAGCGCTCCGTAGCCGGGAACGCAGACCTGGCCACCGTGCGTATGGCCGGCCAGCAGCAGATCGAAGCCATCGGCAGCGAACCGCTCCAGCACGACGGGCTCCGGCGAGTGCATGACGCCGAGGCGCAGGTCAGCGGCTGTGTCCGTGGCACCGGCCACGTTGTCGTACCTGTCGCGGCCGATATGCGAGTCGTGCACTCCGGCCACTTCGATGTCATGCTCGCCGACTTTGATCCGGCCTCGTCTGTTATTCGCGTCGAACCAGCCGGCGCTCTCCATGCTCTCGCCGAGTTCCCGCCAGGGCAGGTCGGGCGATTCCCGGTCGTGATCACCAGAACTAGGTCCGCGCAGGTAGCGCAGCGGGTTCTTCATCCTGGGCGAGTAGAGGTCGTTGGAGCCGAACACGAACACTCCGGGCCTGTCGAGCAGCGGACCTAGCGCCGCCAAGAACGGCTGTACGGCCTGCAGATGCGCGATCGAATCGCCGGTGTTGACCACAAGGTCGGGTTCGAGCGCATCGAGTGACCGCAACCAGGACAGCAACCGGTGGCGACCTGGCGTCAGATGGACGTCGGAAATGTGCAGGATGCGCAGCGGCGGTGAGCCGGCCGGCAACACGGGCACTTCGTACTGGCGCAGGGCGAACCAGTTCCGCTCGATGACGGACGCATAACCGAGGCCCGCGGCACCAACGAGTAGGCCAGCCTTCAGGAGGGTTCGCGCTCGCATGCACACATGGTGCCATGTCCGTCGCACTGCACGGGCCCTGCACCCCTAGCGCCCGTGTGCCCGTGGCCGCGGCTGGCCTGGGAGGCGGCAGGATAGTGCCATGCCTACTCTGAAGGACCAGTTGAGAACCGACCTTACCGCCGCGATGAAGGCTCGGGACGATACGCGGACGCGCACTCTCCGGATGGCCCTGACCGCCATAACTAACCAGGAAGTCTCCGGTGTAGCCCATGAGCTGACAGATGAGGAGATAACCAAGATCCTCACCAGGGAGGCCAAGCGCCGCCGCGAGGCCGCCACAGCGTTTGCCGACGCGGGCCGCGACGCCCAGGCCAAAGCCGAGCGGGCCGAGGAAGAGATATTGGCCAGTTACCTGCCCGCCCAGCTCAGCGACGACGAACTGGCCGCCCTGGTGGCAGCGGCCATCGCCGAGACCGGCGCGTCAGGTCCCGCCGGGATGGGGCAGGTAATGAAGGTCGTGACCCCCCAGGTGGCCGGCCGGGCCGAGGGCAGCAGGGTGGCGGCCATGGTCAGGACCAGGCTGGCGGGCTAGCCCCGAGGCCTGCCGGCCAGTCCAGCTCAGTGGCCTGGCGGGGGAGTCGGTCCGCCGCCGGGTCCTGGGCCGCCTTTGCCCGGACCACCGCCCTTGCCCGGCTTCTTCTTTCCGCCGATCGTCTTGGGAGCACCCAGGCCGTTCCCGAGCGAGAAGTAACTTTGCGGCGGGTAGACGAAACTGACGTCCGGGCCGAGCGCTGCGCGAAGGAACGTGTACTCCCAGGTCGCGGCAGGCGCCATGTCGCCGAACATCTGGCCAGGGCAGGTCGGCCCACTCAGATCCCGGTAACAGGAGCCGGACCCGATCATGTTGTATTTGATCGGGTTCACCGGGTTGAAGACCGATGTGTACGAGGCGAGCGTCGGCGTGTAGCCGGCGAAGGCCGCGAAATAGCCAAGGTCCGCGGTGCCGGTCTTGCCCGCCACGTGGCGACCCGGAATGGCGCGGTTGGCCGCGGTACCGCCGGGCTGGTCGATCACGCCTTGCAGGATGTAGTTAGCCGCGTCGGCAACGCCCTGGGACATGTCCCGGTGGCAGCTGGCAGCGTGCACTGGCAACTGCTGATGAGTGGCGGCGACCTCGATCTTGGTGATCGCCCGCGGGCTGCAGTACATGCCGCGCGCGGCCACCGACGCGTAGGCGGCGGCCATGCTCATCGGCGACACTCCGACCGACCCGAGCGTGAAGCTTGAGTAGTTATACGCCGGCAGCCCGTTACCGCCGAGCGTGTGGTCGTATTTCATCAGTGACGTACCGTCTGCCCTGGTCATGCCCATGTCCACCGCCGTCTTGACCACGTTGCACAGGCCCACCTGGTTTTCCAGGTTCACGAAGTAGGTGTTGACGGACTGGACGGTGGCCTGGTTCAGCTGCCATACCTCGGAGCCCTTGAACGCGGCCTCGGCGTTGTTGTAGGTAGTCGCCTGGGCGAAGCGGCCGTAGCAGCTCGGGAAGGCAGGGAACGACTCCGGGTTCTGAATCTTGATCGTGTGGCCGAACGGAATGCCCTGCTTCAGAGCGGTGATCAGGGTGAAGATCTTCGACGACGACCCGGTCTGCACGCCGTCCTGGGAACCGCCGTACTGCAAGTTCACCGCGTAGTCGATGTCGTCCTGGGTGCCGTAGGTCCGGTTGACCGCGATCGCACGCACGTCCCCGGTGCCTGGCTGCAGCAGCACCTCGGTGTCGGCGTTCCGGCCGGGATTCACTGCCGGGTCGTTCGGCGGCTCCACGTAATTGACAGCCCGGTCAGCGGCGAGCTGGTCCCTCATGTTCAGCGTGGTAGTGATGGCCAGCCCGCCGGAGTTCTGGATATCGGACCAGACCGAGGGGTACTGCAGCTTCAGCACGTGTTCGACGTAGTCGCAGAAGAACGCCGACTTAGTAACCGACGGGCTTGCGCAGCCGACGCTCACCGGAGCCGCCGACGGCTTCAGGTCGAGCGGCGTTTTCTCGGCGGCCAGCGCCACCGGCTTCGATACGTAGTGCAGCTGCCACATCCGGGTGAGCACCTCGGACCGGCGCTGCAGGGCTGCGGCCGGGTGAGCGAACGGGTCGAATGCAGTCGGCGACTGCACGATGCCAGCCAGCAAGGCTGCCTCGGGCAACGTCAGACGTGACGCGCTCTTGCTGAAGTAGGTCCGCGCGGCGACCTGGATGCCATAAGCGTGGTTATCGAAAAAAGCGACGTTGAGGTATGAGGTCAGCAGCTGCTGCGGAGTCAGCTCGTGCTCGACAGCGACGGCGAGCCGCAGTTGCTGGATCTTGCGCTGCAGGTTCGGCGCATACGCCTGCAGCGCAGCCGCCTGGTTGTTGCCCGCCTGTAGCACCTTGACGTTCTTGACGTACTGCTGGGCGAGCGTCGAAGCGCCCTGGACTTGCGCGCCGCTCCCCGTGCTGACCAGCGCACGCAGCGTCCCACGGGGGTCCAGCGCGCCCTGGCGGTAAAAGGCGTCATCCTCGATCGCCACGATCGCATTGCGCATCACAGGCGCGATCTGGTTGAACGTAACCGGCACCCGGTACACGTCGTACGGGTAGAAGTACGCGAGCGGCTTGCCTTCAGCGTCGTAAATGACTGACCTAGCCGGAGCTGCACCGAGCTTGCCGACCTGCAGTGTGTCGAATGTATTGGCAGCGTCACGCACTGCAATGCCGGTGATGCCGACGACCGGAAGGGCGGCAGCCGCGATCAGCAAAGCAGCCACAACGGTCGTCAGCACGAGACGTGGGATCGTTCCGCCTACCAACGCGCCGGCGCGGCGCCCCCTGGTTTGCACCCGCCCAGGCTACGCTGCAAAGGCAACTGGCAGCCACAGGACGAGCCGGCGGCGCTGCGGTCCGTCCGCCTGACGTGAGCAACGTCCTATTGATCCGTGCCCTTGGTAACTGAACGTCACCGAGCAAGTGCCATTAGTAGCCGTTTCCTCGTATCGAGGTAATCGGACCGAGTCCCGGCAGTGTAGCCAGTCGTCGCTTGGGCCTCTATAGCTCAACCGGGCTATTCAGGAATGGGCCGGCTGGGGGCTAGCGCTGCGCGCCGGACTTCCGTAAGTTACTCTTCCGCGACCATCACTCGCCGGAGCCTGTCGCCCCGAGTCGGCTCCGGACCGCAACTGAACGCCACCCGGGCGTGATCACCCCCCGCGGGCGTGACGATCAGAGGAGCTGGACCACATGTGGATCACGGACTGGACTGCGCGTGCCGCGTGCAAGGGAACTGACCCGGACGAGCTCTTCGTCCAGGGCGCGGCGCAGAACCGGGCCAAGCTGATCTGCCGCGGCTGCCCGGTCAGGACAGAGTGCCTGGCCGACGCCTTGGACAACCGGATTGAGTTCGGCGTCTGGGGCGGGATGACTGAGCGTGAGCGCCGTGCGCTGCTCCGCCGTCGGCCGGACGTCACGTCCTGGCGCGATCTGCTGGAGGACGCACGCAACCACTACGAGCGCACCGGGGATGAGCTCGTCGCAAGCTAAGACCTTCAGGCCGGGAACGCGCTAGGCGTCCGGCCGCGGCCGTACCAAATCGAGGCAGCCAAACGGTGGTAAACGGCTGCCTCGACTCGGCACGTCCCCGCCCGCGCAGATTGGGCCAGGAGCACCAGCCCGTGGTCGTACGCGGTAGCTCGTGGCGATCCCGATGACGCGTGGAGTGCCTCTACGGCTAGTTCTGGCAGGTCAGGCGGTCAGTTGCGGGCTGACCGGTGCTCTACGGCGAATGACTCCCCGATGCGGCGCAGGCCCTCAAGGTCGTGCACGTCCTCGGCCTGGGCTGGGATTTCGGTCACCGGAACCAGCGGGTGCGCGGCGGTGAAGCCGCCCGCGATCCTGTGCTCTGCAGCTGCCTGTGTCATCCGGTCGGCATGCAGCTGCAACGCAGCAATCGTCAGTTGCCGTGCCGCCGCGTCGTCGTCGGCGCCGGCCTGGCTCGTCGCCGCGTGGCCGGGCCGCGTGTTGCCGGCCATAGCGGCCTGCAGCACCTCAGCGGCCGCCAGGCTCCGGGCAGCCGACAGGTGCGCGGCCGGTACCTGCTGTACGCGATTCAGGATCAGCCCGGCCAGCGGCATGCGCTCGGTATCCAGCCGTTCGACGAAGTAAGACGCCTCGCGCAACGCGTCGTCCTCGGGAGCAGCCACCACCAGGAAAGCCGTGCCCGGCGCACGCAGCAACTGATAGGTGTAGTCAGCCCGCTCGCGGAAGCCGCCGAACATCGTGTCCAGCGCACTGACGAACGTCTGGACGTCCCTGAGCACCTGGGTGCCGAGGATCTTCGTCAGCACTCCGGTCACGACGCCGAATCCGGCGTTGAGCGCGCGAAGGTACGCCCGGCCGCCTATCTTGGCGGGCGCCGTCAGCAGCCGCAGCAGCTTCCCGTCAAGGAACCTGGCGAGCCGCTGCGGAGCGTCCAGGAAATCCAGCGCGGACCGGCTAGGCGGAGTGTCCACCACGATCAGGTCCCATTCGTCAGCCCGCCGGAGCTGGCCGAGCTTTTCCATGGCCATGTACTCCTGCGTGCCGGCGAAGCTCGACGACAGGGACTGGTAGAACGGGTTCGCGAGGATCTGGGCGGCGCGGTCAGGATCTGCGTGAGCCTCGACAATCTCGTCGAAGGTTCGCTTCATATCCAGCATCATGGCGTGCAGGCTGCCAGCCGGTTCGGCTTCGTTCCCGGCCTGGTGGGCGCGTGCTTTGATGCCTCGCACCGGCCGCGGGGTGTTGTCCAGCGACGTCAGCCCCATGGACTGGGCGAGCCTGCGAGCCGGATCCACGGTGAGCACCACGACATGCCTGCCGTGCTCGGCTGCGCGCAGCCCGATGGCAGCCGCTATGGTCGTCTTTCCCACGCCGCCGGAGCCGCAGCAGACAATGATCCGAGTTCGCCGGTCGTCGATTAGCTGGTCGACGTCGAGGTGAGGTCGCGGCCGTCCGGTCATCAGGCGGCCTTCTGCTCGCGGAGCGCCCCGGCTAGCCGGTACAGCCCGGCCAGGTCGATGCCGCCGCTGACCCACGGCAGCTGATAGCAGGGCTGGCCCGCCGTGTCCAGCCGTCGCTGCTGCTCTTGCTGGCCGAGCGTGGTCCTGGCCTGCTCGGCCAGTTCGGCGGCCAGTGCGCCGGCCAGGCCGTGACTGTCGTCCAGGCCCGCGGACTTTAGCCCGATCGCCAGCTGGGCCTGATCGAGCTTGCCACGAGCCGCTGCCTGAAGCTGGCGGGACGGGAGCGCGAGCGGCCTGGTCATGTTGACGATGACACCGCCGGGCCTGATGCCGCCGAGCGCCCGCAGCTCGGCGATGCCGTCCAGGGTTTCCTGCACTGGCATCTCCTCCAGCAGTGTGACGAAGTGCACGACGGTCTCCGGCGAGCGGATCACTTGCTGGACGGTGTCGGCATGACCCCGGATCGGGCCGACCCGGGCCAGATCCGAGACCTCGGCGCTGACGTTGAGGAAGCGACCGATCCGGCCGGTAGGCGGTGCGTCCATGACGAGCGCATCGTAGCTGCGCCCCCGGCTGCCGTCCTTCCGCCTGACGGCCTCCGCGGCCTTACCGGTAAGCAGCACGTCCCGCAAACCAGGCGCAATGGTCGTGGCGAAATCCATCACCCCGAGCTTGGCCAGCGCGGTGCCGGCATGCCGGAGGCTGTAGAACATCTGCAGGTACTCGATCAGGGCTGATTCCGGGTCGGCTACCAGAGCGAACACGTCGCCGCCCGGGTGGGCGTCGGTTCCGGGCCCGACTGCGATCCGCCGTTCTGCATACGGCAGTGGCGGAACGTCGAACAGCTGAGCTATGCCCTGGCGGCCCTCGACCTCCATCAGCAGCACCCGCCGGCCGTCTGCGGCAAGCGCAAGGGCGAGCGCGCCAGCCACGGTCGTCTTGCCGGTGCCGCCCTTGCCGGTGACAACGTGTAGTCGCACGCCGTCCCAGTCGGTGTCACGCGTAGTCACGATTGGAGGTTATCCGTGCGGGCCGAGCGGGTGACGCAGCCGGCCGGGCAGAAACTCGTCCGAGTCGCCTCGCCATCTAAGACCGGTATGTCCATCCTCTTGGTCCTGGCCAGAAAGTTACTAGGCTGGGTCGTGAGCGTCCGCTGCTTGCGGGCACAGGGGAAGAAGGTGTTCGGCCGATGGAAGCGCTGTTCGCCATCATCGCAATTGTCGTCGTGGTCGGGGCGATTCTCACAGGCAAGTCGATCAAGACAGTCCAGCAGTACGAGGACGGGATCATCTTCCGGTTCGGGAGGGTGCTCCCTGGAGTACGCGGACCGGGCCTGACGCTAATCCGGCCGATTGGCGACAAGCTGGTCAAGGTCAATAAGCAGATCATCGCGATGGGGGTGCCCGCGCAGGAGGGCATCACCAGGGATAACGTGAGTGTCCGCGTCGACGCCGTGGTGTACTTCAGGGTGGTCGACCCGATCAAGGCCTCGATCAACGTGTTCAACTACCAGAACGCGATCTCCCAGCGCGCCCAGACATCGCTGCGGTCGATCATCGGCCAGTCCGAGATGGACGAGCTGCTTGCCGAGCGGGACACCGTCAACCGGCGGCTGGCCGCGATCATCGACGAGGGTACCGAGATCCCCTGGGGCGTCAAGGTGGAGAGCGTCGAGATCAAGGACGTGTCGCTTCCCGAGGGCATGAAGCGGTCGATGTCACGCCAGGCTGAGGCCGAGCGGGAACGGCGGGCCAGGATCATCACGGCCGACGGTGAATTCCAGGCGTCTAAGCGCCTCGCTGCGGCCGCGAACGTGATGGCCCGGGACCCGGCGGCGCTGCAGCTGCGGCTGCTGCAGACGGTGGTCGAGGTGGCCGGCGAACGCAACAGCACGCTGGTTATGCCGATCCCGGTCGAGCTGCTCAGGTTCTTCGACAAATTCACCCCGTCCTCTGGCGGCCAGGCGAGGCCGGACTCGGAGTCGGCGTCGATGGGGGACTTCAGCGACGCAGAGATCGCAGGGGAGGAGCGGCCGGCCGCGATCGACAGCAGCCCGGACCTAGCGCTAGGGAGCGCGGCGGACGTGCCGCTGGACATTCCCGAGGTGCCTGCGATCCCGGAGCTATCCCCGGAGGAGAAGGGCGAGATCGGCACCGTGCACCACCCGGGCACGGACCGCAGCCATGACGGCGGTCCCGCTACCGCTGCCAGCACTGCGTCGCCTGGCACGGGGGATGACACGTCGGCTCCTGAGGCGTAGCGCGGGCTGCCGACCGACATAGACATGCCTGGCTGGCTCGCCTGTAGGGTTCGGCTATGGCGAAATGGGAGTATGCGACCGTGCCGCTGCTGGTACATGCAACTAAGCAGATCCTGGATGGCTGGGGCGACGACGGCTGGGAGCTTGTCGCGGTCGTACCGGGGCCGAATCCGGAGCAGCTCGTTGCCTACCTCAAGCGGGTCAAGGAATGAGCGAGCCGAGCTCAGCTGACACAGGCTCGTCCGGGCCGGAGGAGAGGCTAGCGGTGCTCGGGCTTACCCTGCCGCCGGTAGTAGCGCCGCTTGCGGCCTACGTGCCCGCGGTCCGGTCCGGCGCGATGATCTACACCGCCGGGCAACTGCCCATGGTCGACGGCCAGCTTGTATCGGCGGGCAAGGTCGGAGCGGAAGTCGGGGCCGCTGAGGCCGCCGCACTGGCGCGGACGTGCGCGCTCAACGCGCTCGCGGCGGCGGCGTCAGTGGCCGGCGGCCTGTCCTCGATCAAGCGCATCGTCAAGCTAACCGGCTTCGTGGCCAGCTCGCCAGACTTCACCGGGCAGCCTCAGGTGGTGAACGGCGCCAGCGAGCTGCTTCTGGAGATCTTCGGCGACGCGGGCAGGCACGCTCGCAGCGCGGTGGGAACCGCGGCGCTGCCGCTCGATGCTCCGGTGGAGATCGAGCTCATCGTGGAAGTCGAGGACTAGGCCCGCCGGGCAGGAGGCACACGTGGCGGAAGATTCAGCGAAGGCTGCCTCCATCCGGCTCCCCGCAGAGCTCTCAGGGACCGCGCGCGAGATCCTGGACGGCAATCAGGCCCCGGCCGTCCCGCGTGATGCGGCGACAGTGATGCTGCTGCGAGAGCGCGGGGCCGGGCTCCAGGTCTACATGCTCCGGCGCAAGCGCACGATGGCGTTCGCGCCGGGAGCGTACGTGTTTCCTGGCGGATCGGTCGACCCGCGAGACGCCGACGAGCAGGTTGCCTGGGCCGGGCCGGACGCCGCCGAGTGGGGCCGGATTTTCGATGCCCCGCCGGGGCTGGCCATGGCGCTGGTCTGCGCCGCCGTCCGGGAGACGTTCGAGGAATCCGGCGTCCTGCTAGCGGGTGAGTCAGCAGAATCGGTCGTGGCTGATACCACCAGCGACGAGTGGGAGGCTGACCGGCAAGCCCTGCTCGACCACTCGGTGTCGCTCGCCGAGCTGCTCGCTCGGCGCGGACTTGTACTCCGTGCCGACCTGCTGCGCCCGTGGTCGCGGTGGATCACGCCGGTCATCGAACCGCGCAGATTCGACACCCGGTTTTTCGCCGCGGCGCTGCCAGCCGGGCAGCGCGCCAGGGATGTGGGTGGTGAGGCCGCCGAGGTCGCCTGGTTGCCGCCCGGCGACGCGCTGGCCGCCGGGAAACGCGGTGAGATCAGGCTGTTCCCGCCGACCGCAGTCACGCTGTCCGAGCTGGCTGACTGCGGCGACCTGGACACGGTGCTGACCGGGCCGCGGCATGTCGCGCCAATCATCCCGGCAGTGCAGCTGCGTGAGGGCGCGGCCTGGCTGACCGTGCCGGGCCTCAGCGAGTATGCGATCGGGACGGGCGGGTCAGCGTGACGTCTCCAGCGCCGATGCAGGCCGGAGCCGGAATAGACGGCTCAGGCACAGAGCGGGCGCAGTGCCTGCTAGCGCCGAACCCGTCGCTGATGACTCTGGACGGAACGAACACCTGGCTGGTGTGCGAGCCCGGCTCCGCCGCGGTCATCGTGATCGACCCTGGCCCGGACGACGAGAGTCACCTGCAGCGGATCCGGGCGGTCGTAGCGGAGCGCGGCCAGCGCGTGGCCGGCATCGTGCTCACCCACCGGCACATCGACCACTCGGCAGGCGCTCCGCGGCTGGCCGAGCTGACCGGCGCATCAGTGCGAGCAGTCGATCCGTCGCACCGCCTTGGCAGCGAGGGCCTGGCGGCGGGCGACGTGCTCGACAGCAGCGGCTGCGAGCTGCGGATTATCGCGACCCCCGGGCACACCGATGACTCGGTGTGCCTTCACCTGCCGGCGGACAACGTAGTCCTCACCGGCGACACGGTGCTCGGCCGGGGTACCGCGGTCATCGCCGATGATGGCAGCCTCGGCGACTACCTGGAGTCATTGCGGCGGCTGCGGGCCATGACCGAGGAGACGGGCCTGTCCGTGCTGCTGCCCGGGCACGGCCCGCTGCTCGCTGATCCGGCGGGCGTGCTGGACTTCTACCTGACGCACCGGGCCGAGCGCCTCGATGAGGTTCGGGCCGCGGTCGCGGCTGGTGACCGCACGCCGGCCGAGATCGTGCCACGGGTGTATGCCGCAGTCGACCCGGCGCTGTGGCCGTTCGCCGAGTCGTCGGTCCGGGCCCAGTTGCGCTATCTCCACGACCACGGCGAACTGCCCGCCGGTGTGCTCTGGTGAGGCCGCAAGTGGCTGGCTGACCGCGGGCAGCTAGCTGTTGCCGCGCGTTCCCGGTGTGATCACCGCGCTCGCTTGCGCAGCCGGTCGGTGTCGGTGACCAGGACGGACTTGGCTGCCAGCTGAATCCAGCCGCGAGCGGTGAAGTCGGCGAGCGCCTTGTTGACGGTCTCCCTGGACGCGCCGACGAGCTGCGCCAGCTCCTCCTGGGTGAGGTCGTGGTTGACCTGCACGCCCTCCGGCGTCTGCACACCGAACCGTTCGGCGAGGTCAAGCAGGGCCTTCGCGACCCGGCCGGGCACATCGGTAAACACAAGGTCGGCCTTGACGTCGTTGATACGGCGCAACCGCTGGGCCAGCGCCTGCAGCAAGTGCATGGCGACTTCGGGCCGGGTGCTCAGCCAGGCCCGCAGATCGTCATGAGCCAGGCCGGCGAGCCGTGCGCTAGTCACCGCGGTAGCACTGGACGTTCGCGGGATCGGGTCGAAGAGCGAGAGCTCGCCGAACATCTCGCCCGGCCCGTGCACGCTGAGCAGGTTCTCCCGGCCATCCGGCGCGGCCTTAGTGAGTTTGATCTTGCCGGCCAGAATGATGTACAGCTTTTCGCCGTCGTCGCCCTCGGAGAACAAGCGCTCACCGCGGTCCAGCTGGACATCGATGATGCCTCTTCGCAGCGCGATCGCGTCTTCCACGCTGAGTGCCTCAAACAGCGGCGTCTCACTGAGTACGTCATCAGCGTGAGCCATGACCCCTCCTCCGGGCCGACAAGTGTGTGATGCCCATCCCCTGTTCGCTCACCCAGGGGTCGCGTGGTGCTGCTGACCGGAGCTGCCGGCAAGCCGCTGTCGGCTGGCAACAATCTCGGCCTCGGCCGCGTCGACGCCTACCCACATGGCAGCCTCAACTTCCTTGCCGGGCTCGAGCGCCTTGTACACCTCAAAGAAGTGCTGGATCTCCAGCTGGTCGAAGTCGGGGACATCGGTGATGTCCCGCAAGTGAGCCATCCGCGGGTCCGTCGCCGGCACGCAGAGCACCTTGTCATCACCGCCCTTCTCGTCGCGCATCCGGAACATGCCGATGGCGCGGCAGCGGATCTGGCAGCCGGGGAACGTGGGTTCCTCGAGGAGCACGAGCGCATCAAGCGGGTCCCCGTCATCAGCAAGAGTGTCCTCAATGAATCCGTAATCTGCCGGATAGCGGGTTGAGGTAAACAACATCCTGTCTAGCCTGATACGACCTGTCTTGTGATCCATCTCGTACTTGTTACGCTGCCCCTTGGGGATCTCGATGATTACTTCAAACTCCACGCTTGCACCCCCGGCGCCTTGATAAGAACTCGGATTGCCTGGCTGATGTCTACCCGGTAGAACTACGCCAGTCCCTACCGGGGGTAGCACATCACGCACGCCGAACCTAACGCGGGGACAGCAGATCGTGCGAAGGGGCCTATCGTTGCGTCCGCCGAGGAGCGCTGCAGCGGGAGCGATTGCGGTGCTGTGCGCTTTCACGATCGCTGCTGGCTTCACAGTCAGCAGGCTCCTGCCCGGCCGTCTCGCGCTGTGGCAGCTGCCGAGCGTCTCGGCTGGCCGGATGGCCGGGGCGGACCAGGTTCTCGGGCCCGCGACCGGCGCGGCGAGCCAGCGCGCCGCAGCGACACCGGCTGGCGTGGCCCGCGCGATCGGCCCGGTGCTCAGCTCGCCGGCGTTCGGCCCGCAGCTCGGCGTGCTGGTCGCTAACCTCACGACCGGGCGAGTGCTGTACGCCCGCAACCCGGCAGCGGGCTTCGCTCCGGCATCGACCAACAAGCTGGCGACAGCGATCGCCGCGCTGCAGATGCTCGGTCCTTCGGCGCGGTTCCGCACGACGGTGGTGAGGCGCCCCGGTTCGTCGTCGATCGTGCTGGTCGGCGGTGGTGACCCGACACTGGCGGCCAGCTCGCCACCTCCGTCGGACTATCCACAGCCGGCCACCCTCGCCGAGCTCGCCAGGCAGACGGCGACGGCTTTGCGAGCACGCGGGCGGCATAGTGTCCGTCTTGGCTATGACGTCTCGCTCTACACCGGTTCCGAACTTGCGCCAGGCTGGTCGCAGAGCTATGTGTCCACCGGAAACGTGTCCGTCATTACCCCGCTTGAGGCCGACCAGGGACGGGTTACCCGCGCCGGGGCACCAGCCGACAACGAGGCTTCAAACGGGACCAGGTCGCCCAACCCGGCAGCGCTTGCGGCCGCCTCGTTCGCCGGCTTCCTGGCCGCTGATGGCATCTCGGTCCGCGGCACCCCCGCTCAGCTGGCTGCTCCTGCTAACGCCAGGCCCGTGGCCAGCGTGGAGTCCCCGCCGCTGACCGAAATAGTCCAGTGGATGCTCGAGGAGAGCAACAACGTCATCGCGGAGAACCTGGCTCGTCATGTCGCTATCGCCGCTGGCCGGCCAGCATCCTTCAGCGGCGGCGCCGGCGCGGTGAGCGCGGTGCTGCACCGCCTTGGCATCACTGGCGAACTCAGCCTCGTCGACGGCAGCGGGCTGTCTCCGCAGGACAGGATTGCGCCGGCCGTGCTGGTCCAGCTGATCACGCTGGCGGCCCGTCACCCGTCGCTGCGGTCGGTGCTCACCGGTCTGCCGGTCGAGGGTTTCTCCGGCACGCTGATGCAACGGGCCAGCGTATTCGGGCTCGGCGGCCGGGCTGGCTTCGGAGTCGTGCGGGCCAAGACAGGCAACCTGAACACAGTCGCAGCGCTCGCCGGAACTGTCTACGCCAGGAACGGGCAGTTGCTGGCATTCGCCGTGATGGCCGACAAGGTTCCTGCCGCAAGCCTCGACAATGCCGCCACAACGATGGTGAGCCTCGCGAGCACGCTGGCCGGCTGCGGCTGCCGTTAGCCCGGCAGCGGTTAGCTGGCGCCCGCATTGGCGGGCGCTTAACGGCCCGGAGGGGCGGAATAGGCCCGGCGCCACGTACGGTGGAGGGGTGAGCAGCACTCAGATGATCGACTGGCAGATCGCTACCTCGACCGGCGTTCGCTGGGTCAGGCCGGGCCCGCAGGTCAGCATGAGCGAGGCCAGGAAGGTCGTGGCCGAACTCCGGCAGTTGGCTGCAGTGGTCGCCGAGCCGGTCCGCGAGCTGACCGGACTGCCAGGCGCCGCTGACGATGGCCAGGTGGCAGTTGTCGACCGGCCGGGCTGGATCCGGGCGAATGTCGACGGCTTCCGTGTCGTGCTCGACCCGCTAGTGCAGCGGATGGCGGAGAGCGGGGCAGCACCGCAGGCCGGCTCGGTGATCACCGCGGTCGGCTCGCGTGTGACCGGGATGCAGGCCGGCCTCATCCTGGCGTACCTGGCCAGCCGCGTTCTCGGCCAGTACGAGCTGTTCTTGCCGCCGGACCCGGACGCGCCCGACACTGAGGCGCCGGCTGGCCGGCTGACGCTGGTCGCCCCGAACATCGTTATGGTCGAGCGGGAGCTTAACGTCAATCCGCACGATTTCCGGCGGTGGGTTTGCCTGCACGAAGAGACGCACCGGACTCAGTTCACCTCGGTGCCGTGGCTCCGGCCGTATGTGCAGGAGCAGATGTCGGATTTCCTGCTTGCCTCTGATCTCGACCCGGCGTCGATCCTGGAGCGGCTGCGGGCCGCCGCTGATGCGGTGGCGGGCGTGGTGCGCGGTGGCGACGGAGAGAGCCTGATCGAGGCCATCCAGAGCCCGCGGCAGCGGGCAATCCTGGACCGGATGACCAGCGTGATGACGGTGGTCGAGGGCCATGGCGACTACGTCATGGACGCTGTGGGGCCGGCGGTGGTCCCGTCAGTCGCCGAGATCAGGGCAAAATTCAGCGCACGCCGCGGGTCGGCCGGGCGGATCGAACAAGCCATCCGGCGCGTGCTCGGTATCGATCTGAAGATGAAGCAGTACGAGCAGGGCGCACGGTTCGTCAAGACAGTCGTCGATGAGGCTGGAATGGCTACCTTTAACAAGGTATGGACCTCGCCGGAAACGCTGCCGACCAGGGAGGAACTGCAGTCTCCGCAGGCGTGGCTGGCGCGTGTCGATCGCGGCAGCCCGGCGGCGAGTGCGGCGGACTCAACCACAGCGGACTGAGGTATCCCCCGGTGGGCCCGCATCCGGCAGTAGCTGCGGTCAGGCGCGCGGTCCGGGCCAGCGTGGCTGCCCTCGAGCCAGGAACTGTCATCCTTACCGCCTGCTCGGGCGGGGCGGATTCACTGGCGCTTGCGGCCGCGGTCGCGTTCGAGGCGCCGAAGGCGGGACTGCTGGCCGGCGGTATTACCGTTGATCACGGTCTGCAGCCCGGCTCGGCCGAGCAGGCCAGACGGGTTACCGCTGTACTCGACGGGCTCGGGCTCAGCCCGGTGCTGTCGGTCGCCGCGCAAGTGGCGAGGCCGCAGGACGCGGGCAGCTACCCGGGCCCGGAGGCGGCGGCGCGGTGGGCCCGGTATGCCGCGCTCGATGAGGCCGCTGAGCGCGCGGGTTCGTGGGTCATGCTCGGGCACACGCTTGACGACCAGGCTGAAACCGTCCTGCTAGGCCTGGGACGCGGCTCCGGATCGCGTTCGCTGGCCGGAATGGCGCCGGTTACCGGTCGTTACCGGCGTCCGCTGCTCGGCCTCCGGCGCTCGCAGACCCAGGCGGCCTGCGCGGCCCAGGGCCTGGCGGTGTGGGATGACCCGCAGAACACTGATCCGGCGTTCACGCGAGCGCGTGTCAGGCGCCTGATGCCCGCCCTGGAGGAGGCGCTCGGGCCTGGCGTGGCGGAAGCGCTGGCCCGGACCGCGGCCCTGCTGCGGGCCGATGCCGAGGTGCTGGATGCGGTAGCGGCGGCCGAGGCCGGCCAGCTCGGCGGCCTGGCGGAGGCTCAGGACGGGGGGTGGCCGGCCGATGCGCTCTCTCGGCTGCCCATAGCGATTCGGCTGCGGCTGCTGCGCAGCGCCGCGCTCGCGGCCGGGTGCCCGGCAGGCGCCCTGTCCCAGCGCCATGTCACCAGCCTGGATGAGCTGGTCACCGGATGGCACGGGCAGCGCTGGACGGACCTGCCCGGCCGCATCAGGTGCCGCCGCAGGTATGGGAGGCTTCTCTTCACCAGAACCGCGGGTCCGGTGGCCCAGGACAGCACAGCCGGGGGTCCGGGGGTCGTCCCCCACGACAGCACAGCCGGGGGTCCGGGGGTCGTCCCCCAGGACAGCACAGCCGGGGATCCCGGGGTCGCTCGCTCCGGCAGCACCGCGGCGCGATCGGAGGACGCAGGTGGACGCGAATGACATGGGGCCAGACCTCAAAGAGGTCCTGATTACGCAAGAGCAGTTGCAGCAGCGCGTCCGCGAGCTCGCCGCTCGAATCGACGCCGATTACGCTGATCGCGAACTACTGCTGGTCGGAGTGCTCAAGGGCGCCGTGATGGTGATGGCCGATCTGGCACGCGCCATGCACCTGCCGGTGCAGATGGACTGGATGGCAATCTCCTCCTACGGATCGGGCACGAAATCCTCCGGCGTCGTGCGGATCCTGAAAGACCTGGACACCGACATCAGCGGTCGTCACGTCCTGGTGGTGGAGGACATCATCGATTCCGGCCTCACGCTGTCCTGGCTGATCGGCAACCTCCGGTCCCGTGAACCGGCCTCGGTGGACGTATGCGTGCTGCTGCGCAAGCCGGCAGCCGCCAGGATGAACGTGGACGTCGCCTACACCGGATTTGACATCGAGGACGCATTCGTAGTGGGTTACGGACTTGATTACGCGGAGAAGTACCGTAATCTGCCGTTCATCGGAACCCTCGCCGAGCATGTGTACCGGCCGCCAGCAGGCTGACCGTAACGCTGCCCGCCGCGGGAACTGAGTTGGCGATGAATTTCGTTAACCTGGGTAAGAGGCATAACACGGCCGCCATTGCCCCTGTGCGGCCTGCCGCGTTTCGATCATGGCTGGCGCGGTGTACCGTCGAGTATTCCTGTGCCTAGCGCGGGAAGAAAGCGCCGCGCGTTCGCGCTGGACAACAAGGTAGCCCCGCCTGGAGGGCGAGGCACGAGGCTCGTCAGGAGGGATCGGCCGGACCTGTGGGCCGTTCATCGATGGATCTGAAGCGCATTTTCCGCGGCTGGGTGCTCGCCATCCTTTTTGTCGCGATCATCCTGGTGATCCTGTACAAGCTGGTCAATACGGGACCTGAGTACAAGCCCGTCGCTACCTCGCAGGCGATCGCAGCGATCAACAGCGGCAATGTTAAGTCGGTCACGCTGACAGATGTCGACCAGACCATCCAGCTGACTACGAAGAGCGGGGCCAACTGGGAGTCGTCCTGGGTCGGCAGCCAGGGTACGCAGCTCGCCAACACGCTCCAGAATGAGGTCAAGAGCGGCCAGCTGCCGAATGGCGTCTATACCGTCAAGGTGCCGAAGAGCAGCTCGTTCTGGACGCTGATCTTCAGCTACCTGCCGTTCCTGATCATCTTCCTGCTGTTCATGGTGTTCCTGAACCAGATGCAGGGCGGCGGCTCGCGGGTGATGAACTTCGGCAAGTCCAAGGCCAAGCTCATTACCAAGGACACGCCCAAGACCACGTTCGCTGACGTGGCCGGCGCTGACGAGGCGATCGAGGAGCTCCAGGAGATCAAGGAGTTCCTGCAAAGCCCCGGCAAGTTCCAGGCCATCGGCGCCAAGATCCCCAAGGGCGTGCTGCTCTACGGGCCGCCCGGAACAGGCAAGACACTGCTCGCCAGGGCCGTGGCCGGCGAGGCCGGCGTGCCGTTCTACTCCATCTCAGGCTCGGACTTCGTCGAGATGTTCGTCGGTGTCGGTGCCTCCCGGGTGCGCGACTTGTTCGAGCAGGCCAAGGCCAACGCGCCGGCCATCGTGTTCGTGGATGAGATCGACGCGGTCGGACGGCACCGCGGGGCCGGCTTCGGCGGCGGGCACGACGAGCGGGAGCAAACGCTGAACCAGCTGCTCGTCGAGCTGGACGGCTTCGACACCAAGGGCGGCGTCATAGTGATCGCCGCGACCAACCGGCCCGACATCCTTGACCCGGCGCTGCTGCGTCCTGGCCGGTTCGACCGGCAGATCGTGGTCGCGCAGCCTGACCTGGCTGGCCGCAAGGGCATCTTGCGGGTGCACGCCCGCGGCAAGCCGTTCGGGCCTGACGTCGACCTGGACATCATCGCGCGGCGTACGCCCGGCTTCACCGGCGCCGACCTGGCGAACGTCATCAACGAGGGCGCGTTGCTGACGGCGAGGGCAAATCAGACGCAGATCCAGATGGCCTCGCTGGAGGAGGCGATCGACCGGGTCACCGCCGGGCCGAAGCGCAAGAGCGTGCTGCTGTCGGAGAAGGAACGGAAGATCATCGCTTACCACGAGGGCGGCCACGCTCTGGTGGGGCACGCGCTGCCGCACGCCGACCCGGTGCACAAGATCACGATCATCCCGCGCGGCCGCGCGCTTGGCTACACCGCGGCGGCCCCGGCTGAGGACAAGTTCCTGGTCAGCCGAGCCGAGATGATGGATCAGCTGGCCATGCTGCTGGGCGGGCGAACTGCGGAGGAGCTTGTCTTCCACGAGCCCACCACCGGCGCTGCCAACGACATCGAGAAGGCATCGTCGATCGCGCGCGCCATGATCGTCGAGTACGGTATGAGCGAGCGCCTTGGCGCGCGCAAGTTCGGCACCGGGGATGGCGAGCCGTTCCTTGGCCGGGAGATGTCGCACGCGCGGGACTACTCAGAGGAGATCGCGTCGGCGATCGACGACGAGGTCCGCCGGCTGATCGAGTCCTCGCACGACGAGGCCTGGGAGATCCTGGTCCAGTACCGGGATGTCCTCGACAACCTGGTCCTTCAGCTGCTCGAGCAGGAGACCCTGTCGCGCGAGAAGGTCCTGGAGATCTTCGCGCCGGTGCACAAGCGGCCGACGCGCGGCTCCTACACCGGGTACGGCAAGCGGCTGCCGTCGGAGAAGCCGCCGGTGCTGACGCCGAAGGAGCTGGCGCTCACCGCGGCCTCGGACGGCAACGTGGCTCAGTCACTGGGCAACGGCCAGGCACCAGCGGCCGGCCTTCCCGCGGCGCCGCCGCCGCCGGGCGGTGCCTTCGGGTCGCCGCTTGGCGGGTCCAACCCGCTTGGTGGGGCCGGCCCGCTTGGCGGGGCGAACCCGCTGGGTGGCGCTAATCCGCTTGGCGGCAGTCCGCTTGGCGGCAGTCCGATGGGCGGTGGTCAGCCCGGATCGGACCGGCCGGACGAGGACCGCCCGACAGACGGCGAGGGTCATTGAGCGACGGCGGCTTTGATCTTCAGCGGATCGAGCGCGCGGTCACGGAGATACTCCTGGCGGTCGGCGAGGACCCCACTCGGGACGGGCTCCAGGAAACCCCGGCGCGTGTCGCGCGCGCACTCAGTGAGCAGTTTTCTGGCCTGCGCATGCGGCCGGAAGAGGTGCTGACGACCGTATTCGACGCCGATCACGAGGAGATGGTCCTCGTGCGCGACATCGAGCTGTACTCGACCTGCGAGCATCACCTGGTGCCGTTTTTCGGCCGCGCTCACGTGGGTTACATCCCCAATGAGAAGGGCCAGATCACCGGTCTGTCGAAGCTCGCCAGGCTCGTCGACTTGTACGCCAAGCGACCGCAGGTGCAAGAGCGGATGACGAGTCAGATTGCTGATGCTCTGATGGCGATTCTGGAGCCGCGCGGAGTTATCGTCATTATTGAGGCCGAGCATTTGTGCATGTCCATGCGCGGTGTGCGCAAGCCAGGCGCTAAGACGGTGACATCCGCCGTACGGGGGAGCTTCCTGAATTCAGAGAGTACCCGGGCAGAGGCAATGAGCCTGCTGACGGATCGCCGCTGACCGGATCTAAGACCAATGCCGGGGTTTGCCCCCAGCTACCGGCGGCGAAGACTACGCTGATGCCCCGTGAGCCGGGGCCTGACCTCAATGTCCGAGATGACACACCATATCGGGCCAGGGCCGGCAGAGCCCGAAACCGGCGACGAACCGCGGGCGGAGCCATCGGTCATCCGCGGTACCGACCTGCGCCAGCAGCTTCGCTGGGTGCCGCTAGTCGCAGGCTTGATGGCGCTTGTCATCGGTGTCGGCTACATCGTCGAAGGCCTGCTGCCGAGCTTTTATGACCGGCGCCTCCGCGGGCTGTCTGACATAGCCCCTGGCACCCTGGTCAGCCTTACCAGGACAACCGACATCATCATCGGGCTGTTGCTGCTGATGCTGTCGCACGCCTTGCGGCGCCGCAAGCGCCGGGCCTGGGCCGCGGTCATGACGTTGCTAGTTCTCGGTCTCGGGATCCACGCCGGGATCGGGATCGTCGTACACACCATCCGGCCGCAGGTGCCGCTGCCGCAGCTCCATCCGCTGCCGGCGGTGTTCTCCGCCGCGTTGCTGATCGCGCTGTTTTGCTATCGGCGGCAGTTCTATGCCGTCGGCGACCGGCGCTCGAGGCTGCGGGCATTGTGGGTGCTGTGCGGCCTGCTGGTAGCTGATGTGATCATCGGGCTCATCTACATCACAGTGCTCGGCGGCCTCACCGGCGGCTACACAATGCGGGACCGGTTCTACTCCGTCGTGATGAATATGGCCGGATTCTCCGGTCCCGTACAATTCAACACCGAGCTCCGGCAAGACCACTTTGGTTTCGTCACCGGGGGTCTCGGGCTATTCACGCTGCTTGCCGCTTTGTTTCTGTTCCTCCGGCCAGCGGAGCCGCCAAGCGGGCTGCGGTCGGCCGACGCGGAGCGGATCAGGGAGCTGCTCGACCGGCACGGCCACCAGGACTCGCTCGGGTATTTCGCGCTTCGTGATGACAAGAGCATCATCTGGTCTCCGACCGGCAAGTCCTGCATCGGCTACCGCGTCCTGTCCGGGGTGATGCTGGCGAGTGGTGATCCGATCGGGGATCCAGAAGCCTGGCCAGGAGCAATGCACAGATTCCTGGACGAGGCGGCCAGGCATGCCTGGGTACCTGCTGTCATCGGCTGCAGCGAACTCGGCGCTGAAATCTGGTGCCGGGAGGGAAGCCTGACTGCGCTGGAGCTTGGCGACGAGGCGGTAGTCAACGTGGCTGACTTCACGCTGCAGGGCCGCGCTATGCGGAACGTCCGTCAGATGGTGACCAGGGTCTGCCGTCAGGGCTATGTGGCCGAGATCCGCCGCGTCGAGGACATTCCTCCCGCTGAGATTGCCCGGATGATCAGGCAGGCGGACAGCTGGCGCGGCAGCCCGACAGAACGTGGCTTCTCGATGGCACTTGGCCGCGTGGGCGGTCGTGAGGACGGGTGCTGTGTCATCGCCACCGCAACGCAGGACGGCGTGCTCCGCGCTCTGTTGCATTTCGTCCCGTGGGGCAGCGACGGCTTGTCGCTTGACCTGATGCGCCGGGACAGGTCGGCTGTGCCCGGATTGAATGACTTCCTGATCGTCCAGGCAATCAAGGCCGCCAGCGACCTCGGCGTGAAGCGGATCTCGCTGAACTTCGCCGTGTTCCGCGCCGCGCTGGAACGGGGCGAGCGCATCGGTGCCGGGCCGGTCATGCGGGCTTGGCGCGGGTTCCTGCTGTTCCTGTCGCGATGGTTCCAGATCGAGTCGCTCTATAAGTTCAACGCCAAGTTCTGCCCTGAGTGGGTGCCGCGATTCCTGGTGTTCCCCGGTACCAGGGACGCGCCGCGGATCGGCTTTGCTGCGCTCGAGGCCGAGGCGTTCCTGGTCTGGCCAACGATCGAGATCCGCAGGATCGCCAGGAAACTCGGTCTGATCCGGCTCAAGCGGCAGTTGCAAAGTCCGTTCCGGCGCAGCTCAGGCCCGCACTGAGGGCTATTCGCCCAGATCCTGGCGCCCGGGTTGATCTGGCGGACAGTGGATCTGACGACGAGGGGATTCCGGCGGGCGCCGATCTCCGACGGGCACGTAGATTGGCAGCTATGACAGCCGCGGCGCAGTACTCCGAGGGCAGGCCGGCTTCCGCCACCGGCCCGCGCCTGCCTGGCCTGCCTGCCGGACAGCGCTGCCTGCTCATGGGCGTTGTCAACGTGACGCCGGATTCGTTTTCGGATGGCGGTAGCTGGCTGGACCCTGACAAGGCCATCGCGCACGGTCTTGAACTGGTCAGTCAGGGCGCCGACATCGTCGACGTCGGCGGCGAATCGACTCGGCCGGGCGCCCAGCGAGTGCCCATGCGGGAGGAGCTGAGCCGGGCGCTGCCGGTCGTATCGGCGCTAGCCAGCGCCGGCAGTTTCGTCAGCATCGACACGATGCGCGCTGAGGTGGCGAGCCGCGCGCTAGAAGCCGGCGCGCGGATGGTCAACGACGTGAGCGGCGGGCTGGCGGACCCTGATATGCCGTCAGTCGTGGCCGCGGCTGACGTGCCGTACATCGTCGTGCACTGGCGCGGCCATAGCGCAGACATGTACGGCCCGGCCGTGTACACCGACGTCGTAGCCGAGGTCCGCGAGGAACTCGGGCAGCGTCTGGACGCCATAACCGCTGCGGGCGTGAGCCCGTCCAACGTCATACTCGATCCGGGACTTGGCTTCGCCAAGCTGCCCGAGCACAACTGGAAGCTGCTGGCCGGCCTGGATCGCATTGCCTGCCAGCCTGGCTACGCCGAGCCGTTCCCGGTATTGGTCGCGGCATCCAGGAAGGGATTCCTCGGCAAGCTGCTGGCTGGCGCAGACGGGCAGCCGCGGCCGTTCACGCGCAGCGACGATGCCACCGTCGCGCTCACGGCGCTCGCGGTCGCGGCGGGCGCCTGGTGCGTCCGGGTGCATGCGGTGGCTGGCAACATGGACGCCGTGCGGGTGGCCGCGCGGTGGCGGCAGGAAACCATGGCGGGCGCGCGCTGATGCTCGACCGGATCTCGATCACCGGCCTCCGGGTTCGCGGTTACCACGGCGTCCTGGCGTTTGAGCGGGCGGCCGGGCAGGATTTCGTCGTCGATGCCGTGCTATGGCTCGACGCGGCCCCTGCGGCCGCCACCGACGACCTGAGCCTCACCGCGGATTATGGCGTTCTCGCGGACCGGCTGGCCGCGATTATCGCCGGGGAACCCGTTGACCTGATCGAGACGCTAGCGAACCGGCTAGCCGCGGAGTGCCTGGGAATCAGCCCAGTGCGGGCGGCTGAGGTCACCGTCCACAAACCGCAAGCTCCGGTCGGACAGCAAGTTGCCGATATCGCTGTCACCGTCCGCCGGGAGGTAACGTGACCGCGCGGGAAGCCTGCCACGACAGAGCCCTCGTGCTCTCGCTCGGCAGCAACCTGGGCGACCGGCTGGCTAACCTGCAACTCGGGCTGGACGTGGTCGGCTCAGGCGCCGTGGACCTCGAAGCGGTGTCTAGCGTCTACGAGACTGACCCAGTCGGCGGCCCGGATCAGGCCGATTACCTCAACGCCGTGTTGCTAGCGGGCAGTTCGCTTCCAGCCCGCGAGATCCTGGGGCTGTGCGCGACGGCCGAAGCCGCAGCGGGCCGGGTCAGGATGGAGCGGTGGGGCCCCCGGACACTGGACGTCGACATCATCGTCTACGGCGAGCAGGTCAGCGCCGACCCCGCGCTGACCCTTCCGCATCCGCGAGCGTACGAGCGCGCGTTCGTGCTCGTCCCGTGGCTGGAGCTTGACCCGCATGCCGAGTTGCCCGGCTGGGGCGCGGTAGCCGGGCTCCTCGCGCCCGCAACAGCGACGGGAGTTCGGCGGCGGTCAGACCTGCGGCTCGCGTTGCCGGACCGGCCATCGAAAGACGGCGCCGCGCACAACGGGCCCGCGCGCAACCTGCCAGCGACAGGCATTGCGACACCAGGAGCCGACGCGCCATGCAGCTGACGCGCCCCGGCACCCTGGCTGCGGTTTTCGCCGTCTGTGCCATCGTCGGATGGCTAGCGGTTCGCGCGACTTTCCAGAATCTGCCGCTGCTGCCGGTCACGGCCATTCCCGCGCTAGGGGCTCTGGCCATCGCAGAGGCCTTCGTCGGCAGGCATGTCCGCAACAGACTGACTGGCCGCCGGGGCACGGATAAACCGCTAGCGCCGATCGCTGTGGCGAGACTGGTGGCTCTGGCCAAGGCAAGTTCGGCCGCCGCGGCTGCGCTCGGCGGGCTGGCCGGCGGTTATCTGATCTTCGTCCTCGGGTCGCTGGACAAGACGATTCCGGCGCGAGACGCCAGGGTCGCCGGGGCCACCGTCGCGGCGGCGATCGCGCTGATTGCCGCCGCGCTGTACCTGGAGAGGTGCTGCCGTGCGCCTAAGCCGCCGGACGACTCCGACGACGACTCACAGCCGAGGGACACCTGGCAATGGCACTCGTAACGATGCCAGCCGGACTCTGCTGGCCTGGACTGGGGCAAGCGATGGCCCCGGCCGCGGCGGGGCGAACCGGATCCGGGAAGATGCTCGGTCAAGGGCATCCAGACAGGGCGGTGACGAGCCGGTGATTACCAGCATGCGGCGTTATCCGCCCGGGCACCGGACCGGTCATGAGTTCTGATCCAGTGGCAGGCACGCGGGCCGACCCGGCCGGGCAGGAGCATCCGGCGCGGCTTGATGTCGGAGTGATCGGAGCCGGCCGGGTCGGGACCGCGCTGGCCGTTGCCCTGCGCCGGGCCGGACACCGGATAACCGCCGCCTCAGCGGTGTCTTCGGCGTCCAGGGAGCGCGTCGACCGCTACCTGTCCGGAACTGTCGTGCTGCAGCCTGCTGACGTGGTCGCCGCGGCAAACCTGGTGCTGCTTACCGTGCCCGACGATGCCCTGGCTGGGCTGGTGGCAGGCCTGGCCGCGACCGGCGCGCCGCTAGCCGGGCGGATGCTGGCGCATACCAGCGGCAGGCACGGCCTGGCGGTGCTGGAGCCGGCTACGGAGCTCGGCGCGCTGCCGCTCGCGCTGCATCCTGTCATGACGTTCACCGGGCGGGCGGACGACGCCGACAAGCTGACCGGCATTAGTTTCGGCGTTACTGCTCCCACGGTGCTGCGGCCGGCTGCCGAGGTGCTGGTAATGGAGATGGGCGGCGAGCCCGTCTTCATCGCTGAGGCGGATCGCGGCCTCTACCACGCTGCGCTGGCCGGGGCAGCGAATCACCTGGTGACTCAGGTGGTGCAAGCTGAGGACCTGCTGAGGAGAGCCGGGGTAGCGCAGCCCGCGCGGATGCTCGGGCCGCTGTTGTCCGCAGCGCTCGACAACGCGCTTCGACTCGGGGATGCCGGCCTGACCGGGCCGGTGGCGCGCGGCGACGCGGAGACGGTCGCCGGTCACGTCGAGGCGCTGCGCGCCGACGCGCCCGAGGCGCTGCCCGCCTATCTGGCGCTCGCCAGGCTCACCGCGGCCAGGGCGATGGCCAGCGGGATACTCAGCGCCCCGGACGCGCAGCGGCTGCTCGACGTGCTTGCCGAGGCGCGCTCATGACCGCGGTGCACTCTGCGCAGGCGCCAGGCAAGGCAGGACATGCAGTGCCCATGCTGATCAGGACACGGAAGGGCCTGTCGGCAGCGCGGGCCGCGCTGCCCGAACCGGTGGTTCTGGTGCCCACGATGGGTGCATTGCATGATGGCCATCGCTCGCCGCTGCGGCGAGCCCGTGAGCTGGCCGGCCCGGAGGGAAGCGTGCTGGTGTCGATTTTCGTGAACCCGCTCCAGTTCGGGCAGGGCGAGGACTTCGAGCGATACCCGCGCTCGCTGGAGCAGGATCTCGCCGTGTGCGCTGAGGAAGGCGTGAGTGCAGTCTTCAGCCCGGACCGCGCGCAGATGTACCCCGCCGAGCCAGTGGTCACTGTCAACCCGGGGCCGCTCGGGCGAATACTCGAGGGCAAGTCGCGGCCGGGTTTCTTCGACGGCGTCCTGACCGTGGTGCTCAAGCTCTTCCAGCTGACCCGGCCCTACGCTGGCGTCTTCGGTGCCAAGGACGCCCAGCAGCTGGCACTGATCCGGCAAATGGTGACCGACCTTGACGTCGGCGTGCGGATCGAGTCCGCCCCTCTGTTCCGCGATCCGGACGGCCTGGCGGCGTCGAGCCGCAACAGTTATCTGTCGCCGGCGGAGCGGACTTCGGCGCTGGCGCTGTCGGAAGCTCTCGCGGCCGCCTGCGCGCTGGCCGCGCACGGCACCGCGGCGGTCCTGGCGGCCGCGCGCGGGGTCCTGGCCGCCGCGGCGTCGGCGAGCCCGCCGGTCGAGCTCGACTACCTGGTCCTCGTCGATGCCCGCTCGTTCACCGAGGTCGGGCTCGGCTATCGCGGCCCGGCGACGCTGCTGGTAGCCGCGAAGGTCGGCGGGACCAGGCTCATCGACAACATCAGCATCGAAATCGGCAGTAATCCAGCATGATCAGCCGCCGACTGCTCGCGCCGCCGCCTGGCTGGCGCAAGGACACCGACGTAGTCGTTGTCGGCTCCGGGGTCGCCGGGGTAACGGCGGTCCTGGCGATCCGCCGTGCGCTGCCGGGCGCGCGAATCCTGCTGGCCACCAAGTCGGTGCTCGACGATGGGTCAACCCGTTGGGCCCAGGGTGGTGTGGCCGCGGCGCTCGGTCCCGGCGATACGCCGGAGCAGCACCTGTCAGACACACTCACCGCGGGCGCGGGCATCTGCGACGAGCAGGCTGTCCGTGCGCTGGTCACCGATGGACCAGGTGCGGTGCGCAGGCTGATCGCCCTGGGCGCTGAGTTTGACCGGGAGCCTTCCGGACCGCTCTCGCTCACCAGGGAGGGCGGTCACCTGCGACGCAGGATCGCGCACGCCGGGGGTGACGCCACCGGCGCGGAGATCTCGCGCGCCCTGCTCGCCGCCCTTGCGCAGGCTGGCAACAGTGCTGAGCTGGAGATCATCGAGCACGCCCTGGCCCTCGACCTGCTGCTCACCGACGACGGCAGGACAGCCGGGATCACGCTGCACGTGCTCGGTGAAGGCCAGACCGACGGAGTTGGCGCCGTGCATGCTCCGGCGGTGGTGCTGGCAACCGGCGGTGTCGGGCAGGTCTACCTGGCGACGACGAACCCGGAGGTCTCCACCGGTGACGGCGTCGCGTTGGCGCTGCGGGCTGGGGCTAAAGTCGCTGACCTTGAGTTCGTCCAGTTCCATCCGACAGTGCTCTGGCTCGGCGCTGACGCTCGCGGCCGCCAGCCGCTTATTTCCGAAGCAGTGCGCGGCGAGGGCGCCTTCCTGGTGAACGAAGCGGGACGCCGGTTCATGGCTGGCCAGCACCGGCTCGCCGACCTAGCTCCCCGCGACGTGGTGGCCAAGGCCATCATGCGCGAGATGATCACCGCGCACACTGATCATGTCTACCTGGACGGCCGGGACCTCGGCGCTCAGGCCTGGCAGCAGCGGTTCCCCACAATCTTGGCCAGCTGCCTGGAACACGGTATCGACCCGGTAACTGAGCTCATTCCCGTCGTGCCGGCGGCGCATTACGCCAGCGGCGGAGTCCGGACCGACCTGCATGGCCGTACCAGCGTGCCCG
>DATMMA010000209.1:0-17457 GCA_035570295.1 Streptosporangiaceae bacterium
CGTCAGGCGTTCGATCTCCGCAAGCCAGTCGGCTGACTCGATGTCGAAATGGACGGGTGTCTTCGATCGCGGCTCAAGGTCGACCTTCTGGAAGCAGATCTCGAGGTGGGGCCCATCGACGATAACGCCCGGGTCGTTCTCCGGCGTATAGCCGAGCGCCGCCAGCCGGGCGACTTCCTCGTCGTCGTAGGGCCGGACATCGAAATCGTCCAACACGGCCGCCCAGAACCGGGCAAGCGAAGACGGCTTCTCGCAATCGATCACGACCTGCCTTAGACTTCCCATCCTCTGCTCCTATCATGTTCGGGTGCCGATTTATTCGCTGAGGCACGCTTCGGTATGGGCGGAAAAACTTGCGCGGGTGTCCTGAACCGAGTTTGATTATACTAACCGCGAATGGCGCTCCTTTGTTAATTAATTGGCTAATGCGCGCGACCATTTCGCCATTGTGGCGCCGCATTAATTTACATTTCGAGCGCGCCTGCGCCGCGAAGCGGTTCATCGCCATCGTGGAGACCCTGGGCCACGCACTTGAGCCAGCCTCATGGCCGACTGACCGCCATGCGGCCAGGCCGGATGCCTGTCGGCCGTGGTCGAGACTGCAAACCTGGTCATTGACCAGTTGCAGGGCTCCTCGTTCTTGGGGAGGCAACGAAGTCCCGTGGCCGACCGCGGAGTCGGCTGGAGCAAGCGGTTCGCGCGCTGGGCGCTCACGGGGAGACCGCGAGAACCGATACCCAGTCCGCCAACGACGCCGCTGCTGCCCGCGATGTCACCTTCATGGCCAAGACACCGTCGGGGGGTTCGTACGGTGCCTCAGCCGTCAGCAGATTCGCTGGCTCGCGCCGCTGCATCACGCAGCGCAGACACCACGGCGTTGATGGCAGGCCTGCGGGCCGCGGTGGTGCGCCAGAGCGCGTAAATGTTACGGCGCAGGGTCGGCCGGACGGCGATCATGCGCACTCCCGCAGGGACGTGGCCACGGCCCAGCCGTGGCATCACGGCGATGCCGAGGCCCGCCGCCACCAGAGCGAGCTGGGTTGCGTACTCGTTGGCCGTATGGGCGAACTGCGGCTCAAGGTGGACGGAGCGCAGCATGACCGTGAGCCAGTCATGGCAGGAGGTCCCTGGCGTTCCGCAAATCCACGGCCCGGCGCCGAGCTGGGCTAGCTCCAGTGCGCCCGCCGAGGTCTCGGCGTCGTTTCCTGCGAGCGGATGCGCGGCCGGCACGGCAATGTCGGCCAGGTCCTCGACGAGCAGGGTCCTGGTCAGGCCATCGAATGCAGCCAGCGGAGCGTTCGACCATTCGTGTGCGATGACGAGGTCTACGCCCCCCTGAACGAGCGCAGGGATGGACTGACTGGAGTCGGCCTCAGTCAGGTCAACTCGCAGCGCCGGGTGCGCGCGGGCGAGCTGTCGCAGTGCGGGAGCGGCAAGGCCGCGAGTCGCAGTGGGCAGGCTCGCGAGCACGAGCCGTCCGGTTACCGTGCCCGCCCGTGCGTCGATGTCGGCCTGAGCCATCTCGGCCATCGACAGAAGCGCGCTCGCGTGGCCGGCCAGCAGGTGGGCTGCGTCGGTCAGCCGGATTCCGCGGCCGCTGCGCTCCACCAGTGTCGTGCCCGACTCGCGCTCGAGCTTTGCCAGCTGCTGGGACACCGCCGATGTGGTCACGTGCAGCTCGGCGGCGGCAGCGGTCACTGACCCGTGCCTGGCAACGGCCTGCAGGACACGCAGGCGCTCGAGGTTCAACACATCAGAAACCCTACGACGTAGTTGCCAGATTTATTAACTTGTTCTACGACAATGGTTCGGGCAGATTGATGCCATGAGGTCACTGACTGTCCCACAGCCGGGAACTGCGAGGTCAGACTGGCGGCTGCAGTACCTGACGCTCGCGCTGATCTGGGGAATGAGTTTCCTGTTCATCAAGGAAGGCGTGCGTGCGTTCGCACCGCTGCAGATCACACTTGGCCGGGTGGCTACCGGCGCGGCTGTCCTGATGATGGTGCTGGTCGTCCGGCGTGAGCGCCTGCCGCGGGGTCGCAGCATATGGGGCCACCTCGTGGTGGTCGCTGTGATCAACAATGTGATCCCATTCAGCCTCTTCGGATACGCCGAGCAGCGGATCCCCTCCGCGCTCGCCGGCATTTGCAACGCGAGCGCTCCGCTGTTCGGCGCTCTGGTCGCGTTCGCGATGCTGCCCGACGAGCGGCTGAGCCCGCGGCGAGTGGCAGGGCTCGCGACCGGATTTGCGGGAGTGTTCGTCGTACTTGGCGCGTGGACAGGCCTGGCCGGTCACGACATGCCAGGCGCGCTGATGGCGCTGGGCGGCGGGCTTTGCTACGGGATCGGCTTCCCGTACACCCGCCGGTTCCTGACCGGCTCAGGTAACTCCAGCCTGTCTCTGGCAGCAGGGCAGTTGCTGTGCAGCACCGTGATCCTCGCGTTCATCGCACCCGTGCTGACCACTGCGCCGACGCGGTGGCCGGCCACATCCGTGCTCTGCATCGTGCTGCTCGGCGCGCTCGGCACTGGAATCGCCTACCTGCTGAACTACGGCATCATCGCGGCGGCCGGCGCGACGATCGCCACAACCGTGGGATACGTGATGCCGCTAGTCTCGATCCTCGCCGGGATCGCGCTACTGGGCGAACGGCTCACCTGGAACGAGCCTGTCGGCGCCGCAATTATCGTAGCTGGCGCGGCGCTGGTGCAGGCGCGGACGCGCGGCCGTCGCAGCAGCTCTGCCCGCAGCGTGACGGAGCAGCGGAGGTCTGTCCCGTCGGCCGAAGATCTTGCCAGCGTGCGCGCGCATGAAAAGGCCGGGTAGCCGGCCCACGGCTGCCTGGGCAAGAGAAGGAAAACGGTTTGGCGGGCCGCGTTCAGGTTGATAGCGTTCCCAGGCCGTGATACCGCGCGAGGAGGTGAGACCCATGAACGCTGTAGGCATGTGGGTGCTCCCCTGCTTCGTCACGATCGGGCGATTGACGTAGGTGTCGCCGGGAGCGCCCCAACAACAAGGCACTCCCGAAAGGCAACAACCTATGCATTCTGTGCGTTTCACCACGGAGACATCGTCGAACGGCGTCCTCGAACGCGACTTCATCGCGGGCGAAGTTCCCGGCGTGCTCTGGTCGCCCCTATCCGGCTCCGATCACGCCCCGCTGGTGCTGATGGGTCACGGTGGCGGCCTGCACAAGAAGACGCCGGCACTCATGGCCCGCGCCCACGACACCGTGACCACCCAGGGTTTCACCGTGGCCGCCATCGATGCGCCCGGACACGGCGACCGCCCGCGCACGGCGGAGGACGAGCAGGCCCGAGCCGAACTCCGGCAGGCTCAGACGGCAGGCGACAACGAGCGCTTCGAGTCGGTCAGCGTCCGCTACGTCACCTCGCTGGCGGAGCGTGCCGTACCGGAATGGCAGGCGACGCTGGACGCCCTTCAGAAACTGCCCGAGATCGGCACCGAAGCTCCGATCGGCTACGGCGGCGGCGTAACCTTGGGCACCGCGATCGGGGTGCCCCTGACAGCGATCGAACCCAGGATCACCGCCGCCATCTTCGGCGGCGGGTTCTTCGTGTACGAGGCGCTGATCGAGGCGGCGAGGCGGATCACCGTCCCGATCCAGTTCCTGCTCCCGTGGGACGACGAGCACGTCGACCGCCAATCCGCTCTCATATTGTTCGACGCCTTCGCCTCGAAGGAAAAGACATTGCACGCCAACCCTGGCGACCATCGCACCATCCGCTGGGTCGGCGTCGACAGCGAGTTCCTGGCCCGGCATCTCGGCCAGCGGAACCTGGACCAGCGGGGTTAGTCGGCGGCGCCACCCACGCCCTCAGCCCGCCGCTCCGCGCAGTTCACCCCCCTGCTTCTCGCTCCCCGTCGGCCTTGTCCGGACAGGCCCCAACGTGTGGGTCCGATCCGGGATCAGGCCGGCCACGCCGTCAGCGCAGCGGAACGGCAGCACGGACTCATCGGCGTCCTGGGCGAGTTGACGATCTGAGAGCGGGGAACCGAGCGGCACGACGCCTCGCACGGGTATTCGGCTGCTCTCGCAGGTCACGAACGCTCGCGGGTACGGCCCGAGCAACGCCCGTACCTGTCGGTCGATCTCGTCACATGTCATGGCCGCGGTCAGCTCACCGTCCTCCGGCCTCCGTCGGGGCCAGAGGGACGCTGCGGACTCGTCCTGCTTGCTGCCCGTCACCGTTCTGCCCGCTAGGCCGCCTGCGAGCTCGGCGCCCGCACGGAAATGGGCATGCTCCATCTTGTAAAAAAGTGAGGACGCGGTCTCTCGCGGGCTTACCTCGACTGGGTACTGAGCGACAACTGGGCCCGTGTCCGCCGCCTCCTCCAGGAAGAAGACACTCAGCGCCGTGTTCTTGAGGCCCTTTATGATCGTCCAGGGTATCGGCGCCTGCCCGCGGCCCTCCGGAAGTTTTGTCGGATGCATCCCGATGCAGCCGACGCCGTCTGGAAGTCCGTCGCGCTTCATCTCTGCGGCTTCAGCAGGAATGGCCAGGACCTCAGGGCAAACAATCGATGACCAGCCAATCACCAGAAGGTAGTGCGGCCGAATACCTCTTATCAGCCCGGCCACGCCCCTGAGCCGGCCATCCGGGGCATCCAGGTACCGCAGCTGGTGCTCCGCCGCCAATGGCGCTAGCGAGCGGTAGCCCACAGTCTTGGACGCCTGTTCCGCCCGCAAGCCGATAACCGCCGATACCTCCAGCTGGTCCTCGAGAAACGCATCTGACGACAGGATGCCTGCGAATGCCGCGGCACCAAATGCATGTCCGCTGACCAGGACTAGCCGTGTCGGACGGGGCATCTCCGCTACCTTCCGTAATGGACGTCGAGAATCTTTACATGCTGGCTTTCGCCCTCGACCGAGAAAGCCATCTGGGTGTCCTTCGTTCCGTCAAAGTGCCTCGCAACCAGTCCGGCCGGACTGGCCTCCGCCAGCAACTCGAGCGCAATGCGGGTAGCGAATCCGGTGGCACCCGCAGCACAAACTATCTTCCGCTTCGGGCTGAATGGGTTTGTGACTCTGGAGAGAACGCCATAATCGAGCTCGGCCGAGTTGGAGCCGTCGAAACGCGGGTAATAACGTCGTCCAGTGCCTCGATTCAGTAGATAGGCCGGTTCAGTGCGCGGCACGTCATAGTCAATTGCCCAGACCGTTCCGCGCATGCGATTGTAGATATTGCGCACCGCTATATTGTTAACTGCCCCGCCCACCAGCACGATGCTGTTGGCGTTCAGGCTCTCCATCACATCTGCTTCGTCCGAAGCTTGCTCGCGCAATGGAGACCTGGGCAGCCAGCGGTGGTTGAACGCCTGTCGCAGAGCCTCCCGGCCGGCATTCTCGTGGCCTGTCGGCCAGTCAATCTGAGCGCCTGGCTGTGAGTACTCCTCATGGAAGATAGTGATGGGCTCCGCGGTCATTATGGGAAGCCAGAACCTGTGAAATGGCGAGTCACTGAGCGCCAGGAGCTCCTTAGCCGGGCTATGGTTCTGGCCCGGAAGACGGACCTCAAATGCCTCGACCCGCTTTAGTCCTGCCGAGTGACCGAGTATCTGCTCATGTATTGTCAGGTCTACGCCCTTCAGGCGGCTCTCCTGCGAGGAGTGACACGCAATGGCGGCGGCCTTCGACTCCAGGGAGTCCTGTGCCAAGTCGATGAAGAGGCGCGGTTCAAACCGGTCGAGTTCGGCGGACAGATGTATCGAGAAATGCAGGAAAACGCATTGCCGGAAGGCCGCGTGGGCTATTCTGCTCGCTTCGACGTGGTCGTTGTGGGAGTCGGCCTCAGTGTGCGTAATGATCACGTCGGGCACGATGCCCCATTCTGAGGTTATGTGCCGGATTCGCTCGACTGACCAGCCCGATACACGCACCCGACCGTCCGGAATACCGGCAAAGAGCACTCGGCGCTTGGGTACGCCCATTGTGCGCGCCCCGTTGAGCGCCTCGCGGCGCCGGGTCTTCGCCCTACCCTCGTCGGTGAGCACGATCAGGTAGACCTCGGCCAGCTCAAGCTCAGTTACTTTCTTGATGAGGGCAGCACAACCCAGCTCGATGTCGTCGGGATGTGCCCCTATAGCTACAAGCTTCATGGCGACCTCGGGCTGCGACCCTTGTTGATGCCGGAGGTGTTCCCAACCGATAACGCCGTCGTGGCGCAGCGCGCCGGGTGAACCCGTTCAGCTACTCACTGGGAATCCCGTGGACCCGGCGCACGCACTTGATTTCAGCGTCGCCCGCATTTCGTCAGCCACCGTCTCTGCCATCACAGCTCCCCCGCGACAGTCCAGCCACCCTGGATATCGCCGAGCCTCCGCCATCAAGCCGGCCAGAGTCAAGGCAGTCGACCCCGGCCGTTAGCGGCACCACCCGACTTCTGCTGTGTTTCTTCCCCCGATCCGCGGCTCCCCTATCCCCGATGCGGCCAGAGAAAGCCCGGCGACCGGACGCTCACCCATCTGCCAGGCTGAAGCGGCGCACCGACCAACCGGACCTCAGTAGACGGGCCGCTGGGCGCAATGCGCCCAGCGCGCGCAGGGTTCGTGGTCATAGCGGGAACGTCCTCGCGGGCGACGGCGTAGCTCTTACCCGCTCCGTGTTAGCTTTGTCACACAGCGTACATGCCGCCGTCCGAGGGGCCCCGCGCAGCATGACGGAAAATGCCGAACCGAACGACGAATCGTCAAGTGGCGGTGCGCAGCCTGCCCGCGAGTTCTGGCGGCCAGGCTCGGGCTCATCCGCAGTTGCCGCCACTGAGGCAGCTATTGCGGAACAGCGGGTACGAATCGGTGCTTACCGCGGTCCTGCTGTTCGGCGTGGCCAGTGTGGTGCGCTGGATCATCGGCGCATCACCGATTTCCCGAGCAGTCCCCGAAATTCACCTTGAGCTGCTGCTGGTCGGCATCGTCGTAGGGCTGCTGCTCGCGGGGCTCATCCTCAGCCCGCTGGGCAAGGTGTCCGGCGGGCACTTGAACCCCGCCATATCGCTAGCCATGTGGCGCTTGGGGGTCTTTTCCGGATGGAGTGTTCTGCCCTACGGCGCCGCTCAGCTCACGGGGTCCCTCGTGGGCGTGCTGGTGGCGCGTGCAGCATGGGGACCGTCTCTCGCCAAGCCCCCGGTCGGCTACGCCGCTCTCCGGCCGGCGGCAGGCTGGTCGAACGGTACGCTCTTCCTGGCAGAGGGCGCCAGTATGGCGGTGATCATCGTGCTCGTCGGTGTTTTCCTGTCAGTACCTCGGCTGGCTCCGCGCGTGCCATGGCTGGTCGGCTGCCTCATCGGCGCGGCCATTGTCGGCCTCGGCACCGTCACCGGCGGATGCGTCAACCCCGCCCGCCAATTCGGCCCGGCCGTCTTCGCCGGGCAATTCGGGTTCCTTGCCGCCTACCTGCTTGCGCCGCTGGCCGGCGCAGTCGTGGCGACGTGGCTGCTGTGTCGTTTCCGGCACCGCAAGGTGCTGACTCACCGGCTATGCGGTTATCCGAGTGCCGATGCCCCGCATGACGTCCCGCCGTGACGCGATGCGGCATTTGCGTCGTGGTTACTAAGCGGCATCCCTGCCCGTCATCGAGCCTTAGTCACCGGTCTGAGCCAGGACCGCCGTGGAGGTCGCAGCCGGGTTAACCGTCGGGGCGGGCTCAGACTCCCGGCGCATGGCCAGGCAGGCCAGCGCCCCGGCGACCAGGATCACGACCGGAACGGCGAGTGCCCAGTGCATGGCCTCGATGTAAGACGCGGCGAAGACCTCATGGCTTAGCTGGTGCAGGTGCGAAGCGAGCGAGCGCGGAGTCCCGGCCGGCAGCCTGGCGCTTGCCTGGCCCCTTCCTACCTGCAGGCCCGCCCGCGCCGCCGCAGAGAAGCTCGCCACGAACGCTGGCCGCACCGCGGCCGGCAGCCCCGCCGCAGCAGCGACCGCGCGGCCATGCAGGCCTCGCTGACGGCAATCCCTCCGTTATCAGGCAGGCCGCCCCGGCCCCCGTCCAAGCATCCGCGCGCAGATCAGCAACGCGACCAGAGCGCAGACTAGCCAGACGACCTGCACGACAAACGGTCCGGCGTGCTGGTCATTGCGGAAATACGCCGCGGTCCGGATGATGTCGACGGTGGCGCCGGGAGGCAGGAACCGGCCAATGAATGCATAAGCGGGCGGCATCAGCGGCGGCGCTACTGCACCGCCAGCGGAGGTGTTGCCCAGGACGACAAACAGCAGCCAGATCGGGATAATGGCCCACCGGCCGACCAGGACGATCAGCGCCGAGCAGGCCAGCGCAGCTACTGCCATCTCGATGCTCAGCGCGTACCAGAGTTCCAGGAACGGCCCGGGCAGCGCGTTGATCAGCGGGTCCACCACAAGCGCCAGTACCAGGCCGCCGGCGACTGAGAGCACGACGATCACAGCGACCCAGCCGCCGAGCGAGACGCCAGGCACGTTTGCCCTCAGCTGGAACATGACGACAAAGCCGACGATCGAGGCGGCCAGGGTCGCATAGAACTCGACCAGCCCGGACGGATCACCCGACGGCAGCGGATGCAGGTTCACGATGGGGATCGGCTCGCCGAGGTCATGCGATGCGCGGACGGCTGCCTTCTCGAGCACTTGCGCGACCGACGCGCCCGAGGCACTGGACAGCAGCAGGCGCGGCGTGCCGGGGCCAAGGACAAGCGCACCGTACTCGGACTGACGGTCGATCGCCGCCTGGATAGCGGCGACCGACGGATACCGCCGGAACGCCAGCCCTCCGCCGGCCGCCCTCTCCAGCGCGCCAACGAGCGCCGGATGCTCGGCTGGCCTGCCGACCAGCCCGACCGCGACGTGATGCGGCGTCGCACGACCAACCGCCAGGCTGTAAGCGGCGCAGAACAAGGCCGCCACCATCACGGCTATCCCGACGATCACTAGCGCATTCCGGTACGGCGGCCGCGCCACCGCCTCAAGCCGGCTAGCCCCCAACCGCCCGAGGATGCCGCTACCGCGCACAACTCCCCCTGTTGTTCGCCTGCTTTACCTACCCCGTCACGCTGCGCGCCGGCTGCAGGACCCGCGACGCCCCTCCCTGGCTATCTCTCGTCCGACAGGGGAGGCTGGGCCCATGACCACGATCACCTTCATCACCGGGGCGAACAAAGGCCTCGGCTACGAGACCGCTCGCCGCCTTACCGAGCTCGGCCACACCATCATCCTCGGCGCGCGCGACAAGGTGCGCGGGGAGGCCGCCGCCGGCCGGCTCGGCGTGCGCTTCGTCCCGATCGACGTCACTGACGACGAGTCCGTCGCCAGTGCTGCCGCCGACGTCGAAGGCCACGAGGGCCGCGTTGACCGGCTCATCAACAACGCCGGCATCACCGGCCGCCGCGCCGGAGCTGCGGACCTCACCGGCGACGACGCACGGCTCGTATTTGAGACGAACGTGCTGAGCATCGTCCGCGTGACGCACGCGTTCCTGCCGCTGCTCTCGCGAGCGGAGGCGCCGGCCGTCATCAACGTCAGCAGTGGCATGGGCTCTTTCGCCCTCACCCACGACCCGGACCGCGTTGAGTCCACAATCGCCTCGCCGCTCTATACCGCGTCTAAGTCCGCAGTGACCATGCTGACCATGCAATACGCGAAGGCGCTGCCGGCCATCCGGTTCAACGCCGCGGACCCCGGCTACACCGCCACCGATCTCAACGCACACCGCGGCACCCAGACGGCCACCGAGGGGACCGACGCGATCGTCGCTCTCGCCACCGAGGCGCCGTCGGCAGGCACCGGCCGCTTTGTCGACCGCTTCGGTGCCGTCCCCTGGTAGGTCAGCTAGACCCGGGCACGTCTACTCGTCGGGCTTCCGGTGGCGGCGGCCAGTTCCGGCGCCCCATACCACCAGCCAGGCGCTAGTCGGATGACGGCCGGCTGAAGCCGAGCAGGAGCAGGCCGATCGCGTAGGCCAGCATGGCCACCGCGGTGGACAGCGCCATCGCAAGCGACGCGCTGGCTGGCCCGCCGTCTGCCACGAACCTGGCGCCGTTGAGCGCCGCGGAGACGATCGCGACGAGACCGATTACCGACAGCACGATGCTGGCGGTGTGCCTGGTAACTACCGACCTCACCACTAGCGCGACTGCGGCGAGCACGATGAGCAGGCCAAGTCCCGCGTGCGTAGCCAGCGAGGCCGGCCCGTCGGTGAGCGCACGGCCGATCCCGCCGAGGATCCCGCTGCCCTTGTCCTTGGCCGGAATCGTCGCATATAGGTTGACCACGATGCCGATCGCGAATTGCACGATGAGCATCGCCAGCGCCCCGAACGTGTTGCCGCGCAGCGCCGCCAGCTGCCGGTCTGACATCGCAGCGGCGCGACGCCGCAGCGCGGTGCCGCTCTTCCCGTCGGCTGGAGCCATGGAAGTCACGTCGCTACCTCTCGATCGGCCGCGTCCGCGGGCGCGGACACCGTCTCGTCCGGGTGATTGTTTTCCGTTCAACATAATTTTCTATCGAATACTATGTTGCAACGCGATAGTATAACCACATGAGTGACGACGCAACCGCCAGGCCGGCGATGCCAGAACACGGCGGTTTCGCGTTGCTGCTAGTGCAGCTCGGCATGGAAGCGGCCAGGCAGTTCGCAGAGCATCTCGCCCCACTCGGCGTGGAGCCGCGGCATGCCGGCATGCTCCTCAGACTGGCCGCGAACGAGGGAAAGGCACAACAGGTCATCGGCGAGCTGATCGGGCTCAACCCGACTCAGATGGTCTTCCTGGTAGACGAGTTGGAGGGCCGCGGCTTCGTCGAGCGCCGACGCAATCCGGCGGACCGGCGTTCGTATGCGCTCTACCTGACTCCGACCGGCCGCGACGTGCTGTCCAAGATCCACCAGGCTGGCCTGGTCCACCAGGCAAGGTTCGGCGCGTCGCTGAGTGAGAGCGAGCAGGAGCAGCTCACGGAGCTGCTTCGCCGTATTGCCCGCGACCAGCACATCACCGGTGAGAGCTTGCCAGGGATCCCGCCGCGTCGCCGCTAGACGCCCAGGCCTGGGTGAGCACCGGCTCGCGCCCGGTCCGCGGCGGCTAGCGTTGCCCGGCGGGCAGGTCTGCCGGCCTAAGCCGGTACTCCTGCAACCGCAGGCCGTGATACTTCTCTGTCTCGCCGACCCACTCCATGCCGATCCGGCGTACCGCCGCAGCGGCGCGCGTATTCGCCGGCCGCACGAGCGCGACTACCTGCTCGATCCCCTGGCCGAAGGCCCAGCGCGCCAGAGCCAGACCCGACTCTTTCGCGTAGCCATGGCCCCATGCGTGCGGATGCAATGCCCAGCCGATCTCGAACTCCTCGTCGGGCGGCAGCGGCAGCAGGCTAGCTCCGCCCACCACCTGACCGTCCTCGCGGCGCTCGATTGCCCAGCGCCCGGCCGGCACCAGCAGCCCTGCGTCCTCGGCTATCCACCGCTCCAGCAGCACGCGCATTGCGTCTGTGTCCCGGACGAGGTCCAGAGGCGGGGACAGCCACCGTGCGACCTGCTCATCACCATAGGCACCGAGCGCGGCCGGGGCATCGCCGACTTCCCATCCGCGCAGGACAAGTCGCTCGGCTGCCAGTGTCTGCGCCATAAGGCTCACCCTAGCGCGCTGGCGATATCGGCGTTTCACTGAAATTCGCGAGCACTCCGCCGCCGACTAAATGGGGCCGGTTCGTGGTCTCAAGCCGACAGCGTGGGCAATCTTGCGCACCGCACGCCCGCAACACAACGTTCGCCGTGGTGTCCCGCGCGCTGATCAGCAAGATCGAGCCGTTCCGGTAGCGGATGGGCTGGTCGTTCCCGTGGTACTCGTCCCTGGGCAGCGACTTCAACTACAACTTCCACGTCACGCACGACGAGAACATCGCGCCGATCGAGTGGAACTTCATGAGCAAGCAAGAGCTGCGGCACGACGACAAATACGCCGGAGACTCGTGGCGGACAGCAGTTCCTCCGGGTGTAGCCCCAGCCGGGGCCGGGCAGCAAAGGTGCCGACGGAGCAATGACTCTCAGGGAGGCACCATGCCGCAGCCCTCGGACGGCACGATCGAGATCGTCCAGCATCCTGTTCGCCGGATCACGATCCAAGTGGACGCATCCTTCGACGAGTTCAGGACTCGCTACGAGACAGCTGTCCCCGTTTTTCAGCACGAGCGCTTCGCCGGTCTCGTCGAAAAGCAGGCGAGCTGGCAGGACATACTCAGCGCGACGGGCGACAACGCCCCGCACGACTTCATTCTCTACTGGAGCCACGACTTCACTGCGCTCATGCGACTTGCAGGCGACAGGGGACGCTGCGTCGAGTATCTAATGGGCAACCACACCATTGCGCAGCGCATGTACCGGTACAACCCTGCGATCTTGCTCTACGCTCCGCTGCGAACAGCCATTGTCGAAGATGCCGACAAAATTGCCTGGTTTACCCTGGATCAACCCAGTTCTTGCTTCGGCAGCTTCAGCACTCCGCAGATCACCAAGGTCGGACTCGAACTCGATCACAAGGTGGCCGCCTTGCTGGAGCATCTGGGCGCACGAGTACCTGGGGAACTCGCTTATTCGTGACGCACTCGAACGACGCCGGCGAGCGGGTACCGAACCGCCTCCGCAAACTGCCGTCTGACCAGGCAGAATCTGAACGCAGCTAAACTCCGAAGGATGGCTGTCTTGCCAGGGCCAGCCGGCAACGGCCGGATCACGGGGGAGCAGGCGGCGCTGCGACGGGTGGCGACGCTGGTGGCCCGCGGGGCGCAGCCACGCGAGGTGTTCGCCGCGGTCACCGAGGAAGCCGGGCGGCTGCTGGGCGCCGACTACACGACGATGAACCGGTATAACCCGGACGCGACGAGAACGGTGGTCGGCGCGTGGAGCAGCACCGGTGCTGCCTTTCCCGTCGGCAACCGGATGAGGCTCGGCGGGCGGAACATGTCGACGCTGGTGTTCCAGACGCACGAGCCAGCGCGGATCGACGACTACGCAAATGCCTCGGGCCCGATCGCGGATGCTGTCCGGGAGCATGGCATCCGCGCTGCTGTCGGCGTGCCGGTGCGCGTCGAAGGCGGGCTGTGGGGCGTCATGATCGTGGGATCCCGCGCGGAGACGCTGCCGGGGGGCACCGAGGCGCGGCTGGCCGGGTTCACCGATCTGGCCGCCACCGCGATCGCTAACGCGCAGGCCCGCGTGGAACTGCGCGGGTTCGCCGACGAGCAAGCCGCGCTGCGGCGGGTGGCGACGCTGGTGGCCCGCGCGGCGGCGCCGGAGGAAGTCTTCGCCGCGGTCACCGAGGAAGCCGGGCGGCTGCTGGGTGCAAACTACACCGTTATGGCCCGGTATGACCCGGACGACACGAGGACGATAGTCGCCGCCTGGAGCAGCACCGGCCCTACCTTCCCCGTCGGCAGTGTGATGACGCTGGGCGGACGGAACGTACCGACACTGGTGTTCCAGACCCACCGGCCGGCGCGGATCGACGACTACACCGGAGGCTCGGGCCCGATCGCCGAGGCCGCTGTCCACGAGGTTGGCCTCCGCGCGGCTGTCGGAGCGCCGGTCAGCGTCGAAGGCGCACTGTGGGGCGTCATGATCGTGGGCTCCCGGGCGGAGCCGCTGCCGGCCGGAGCCGAGGACCGGCTGGCCGGGTTCACCGAACTGGCCGCCACCGCAATCGCCAACGCCCAGGCCCGCGTGGAACTGCGCGGGTTCGCCGACGAGCAGGCCGCGCTGCGGCGGGTGGCGACACTGGTGGCCCGCGCGGCACCGCCCGCACAGGTGCTGACCGCGGTCACCGAGGAGGCCGGGCGGCTGCTGGCCGCCGATTACGCGGCGATGGCCCGGTACGGCACCGACGGCGCGAGAACGGTGGTCGGCGTGTGGACCAGCACCGGTGCCATCTTCCCCGTCCTCAGCCAGGCAAAGGTCGGCGGGCGGAACGTGGCGACGCTGGTATTCCAGACGGGCGCGGCAGCGCGGATGGACGACCACGCCGACGCCTCGGGCCCGATCGGGGAGGTCGTCCGCGAGTTGGGCCTGTGCGCCGCCGCCGGCGTGCCGGTGCGCGTCGAGGGGCGGCTATGGGGTGTCATGGTCGTGGCATCCCGTTCCGGGCCGCTGCCTGCCGGCACCGAAGCGCGCCTGGCCGGGTTCACCGAACTCGCCGCCACCGCGATCGCCAACGCCGAAGCCCAATCCGCCCTCACCGCCTCGCGTGCCCGGATCGTGGCCACCGCCGATGCCACCCGCCGCCGCATCGAACGCAACCTGCACGACGGCGCCCAGCAACGCCTGGTCTCCCTCGCCCTGAACCTGCGCGCCGCCCAGGCCACCGCGACGGCCGGCACCGGCCAGGACCTGGCCCACGTGGCCGCCGGGCTGGATGACGTACTGGAAGACCTGCGCGAGATCGCCCGCGGCCTGCACCCGGCCATCCTCGCCGACGGCGGCCTGCGTCCGGCGCTCAAGACCCTCGCTCGCCGGTCCGCCGTCCCGGCTCAGCTCGACATCCAGGTCGACCGGCGGCTCCCCGAGCCGGTCGAGACCGCCGCCTACTACACCGTCGCCGAAGCACTCACCAACGCAGCCAAACACGCCCGCGCCACGACCGCCGACATCGAGGTAGCCGAAAGCGAGGGAGTCCTGCACGTGCGCTTTCACGACGACGGCCGCGGCGGCGCGGACTTCAGCCACGGGTCCGGCCTAGTCGGGCTCAAGGACCGCGCCGAAGCCCTCGGCGGCCACCTCCATCTGCACAGCCCTCCCGGAGCTGGCACCACCCTGGACATCACACTCCCCCTCACCGACGCCGCCGGGCCGGGTCTGCCACCCGGAGCCGCCGACGCGGCCGACGATGCCAGCCGCTGACACCCGGCCGCAGGTAACGCGGTCACCGGGGCAGGATGTGCGGATTCAGCGTCCCGGCAGGATCGAGCGCTGACCGGATCCGAGCGAAGAGATCCTGCTCCGCCGGAGACCTGGCAAGTCCGAGCCACGGCGCGCGCAGCGCGCCGATGCCATGCTCGGCAGAGATGGAGCCGCCAAGGCTAGCGACGAATGACAGCACCGCATCTTCGTGCCGCCCGTCGGCGGGTGCTGCGGGCACGATGTTGATGTGCACATTGCCGTCAGCGACGTGACCGAATGTCAGCACCCGCGCGCCAGGATCAGCGGAAGTTACCACCCCGTCGGCACTTGCTGCCAGTTCAACCCACCGCGCCGCAGGAACGCTCACGTCGAGCTTGATCGCAGTACCGAAGAACGCCGCAGCCTCAGGAAGCCGGTCCCGGTACGCCCATAGCCTCGATCGTTGCGCAGGTGTCTGCCCCACTGCCGCGATCCGGGCGCCCGTGAGCTCTGCCAGGTATTCGGGAGCCGCGGGACCGTCACCCTCCAGCAATAGGTAGGCCTGAGCCGGTTCGGGCAGCGGCGGGGCGAGACCGGCCCGCTCGATCAAAATGTCCAGCCCGGTCGGGGTGAAATACTCCGCTGACAGCAGCCCTGGTATCTCCCGCACCGCGCGCTGTGCCAGGTCGTGCACTTCAGCAGGTCCGGACAAGCCGATGAGCACGGTACACAGCTGTGCTGCCCGCGGCACCAGTTGCAGCCGCGCTCTGGTGAGCACAGCCAGGGTGCCCTCGGAGCCAGCCAGCAGCGACGCGTAGTCGTAGCCGGTATTGTCCTTGACCAGCCCGGACAGATGCTCCACGACGCTGCCGTCGGCGAGCACAGCCTCGACGCCGCGCAACTGCGCGCGCATCGGCCCGTGCCGTAGCACCCTCGTGCCGCCCGCGTTCGTGGCAATCGCGCCGCCAACCGTAGCGCTGCCCTGGCTCGCGATCTTGATGCCGAGGTCAAGCGCCGGATCCGCGCTCGCAGCCTGCGCCAGCGTGACTCCGGCGCCCGCCGTCACCTGGCGGCTATCGGTATCCACCGGCCCCAGCCGATTCAGCCGGGTAAGGCTCAGCACCAGCTCGCCGTGCAGCGGCACTCCCCCGCCGACCAGACCGGTGTTACCGCCTTGCGGAACGACCGCCACACCTGCGCCGGTGCACAGCCGCAGCACCGCCGCCACCTGCTCGGTGTCGGCCGGCCGCACGACCGCCGCGGCCTCGCCGCGGAAACGGCCAGTCCAGTCGACCGAGTAGCCCGCGGTGGCGGCTCCGGTCAGGACATGTGAGGCACCGACAATCGAGCTGAGGCCGAACTGCAGCGACCGCGTCAGCTGACCGGATCGCTCAGCGCAGGCTGGCAAGGAAGCGGTCCAGGACGCGCAGGGCGGAGCGGAGCGCAGATAGCGGCACGCGCTCGTTCACACCGTGGAACATGGCGTAGTAGTCATAGCCGCGCGGCAGCACCAGCGGCGTGAAGCCGTAGCAGTTGATGCCCAGCCGATTGAATTCCTTGGCGTCGGTGCCGCCGCTCATGCAATAGGGAACGGGGATACCGCCGGGATCTTCAGCGACCAGCGCCGCCGCCATGGCCTTGACCAACGGCGTGTCAGCAGGGGCTTCCAGAGCCGGCGAGGAATGCAGGTACTCCCAGGTCACTCCGGGCCCGGTCAGTTCGTCCATGGTGGCACTGAACTCGGCCTCGTGGCCGGCCAGTGTCCGGCCGTCCACGTATCCGACCGCTTCGGCTGGAATGACGTTTACCTTCTCGCCAGCCTGCAGCATTGTCGGGTTAGCGCTGTTGCGAATCGTGCCGGCCACCAGCGCACTAGCCGAGCCGAGTTGGTCAAGCAGCGCCACGGCATCGCCATCGGCGGCGAAACGCGCCAGCTGCGCGCTGTCCGCGCCGATCGCTGCCGAGATCGCGTCGATGGCAGCCTGTACCGTCGGGATCAGCCGCAGTGGCCAGCGATACGCTGCAATCCTGGTGATAGTTTCGGCAAGCCGCGCCACCGAGTTGTCGCCGTTCGGCTTGGAACCGTGCCCGGCTGTGCCGCGCGCGGTCAGGCGCAGCCACGCGGTCCCGCGTTCCGCTGACGCGATCGGATACAAACGCAAGTCCGGTCCGGCGTGAAAGGTGAAGCCGCCCGACTCGCCAATCGCTTCCGTGCAGCCTTCGAATAGCTCCGGGTGCTTGTCGACCAGCCACCGCGCGCCGTAGGCGGCGGTGTCCTCCTCATCTGCGGTGAAGGCGATGACCACGTCGCGGGCCGGCCGTCTGCCGCTGCGCGCCCAGTCACTGACGACGGCCAGCAGCGCGGCGTCCGCGCCTTTCATGTCGACAGCGCCACGGCCCCACAGCTCGTCCGCGCGGATCTCCCCTGCGAACGGAGGAACCGACCAAGCTGCCGGGTTGGCAGGCACGACGTCCAGGTGGCCATGCATGAGCAGCGCGCCGTCAGCCGACCCCGTTCCCTCCCATCGCGCCACGACGTTAGCCCGGCCGGGAGCGGCTTCCAGCACTTGCGCGTCCAGGCCGGCTTCGGCGAGCCGGGCAG
>DATMMA010000210.1:0-5331 GCA_035570295.1 Streptosporangiaceae bacterium
TTCGAAGATATCTTCCGCAAGGGCCAGCACGCCGCCGCATACAGCGGATTCGAAGGCAACAGCAGCGCCGGAGACTCGCTGCTGGCCTGGCTGACCAAGCACGAGGTAACCGAGATTGACATAGCCGGGCTAACTACGGACTACTGCGTCCGATCGACAGCGATCGACGCGGCAGCGGCAGGCTTCGCCACCCGGGTCCTGCTCGGCATGACCGCTGGCGTCGCGCCGGCAACCACGGCCGTCGCGGTCGACTCGATGCGCGCTGCGGGCATCACCCTGGCCGGCTAAGGGCAAGCGCCGACGCCGCTAGCGCCTGATGCCGCTCGCTCGCCGATCGCAGGGACTAGTCGCCCTCCGGCAGCGACTCGTAGATGCGCTGGCAATCCGGGCAGACCGGAAATTTCTTGGGATCCCGGCTCGGCACCCAGACCTTGCCGCACAGCGCGACCACCGGGGTTCCGCTCACGGCGCTGTCGACAATCTTGTCCTTGTCGACATAATGCGCGAATCGCTCGTGGTCGCCGTCGCCGAACGAGAGGTCAGGCCGGACATCTGTGTCCTCGCGTATGTCAGTTCCAGGCATCGTTTCGGTATCCACGAGACCAAAGCCTACCCGGCCGCAGCCCGAACGATCATTGCGACGATTGTCCGGCCCTGTGGATCGGCTGGGCTGATTAATCCTGACTCTGCAGCTAATCCTGGGCTAGTTCAGCTCCGGGTCGTCCGGGAAGGTCGCCACCAGCGCCAGGTCGCCGCCCTGGCGCCGCAGTACCGTCTGCCACAGCCGGCCGGGATCCGCGGCGAACGCGTCAGCCGGATCCCCCTGCAGCACGAACCAAGCGCCCTCGTCGATCTCGGCGCGCAGCTGACCCACTCCCCAGCCCGCGTACCCGGCGAAGACTCGCATCGAGGTAATGCCACCGACGAGCAACTCCGGCGGAGCGCCGAGATCAATCAGGCCGATCCTGGACATCATGGGCGTGCCGTCAAGTGACCGCCAGCCCACCGGCTCATCGCTGCCGTGGGCCAGCGCCAGCGCCAGCGCGCTGTTCGGCGAGATCGGTCCGCCGCGAAATACCACTTGCGGGCCAGATGCCAGCTCTGTCCACGGCTCGAGTACCTGGTCGAGCGAGATCTCGGTCGGCCGGTTCAGGATGACGCCGAGCGTGCCCTCGTCGGCGTCGTCCTCCACGATCAGGACAACTGCCCTGCGGAAGTTAGGGTCGCCCAGCCGCGGAGTGGCCGCCAGCAAACGACCGTTGAGGGACTGCTCCTCCATAGCCTCATAATGCTCCAGCTACCTGAACGTCTCCACTGCGGCGCCCGATTGTTGCGGCAAAGCGGCCGTAGATGGACGACGGCAGCCGGGTACGGACGTACGCTGCAAGGGTGTCCTCTGGATTGAGTAGCAGTACCGTGCCAGTCGGGCCTTTTTCGACCAGCGCTGTCTCAGCCGGCACCGGGCCGGCGAGCACAGGGCTGGCGGAACCGGGCCACTCCGCCCCGCCGACCGCGGGCCAGCGTGCCATCGATGCCGCCCGCCTGCGGGTCGCCGTCCTGCGGCTGTCGCGCCGGCTCCGCAAGCACGACCTGGCTGGCCTGACGCCCAGTCAGCTGTCGACTCTGTCGTGTGTCGGCAAGACCGGTCCGGTCCGGCTCGGCGACCTGGCCGCGGCCGAGCGCATCGCACCGTCGACGCTGACCCGGCTGGTGAACGTGCTGGAAGACCGGGGGTACCTGGTCCGCAAGCCCGCGCCTGAGGACGCCCGTGCTTACCTCGTCACGCTCACCGACAGCGGCAACGACGCGCTCGGGCGCATCCGTGACGAAGCGACCAGCATGCTGACCGACATCCTCATGACGCTGACGCCAGACCAGATGGCTGCACTCGAGGCCGCGATGCCGGCGCTCGAACAGCTCGCAGGATCAGGCTGACGCCGCGCGCTGCGTTCTGCCGCTGGCGGCGCGCAGCAGCCGACGGCTAGAACAGCAAGCTGGACAGTCTCGCTCGGGCCTTGCTGACTCTCGGATCCCTGGGCGGGAAGATCTCGAAGAGGCTGACCAGGTGCTTGCGCGCTTTGTCACGGTCCTCACCGGAGGTGCGCTTAATGGTGGCAAGCAGCCGGTCGAAGCTTTCCTCGATCCGGCCCATCGCCATCTCGATGTCGGCAACCCTGGCTTGCGCGTCCACGTCATCCGGCTGGCTGGCGGCGTCCCGCCTGGCTGCGGCCTGGTCATAGCCCTCCACCCGGCGGATCAGGCCGATCTGACCGAGACCCATAGTCGCCACCGGGTCACCAGGATCAGCTGCAAGCGCCTTCTCGAACGCCGCCTCCGCCGCGTTCAGGTCGCCGCGCTCCATCGCCTGCTGGGCCTCGGCGTAAATGTCGTTGCCAGGCTCGCCGAGTGCGTCAGCAAAGCCGGGCTGCTGCCCCCCCGCCTGAGTGTCGCCCTGGTCGCCGGCAGCAACCCCGGCGCCCGCTCCGGGCCGCAGCCCTAGTCGCTCGGCAACCTGCATTACCTGGCCAAGCCACTGCCTGACCTGCGGCTCCGGTATCGCGCCGAGGAATCCGTCGGCCACCTGCCCGCCGACAACCGCCACCACCATCGGGATGCTCTGCACCTGCAGGGCCGCGCTGAGCTGGGGGTTGGCGTCGACGTCTACTCTGGCCAGCACGAAGGCGCCGTTGGCCTCGGCGGCGAGCTTTTCCAGGATCGGCCCGAGTTGCTTACACGGCCCGCACCAGTCAGCCCAAAGGTCGAGCACCACCGGCACCGTCTGCGAGCGGGCAACGACCTCGGTGTTGAACGTCTCGTCGGTGACGTCGATGACAAACCCGGACTGCCCGCCCGGCTGGCCGCCGCCGGCGTTGCCCTGCTCCGCAGCGCGCTGCCTGCGCTGCGCGGCGGCCTGGCGTGCGCCCAAGTCGATGGCGCCATGGAGAGAAAAGTCCCGCGGCTGGTTCATGACACCATCCTGCCGTATGAGAGCCAGCAACTGAGCCGCGAGTTACCCCACGGCGCAATCGTGCCGCAGCATCCGGCGAGCGCCCGCCCGCCCGGCGCCGGCGGTCAGAAGGCCGGCGCCTCGAAGTAGCTGCCCCACTCCTCCCGCAGTGCCCCGCAGATTTCGCCCAGCGTCGCCTCCGCACTGGCTGCGGCGATCATCGGCGGGATCATGTTGGCACCCGACCTGGCAGCATCAAGCATGCTGGCAAGTGCGGCATCTACCGCCGCCTGGTCCCGGCGCTGCCGCCGGTCCCGCAAATCCCGCGCCTGCTCGAGCTCTACCTCGTGGCTCACCCGCAGGATTTCGATCGGCTTCTCCACGGTCTCGGTCAGGCAGTTGACGCCCACCACCCGCTTGTCGCCTTTCTCCAGCTTCTGCTGGTAGCTAAAGGCAGCCTCGGCGATCTCCGCCATGAACCAGCCGTCCTCGATGCCGCGGAGGATGCCGCCGGTCATCGTCTGGTCCGGGCTCATCGCCTTGATGCGGGCGAAGATCTCCTCAGCTTCGGCCTCGAGCTTGTCAGTCAGCGCTTCCAGGTACCAGGAGCCGCCCAGGGGGTCAGCGACATTGACGACGCCGGTCTCTTCCATGATCACTTGCTGGGTACGCACCGCGATCTCGGCGGCCTTGGCGCTCGGCAGCGCGAGCACCTCATCGAGCGCGTTGGTGTGCAGCGAGTTCGTGCCGCCCAGTACCGCGGCCAGCGCCTCGATGGCGGTGCGGACCACGTTGTTGTCCGGCTGCTGCGCGGTCAGCGACACGCCCGCGGTCTGAGTGTGAAAGCGCAGCCATTGCGCGCGCTCGGTCTTGGCGCCGTAGACATCCCTGAGCCAGCGCGCCCAGATCCGGCGCGCCGCGCGGAACTTGGCGATCTCCTCGAAGAAGTCGATGTGCGCGTCGAAGAAGAACGACAGGCCCGGTGCGAACGTCTCGATGTCGAGCCCTCGGGACAGCCCGAGCTCGACGTACCCGAACCCGTCGGCGAGGGTGAATGCCAGTTCCTGCGCAGCTGTCGAGCCCGCCTCCCTGATGTGGTACCCCGACACCGACAGCGGCTTGTAGTCAGGGATGTGCGCAGCGCAGTACTCCATCAGGTCGCCGATGAGCCGGAGGTGCGGCTGCGGCGGGAACAGCCACTCTTTCTGCGCTATGTATTCCTTGAAGATGTCGGTCTGCAGCGTGCCGTCCAGCTTGCCGATGTCGGCACCCTGCCGCTCCGCGGCCGCCAGGTACATGCAGAAGACCGGCACCGCTGGCCCGCTGATGGTCATGGACGTGGTGATGTCGGCGAGCGGGATCCCGGCGAACAGCGCGTCCATGTCAGCCGCGGAGTCGATCGCGACGCCGCAGTGCCCGACCTCGCCCGCCGAGCGCGGGTCGTCGGAATCGCGACCCATCAGCGTCGGCATGTCGAACGCCACCGACAGCCCGCCCCCGCCGGCCTGCAGCAGCATCTTGTACCGCTCGTTCGTCTGGACCGCGTTCCCGAATCCGGAGAACTGCCTGATAGTCCACGTCCGGCCGCGGTAGCCGGCCGGATACAGCCCGCGGGTGAACGGGAACTCCCCTGGCCAGCCGATGCGCTCGAAGTCTGGTACCACCGAGCCGGGTGGCGGTCCGTAGACCGGATCCACCTCTAGCCCGGACAGCGTGCTGAAATCGGCGTCCCGCTTGCGCGAGGCGTCATACCGTCGCTGCCAGCGCTCCCGGCCGGAGGCTGCGCCGCCCTGGCCCGCTGCGCGCTGCCCGCCGGCTGCGCCCTGTTCCTCGCCCATCGAGCACCCCACAACGCCGAACTAGTTGGACGTCCAACTATCTACCTCGAGTGTACCTAGCGAGGTGGCGGAGAAGAAGGTTGGCCGTCCTGCCATCCAGGGTCGACCGCAACCATCCGGCGAGTTCGTCGTCTTAGGTAATGCTCCGGCCTGCGCGTTGCATGCCCGGAACGCGCTGTCCCGGTAAACGGCAGAAATGTGGTAGAGCTATGTATGACGGAGTAACTGGTACAAGCTGTGCTGTGCTCCGTCCAAGCGCTGCTTCTGTGGAAGATTCCACATCTTTTCAGCTAACGTGGCCGGCGGGGCTAGCGCGGACAGACAAGGACCGGAGCCCGGCTAAGCAGAGGAGCGCGGTGGCGAGGCTCCGCACGTCGGACCAGCGGGCAGTCGAGGAGTTTTTCAATGCCTGCTATCCGCGCCTGGCCGGCTGGGTTCGCAGGCTGGTTGACGACGACGAGACCGCGCACGAGATCGCGTCCGAGGCCTTCACCCGGCTGCTGTCGCGCTGGTCCGGCCTGGATAACCCGCAAAGCTACGTGTACA
>DATMMA010000211.1:0-8696 GCA_035570295.1 Streptosporangiaceae bacterium
GTCAAGGGCCTGCCCAAGGCTGCCGGGGCTGGCGGGCTCGGCGAGATCACACTGCACGGGAAGGCCGGATGGGTCATCCTCGGCGGGCGGCTCTACGCGACGCAGAACGGCTCACGTTGGACGAAGGAGTCGTTCCGTTGCCGGAGGGGATACGGCATCGCCAGCGTCGGTGCTTACACCGCCACGGAGATCACGCTGCTATGCGTCGGCAATCCCGGTGCGGGCAACACCACCAAGGTCCTCTTCGCCTCCAGCGACGGCGGCGCTCACTTCACCAGGGTCGGCTCGCCGCCGCGGGGCGGAGACGGCGGGCTGCTTTCCGAGCCAACTCCCGGCCACGTGTTCGTCGCCTCGGCGTCCGGAGCGAGCTTCATCTACGTCAGCACGGACGGCGGCCGCCACTGGCGTACCGCCAAGAGGCTCAGTGACGGCGGGCTCGGGTGGAATGACTTCGGCTTCACCACGGCGACTCAGGGGGTGGCGGTCGAGGGCACCTCGGCGTTCGGCACCACTCACCTGTGGCTGACCAGGAACGCGGGCCGCACCTGGCAGACAGTGAAGTTCTAGCGGGTCAGAGCAACCGTCGCGCCAGCCGGATCGACGAGCCGGTGACGGCCGTCGGCTGCGGGGAACTTCGCGAGTTGCCCGCGCACGCGTGCCTGCGGGCCAGCCGGCCCGCAGAGCACGGTGCCATCGGCGTTGCTCGCGATCAGCTCGTCGCCAACCCGCAACAGGACGGCACCATCCCGGCCGGCCGACAACGCCGTGCGCCCGGCCGCCAAGCCTTCGAGCACTGCGGCCGGGTCGGCGTCCTCGGCTTCCACCCAGGTCGTCGGCGAGCCAGGCGGCGCATCCGACCCCGGCCGATGCCAGTCGCTGCCGCCAATCGGGATGGCGGCCGGACTCCAGATCTGCCACCAGCTGAGCGGCAATGTCCACCTCAGGTCGAGCCAGCTCCAGTGCCATACCTCCAGTAGCGGTGGCCGCCGCTTCATCGGAGCGGTCCAGCTGAGTTCCCCGCCGAACGGGTGGTTCACCGACAACAGGCCTCCGGCCCGCTCGCAGGCTTCCAGCCAGTCGTCCGGCGGCGTGCGGAAGTCGATCCAGCCCACTTCGCCGAACGCATTCGCATGCCCGGCTTCGGTCGTGACCTCCTGGCCCGGCAGCAGCGCGATTCCGTGCGCGGCGCCTGCGGCTGGAAGTTCGGCGTGGTGGCTCACCGTGTTGTGGTCGGTGACCGCGATGAAGTCCAGACCCCGCCCGGCCGCGAACCGCGCCAGTTCCGAAACGGTCATCACGCCATCTGAGTGAACCGTGTGAGTGTGCAGGTCGCCGGCCAGCCACTGGTGTCCCGGCAGCGCGGGCAGCACCCGCTGGGCTGGCCGGTCGTCCAGCGGCGGCATTCCCTCGGGCGGATCGCCTGGTGACAGCTCGCCCCGCGTCGTGGACACCTCGATCGTTACCCGGTAGTCGGTGCCTTCCGGCGGCAGCCGGTGCAAGCCGATCATCACCTGCCACTGGCCATCTTCCGGCTCACCCGGAAGGTAGCCGGGCGTAGCAGCGTCAGCGGTGATCACAAAGGACCGGCGCGCGCTCCCGGACCAGCCGCGGAATCCGCCGCTGCCCAGACAGCCGAGATCCATGATCGCGCCGGACCGTTCGTAGTCGAGCTCGACTCGCAGACCGTACGCGCCTTGCGGGACCTCGAACGGCAAGTAATGCCAGGGGGAGCCGAACCGGTCCTCTAACGTCCACCGCCCCGAGTGCCGTGTGATGACCATGCGCTCATCTGATCAGATCGGCAGCGGCGAGGCGAGCGACGGGCTTGACCAAGCGAATTCAACGTACGTAGAATTCAACGCACGTTGACATTCTGCCGAGAGCCGGAGGCCGGCCATGTGGGCGATGATCGTCAAGGAATTCCGGCAGATGCGACGAGACCGGCGGACGCTGGCGATGATGATCGTGCTGCCGGTCCTGCTGCTCGTCGTGCTCGGTTATGCCGCAAGCTTCAATGTCTCGTCCATCCCGGTCGCGGTGGCCGGGTCGCAGTCTGCCGCTCTGGCCAACGCGCTGCCTGCCGTCCCGTGTGGCTCGGGCTGCTCATTCGCGTTGGTCAGCTCGGACGCCACGGCTGGCCGGAGCTGGGCCCAAGATCAGTTGCGCGATGGTCATGCTGCCGTCGCCATCGTGGCCGGCAGCGGAGCCCCGATCGTGCTGATCGATGGCAGCCAGATCTTCACCGCCCAGGCCACGCTCGCGGCCCTGGCGAAGCTGCATATCGCGGCGGCTGGCAGCGCGCTGTCCAAGCCGCAGGTGACGATCTTGTATAACCCGAAGCTCAGGACGTCGGACGTGATGATTCCGGGCTTGGCCGGAGTCGTCCTCGTGTTCATCGGCACGATCATCACCAGCCTGGGCGTGGTCAGGGAGCGCCAGTCGGGGACGCTCGAGCAACTCGCGGTGATGCCGCTGCGCCCTCGGGACGTGTTCCTCGGCAAGATCGTGCCGTACTTCGTCGTGGCCGCGGTTGACCTGGCGATCGTGCTTGCCGTCGGGCTCGCAGTCTTCGGCGTGCCGTTCCGCGGCTCCCCGCTAGTGTTTGCGCTCGGCGCGCTGCTGTTCGTCTTCGTGACCCTCGGGCTCGGCGTTCTGATCAGCACCGTGTCGCAGAATCAAGGCCAGGCGATTCAGCTAGCCATGATGACAACAATGCTGCCGCAGGTGCTGCTTTCCGGCCTGGTCTTTCCGCTGTCCTCGATAGCGGCTGGCGTTCGCTGGATCGCCTACCTGCTGCCGCTCACCTACTTCAACGAGATCGCCCGTGGCGTCATGCTCCGGGCTGAACCAATCGGCCCGCTCTGGCAGCCGTTCGTGCTCCTCGCGGTGCTCGGGCTGGTGATCGTCACGCTGGCGATCCTGAGGTTCCGCAGTTACCTCGCGCCCGCGCCGCCCGGACGAAGGCTGCTGGGCAGGTCCGCGAAGCTAGCCATAGCCCGAGACCAGGCAGGATCAGCGTGATCGGCAGGCCGGCATGATGACCGGATCGGGCGGTCCTGCGCCCGGCCAGTCGTGGGGCGCCACTGCGGTTCGGCTCAGTTATCACGGTGTGCTCGCGCTCGACGGCGTGTCCGTCGCAGTAGCTGCGGGCCAGGTCACTGCTGTCGTCGGCGGGGACGGCGCTGGCAAGACATCACTGTTGGGGTGCCTGGCCGGCGTCCTCCGGCCGGACTCGGGGGAGGTGCGCAGGCCCGCTAAATCGCGGATCGGGTTCCTGCCGGCCAGTTCCGGCATTTACCCGGACCTGACTGTCGCGGAGAATCTTGCCTTCCGCGCCGCGGCTTACGGGTTGCGTCCCGACGTCGCGGCCCGCCGTGCAACGGAACTGACGGAGCAGGCGGGCCTGGCAGCCGCGCGCGACCGCCTCGCCGCGAAGCTCTCCGGCGGCATGCGGCAGAAGCTCGGCGTGATCGCCGCGCTACTGCACCGCCCTGAATTGCTGATACTCGACGAGCCAAGCACCGGCGTCGATCCGGTCAGCCGGTCCGGATTGTGGTGGCTGATCGCGTCCGCGGCTGCTGACGGTGCTGCGGTGATCCTCGCAACGACCTACCTGGATGATGCGCAGCGCGCGGCTGAGATCCTGGTGCTCGATGCCGGGCGGCCGCTCTCATCTGGCACGCCGGATCAGATCGTCCGGGATATGCCTGGCTCGGTCCGCGCGGTGAGTAGCCGTCCGCCCGGCGCAGCCGCCGATCGCGCCTGGCGGCGTGGTGCCGGCTGGCGGGTCTGGTACCCGCCCGGCATCGGCGGCGCGGACGACACTGGCGCGCTCGGCATTCCGGCTAAGCCTGACCTGCAGGACGCGGTGATCGCAGCCGCGCTCGCTCGCCAGTTGCCGGCGCTACCGCAGGTCGCTGCGCTCGCGGATGCGCCGGCCGGTCAGCCGGGACTGCAAGTGCCAGGACAGCAGACCCCAGAACGGCAAACCCCAGAACGGCAAACCCCGGTGCGGCAAACCCCGGTGCAGGGTTACCGCACGCCGCAGCGGCGAGCTGGACCGCTCGTCGAGAGCATCGCGGTCACCTGCCGCTTCGGCAGTGTCACCGCCGTCAGGGACGTCAGCATCGCGGTCCAGCCGGGCGAGATCGTCGGCCTGCTGGGCGCGAACGGCGCGGGCAAGACAACGCTGATCCGCATGCTGCTCGGCCTGATCCCGGCGACTGCTGGCCAGGTCCGGCTGCTCGGAGAGCCGCCGAGTCGCGCCACCAGGCGCCGGATCGGCTACGTTCCGCAGGGCCTCGGCCTGTACGACGACCTGACGGCAGCCGAGAACATGGCGTTTGCCGCCGCGGTGTTCGGCGGCAGCAGTGCGAGTTTCCCGGCGCAGGATGACCTGCCCGGCACGGTCAGCCGTGCTGCATTGCCCGTCGGCCGGCTGCCGCTGGGCCTGCAGCGTCGTGTCGCGTTCGCACAGGCACTTGCGCACCGGCCGGATGTGCTGATCCTGGATGAGCCGACCTCAGGCGTGGACCCGCTCGGCCGGACCAGGCTCTGGCAGACCATCGCGGCGGCAGTGGAGGCAGGTGCAGGCGCCCTGGTCTCGACCCACTACATGGAAGAAGCACAAGAGTGCGACAGGCTGATCATCATGGCCGACGGCATCGTAGTCGCGGCCGGCACAGCTCAGCAGATCGTCGGGGACGCCAAGGTTGCCGTAGCCGAACCGGACGACTGGGCGACTGCGTTCGGTTTGCTTGAGCGTGCGGGCCTGCCGGTTTCGCTGGCCGGTCGCACCCTGCGGGTGCCGGGCGCGAGCCCCGACGAGGTGCGGCAGGTGCTGCCGGATGGCTACCGCGTTCGCAGTGAGCCAGGGACTCTCGAAGAGCGCTTCTTCGAACTCCTCAGGCCCCGTGGCCAGGACCGGGAACCAGGATGACGAGGCCAGCCGGAGGAGCGCGCTCACGGACCGGCCGCCGGTCCGGCGACAGCGGCAGCAAAGCGGCGATACTGCAGGCGGCCAGGGTCCAGTTCGCCGAGTACGGATACCAGGGGGCTACGATCCGCGCGATCGCCGCGGCGGCCGACGTTGACCCGGCACTCGTGCATCACTTCTACGGCACCAAAGAACGGTTGTTCGCCGCGGCGATGGAGCTGCCGGTCACGCCGAGTGAGGCGATCACGGCGGCGCTGGCGAGGCGCGAGCCAGGCAGCTCACCCGGCACGCATATGGTGCGCTCCGCGCTCGCGTTGTGGGAAAGCGCGGGCGTGCTCGGCTCGCTTCAGGCGATGCTGCGGTCCGCGCTGACGAGCGAGCAGGCTGCGGCTACGCTGCGCGACTTCATGGCCGAAGCGATACTCAGACCGCTGGCGAGCGTCGCGGAGGGCACGAACCCAGATCGCACGTCGTACCGCGCCTCGCTCATTGCCACCCAGATGCTCGGCCTGGCTGTCGGCCGCTATGTGCTGCGATTCGGCCCGGTGGCGGAGGCGAGCCCGGACGAACTTGCGGCGGCGATCGGCCCCGTCATTGATCGTTACCTGACTGGTGACATTAGCTAGCCGAGGAGCGCGCACTACCATCCGCAGGGTGGACCCGATTCTTGGCGACTGCTCGCTCGCGAAGCTCCGCGCTCGCACAAGTCACAAATGGCGGACTTACGCTCCGGACGTCCTGCCCGCATTCGTCGCCGAGATGGATTTTGACCCGGCCGAGCAGATAAAGGACGCGATCAGGGCGGCAGTGGCCGCTGGCGATCTCGGCTACCCGCACAAGGGCGACCTAGGCGAGGCGTTCGCCTACTTCGCGAGCGACCGGCTGGACTGGTCGCCGGACCCGGACCTGGTATTCGCCATCCCGGACGTGATGACCGGCATCACAGAGGTCATCCAGGCACTTGTCAGGCCAGGCGGCGGCATCGTGATTAACCCGCCGGTCTACTCGCCGTTCTTCTTCCGCACCCAGCTGGCTGGCCGGCGGATTGTCGAGGCGCCGCTGGCGGTCGCCCCTGACGGCAGCTATGACCTCGACCCGGACGCACTCGACCACGCGCTGGGCCTGCCGGGGACCGGCGCGTACCTGCTGTGCAACCCGCACAACCCGGTTGGCCGAGTCTGGTCGCGCGAGCAGCTGATCGCGATCGCGGAGCTAGCCGACCGGCACGGCGTGCCGCTACTTGTCGACGAGATCCACGCGCCGCTGGTGCTGGCAGGCGCGCGGCACGTGCCGTTCCACACCATTGATCATCCCGCTGCCCGTCGGGCTATTGTCTTCACCTCGGCATCCAAAGGATGGAACATTCCCGGTCTTAAGTGCGGCATCGCCATAGCCGGCGAGCGCGACGGGGCCGCGATCCTGACGCAGCGCTGGGATGCGCTGCTTGCCAGTCACCTTGGCGTGCATGCGTCCGTCGCGGCACTGCGCGGGGCGTGGCCATGGCTGGACGCAGCGGTCGCCCAGATCGACGAGAACGCCAAGCTGCTCGCCGCGCTGCTAGCCGAGCAACTCCCCGCAGTCAGGTACCAGCGTCCGCAAGCCAGCTTCCTGGCCTGGCTGGACTGCGGCGACCTCGGGCTTGGTCCCGACCCGGCGGCGGCGTTCCTGACTGCTGGCCGGGTCGCGCTCAGCCCGGGTCAGGACTTCGGCGTGCAGGGGACCGGCTTTGCCCGGCTGAACATCGGTACTTCGCCAGAACTGGTCACCGAGGCAGTTCGCCGCATGGCAGCCGCCGTGGCCGGCGAGCAAGCCACGGAGGGCTGAGTCAGGCGCGGATCGCGACCTGTGTCACGGCCGGGAGCGTTAGCCCTAGGTCCTCCGCTCTGCCCGTGCGGGCGACTACCACGACGAGCATGCCACCCGCCGCGGCGACGAATAGCCAGCGGCTGTCAGGCGACCACACCATCGACTGGTCGTTGAGGCCGGCACCCAGCGGCAGGTTGGTGCCGGGCATGCCCAGCACAATCTTGAGATTGCGGTTCGCCCCGGACCGCAGGTTGACCAGGTGCACGGTCAGCCGCCCGTCGCGTCCGCTTTCCGGCACCGCGGCGGTGCTGTCGTCAGGGGCGATCACGCCCGTCGGCGGCCAGGAGAAGTCGTAAGGGTAGCCCGCGGCAGGACCCGGAAGGGCTCGGCGGGCGCCGTCGGCAATGTCCACGACCTCGTTATGGCAGTGAAGGTACACCGGGTGGCAGACGAGCACGAGCCAGCTTGCGCGGCCGACAGCGAGTACTGTGCCAGGCACTGGCCGGTCCCAGCCTGGTCCGGCGTCGAAGACGCTGGAGCGTCCGGTGGTGACCAGCACATACCCGCGGCCGTCGGATACCGCGGTTGCGGGCAGCTGCGGACCGCCCGCCCGGAACCGGATCGTCGGACCGGCCCGGCGGCCGGTCAGCGTGACCAGGGACAGGGCCGGCGAAGCCTGTGAAGCGGAACTGACCCACGCAGCCTGCGAGGGTGCCGGGCCAGGAATGAGCGGACCGTCACCCGCCAGCGGCCCCGTCAGCTGCCGCGCCTCGCCGCCGTCGGGCACGACGTACCCGGGCACGAGATCGGTCGACCGGATCACCGCCTCGTGCGCGCCGATCACGAAGGCCACGTTGGCGTTCGCGGACGTCAGCGGAGGCACATATGTCTCCTTGATCCTGCCCTGAGCCAGCTCGAACCGCAGCAAGTCGTTAGGTCCCCTGGCGAACAACTCCCAGCCGGCGGTCACGCCGAGCAGCGGGTGACCAGCCACCACAACGATCATTGGCGGTGCCGGCCGCGGAGTCTTCGTCTTCGCGGCATGCTGCGGGTGCTGACCGGTGCCACGCACAGCAATCGCGACGATGGCGGCAATCACCAGGCACGCCAGCGCTATGCGGGGCAGCCAGCGGCCGCCGGATGACCGACCGCTGCCAAACTGCACGACCTCGTCGTACTTGCCGTGGCCAGATCGATTCTTGTGTTGGCCAGAGCCATCAGCAGGCGCGGGGGACACGGTTCATCATGACCGTCGCCGCCCGTCCGGCGCCAGCAGTCAGCAGCGCTCGTCAGGGCGGCACCACACCGCGGGAGCTCACTTCGAAGCTGATGGCGGCAGCCTGAGGCCAGCGGCTCGTCGTGATGAGCCCGTTTCGGACGAGCCGTTGCGGACAAGACCCTTCACGACGAGACGGGACACACCTGGTCAGGCGCGTTGTTACGTGCGAATGTTGAACCGAGTCCCCCGCCCAGGTAGCAGTTGGAGGGGTCATTTATGGGCCGGGATGTCCCGTCCATCACTGTTAGCCAGCAAGATCGCCGAGCGTACCGGGAGAAGGTTCGCCAATGCCTTGACGTTTTTGCCCGGATGCTGCGCGAGTCCAGGTTTGAAACCGAGCCAAGACAGGTCGGCCTGGAGATTGAACTGAACCTGGTCGACGGCGACGGCAGGCCGACCATGACCAACACCGCGGCACTGGCAGCTATCGGCGATCCCAGCTTTGCCACCGAGCTTGGCCGGTTCAACCTGGAGATCAATGTGCCGCCCAGGCAACTGGCCGGCGAGGCGCTCAGCGCTCTCGAACGGGATGTGAGCGCCAAGCTCGCGCATGCTGCCGCCCGGACGCTGCGCTCCGGCAGCCGCCTGGTCATGGTTGGCATCTTGCCCACGCTGCGCCCGGGTGACGTTACCGACGACGCGATGTCGGCTAACCCGCGGTACCGGTTGCTGAAC
>DATMMA010000212.1:0-2147 GCA_035570295.1 Streptosporangiaceae bacterium
ATCCGGTCGGCGCCGATCGCGATGGCATCGATCGAAGGCACCTCGAAGCTCGCATGGTGGAAGCCCGGATGCGTCGAGCTGATGAACCCGAAGATGTGGTGGTCGCCGCGCCCGGCGTTGAGGAACGTCACGAAGTCGCGGTGGACGGTGTCGCTGACCTTCAGCCCGAGCACCCCGGTGTAGAAGTCGGTCATCGCGCTGGGCTGCGGGGTGAACAGCAGCGAGTGCCCGAGCCGGCGAGGATTCACGTCGCCGGTAACCTCGCGCCACGCGGCCCGGCCGACTCGCTGCCTGCTGGCGCCGGAGTTGACCAGGATCTCAGGGACCGGTCTGGCGGGTGCCTGCTCGGCCGGCAGCAACTGGATCGCGTTGCCGTCCGGATCGCGCAGCCAGGTGCCGGACTCCTCGGCTCCGTCCGGCGGCTCGATCAGCGCTATCCCGGCCCGCTCGAGCGCGCCCAGCACCTCGTCGTGGCTACCCGGAGCCAGCGTGAAGCTGACGTGGTGCAGCCGCTTGGCCGGCCCCTCCACCATGCGTACTTGCTCCTGGCTGCGCCCTGGGCACTGCGCGACCAGCGCACCGCTGGCCTCTGCGGTCTCCAGGCCGAAGTCGGTCAGGAAACCGTCGGCGACTTCCAGGTCGGGAACCTCAAGCGCGTAGTGATGAAGGCCGGAGATCACGGCTTCCCCTTTCACAACGTCAGGCACCGGATGGAGGCCAGATTGGTGCCTGTCTTTAACACCCTAGGGTGCCGAAAAGGGATTCGGGCGCGCGTCCCCGCTGCCGTTCAGCGCTGGATGCAGGAACGGGGTCAGCGCGGCGATGACCGCGTCGCAGAGCGCGCCGGTGCGGTGGATTGCGTTGCCGGTCATGAGGCCAACGAATCCCTCAGAGCGATTAGCGTTGGTGCGGCCGAAGACGAGGTCGCAGGCTTCGCCGAGCTCCTGGCCGGCCAGGACGAGTTCCATCAGGGCGAGCGGCACCTGCATCCGCAGCGTGCTGCCGGTGCCTTCGCGGCCGGCCTGGTCAACGACGACGGCCCAGCCGGAATTGAACCAGGAGCCCTCGGTCTGCTCCAGGCCGCCCTCGATGCCGACGCCGTAGTCTGCCTGGCCGAGGGCGATCGCCCGGGCGGCCCTGTTCCGGGCGCCGCGGATAGCCTCGGCGTCCGTCATCGGCTGAGCCGCGACGCCGGAGAGGACGTCGAAGCCGCGCAGGTCATCAACGGGTCCTGGCCATACCGCATCGAAGGCCAGCCGGGCCGCCTCGATCTTGGCAGGGTTGAGCGATCCGACCGCGACAATCATGCCGCCCGATGGTAGCCGGGCTGGACGGCCGCGAAACGGCTAGCCGCCGGCCATTGCTCCGACGATGAGGAAGGGCTCGGCACCGCTGGCGACCGCGTCAGGGAGCGAGGAGTCCGGCGCTTCGTGCGACAGGTCCTCCTCGCACGCGAAGAACCGGATGAACGCCCGTCGCTGCTGAGTTTCCTGGTCGCGGATGGTGCCGCGCAGCATCGGGTACCTGCATTCGAGCGCGTCCAGCACCGATCGCTGGCAGACCGTGCCGCCGACGTCGAGCTTTACCTCACCCTCGATGCCTGCCAGCCGCCGCAGGTGAGCAGGCAGCACCACGCGGATCATGGCAGCGTCTGCACCTCGACGGACAGCACCGCGGGCAGGTCGCGGACGATCGGAGCCCAGTTGTCACCCGCATCCGCCGATGCGTAGACCTGGCCGCCAGTAGTGCCGAAATAGATCCCGCAGTCATCGAGAGAGTCGACGGCCATCGCGTCCCTCAGCACGTTGACGTAGCAGTGCTGCTGCGGCAACCCGTTGGTGAGCGGCTCCCAGTCGTCACCGCCGGTGCGGCTGCGGTAGACGCGCAGCCGGGCGTCGGGCGGGAAGTGCTCGGAGTCGCTGGTGATCGGCACCACGTAAATGGTCTCCGGCTCGTGCGCGTGCACGTCGATCGGGAAGCCGAAGTCGGTTGGCAGGTTGCCGCTGATCTCCCGCCAGGTCTCGCCGGCGTCGTCGGTGCGCATGACGTCCCAGTGCTTCTGCATGTACAGCACGCTCGGCCGTGCCGGGTGCATCGCCACCCGGTGGACGCAGTGGCCCACCTCGGCATCCTCATCGGGGATGCCC
>DATMMA010000213.1:0-6428 GCA_035570295.1 Streptosporangiaceae bacterium
TAGCTTCAGGCCCTTGAGCCGGAGATCCAGCATCCAGTCCGGCTCGTTCTTCTTCGCCGAGATGTCCCGGACGACCTCCTCGTTCAGCCCGCGCCGCGCAGCGGCGCCGGCGACGTCCGAGTCAGACCAGCCGAACTTGTAGCGGTCCAGGCCCTCAAGCTCCGGGTGGGCGATAGCGGTCATGCGGAGATTCCTCCGACCTCGTTTGTCGTGCGGTTATGTACCAGGGATGGTGCGGTGACGTGCGTGGTGCAGATGCCGTCGCCGTTCGCGATCGTTGCCAGGCGCTGGACGGGGGTTCCGAGCAGTCGCCCGAATGCCTCCGTCTCCGCCTCGCACAACTGCGGATACTTCGCGGCTACGTGCGCCACCGGGCAGTGGTGCTGGCAGAGTTGCTCTCCGCCAGCGCCCGCCGGTGAACCCGAAGCCGACGCGGCATAGCCATCAGCCGACAGTGCTTCCGCCAGGACCCTTACCCGCTCAGACAGCGGTGCCGACTCGAGCGTCCGCTGATAGCGGCGCTCGAGCTCGGAAATCTGCCGCCTGGCGAACTCGGCAACGGCACCATCGCCTGCCCGCTCGGCCAGGAACCTGAGCGCGCTTGTCGCCAGGTCGTCGTAGGCGTGCTCGAAGGCGCTGCGGCCCGCGTCCGTGATGGCGAACATGCGGGCCGGCCTGCCACGGCCCCGGCTGCCGCACGGCCGGATATTCCTGACCTCGACCAGTCCGTCAGCCAGCAAGTTGTCCAGGTGGCGCCGGACCGCGGCGGGAGTCAGGCCTAGCCGGGCGGACAGGCTGGAAGTGGTCACCGGGCCGTTCTCTAGAATGAGCCGTGCGATCCTCCCGCGAGTGCCAGGCTCCGAGCCAAGGCCGCTAACAGCCTGCTGTGCCCCGACGACTCGAGCCGTTTCGTCTGAAGCATGCTGTACCGGGACAGCACTCGTCGCGGCACCATCCTGGGTGCTGCGCGCGATGTCTGCTGGTCCCACGTATTTCACAACATCATTGTGCCCTAATTACTTCCGCACTCGCAATCGGGTAGGCCCGTGGCGCCTGTCACACCCTTATGCCGGTTATGCCCACCAAAATCGGCATGCCCGTTGCCAGAGCCATGGCTGCTGCCGCCCAGGGACTCGCGGCGGTTGGCACCGGCCCGTTAGCGGGCGTTCCCGCGGGGTATATCCGTCGTTCCGGAATATAGGGATGATGTACTCATGAGTAACCCCGGTAGCGGCATGTCCACTCAGCCGCGGGCCGAGCTCGCTGACCTAGCCCACCCTGCGGTCCTGCCGGATCCCTACCCGGTCCTGGCGCGCTTGCGTGAGGCCTCACCGTTCGCCCAGTTCGACGGCGCCTTCGTGGTCGTCGGCCGGCATGCCGACTGTTCGGCGGTCCTGCGCGACCCCAATGCGAGCAGCGAGCGAGGCAAGTCGCTGGTAGCCACAGCCGGCCAGCGGCGGGACAGGGAGCGGCCGTCGTTCTTGTCCCTCGACCCGCCGGACCACACCCGGCTGCGGCGGCTGGTAGCGAAGGCGTTCACCCCCCGGACGATCGCGCAGCTGGAGCCGCGGATTCGGGCCCTGACCGGGGAGCTGCTGACTGCCGCGTCCGGCGCCGGGCAGCTCGAGGTCGTTAGCCAGCTTGCCTATCCACTGCCAGTGCGGATCATCTCGGAGATGCTCGGCGTCCCGGTCGAAGATCACCCGCGGTTCGCCGGCTGGTCGGCCAGGCTGGCTCATTCACTGCAGCCAGGCTTTGGCATCAATCGGGAAGAAGCCCTGGCGCGGGACGAGGCGGCGCAGCGGGCGAGGGACGAGTTCGCTGCCTACTTCCGCGAGCTGATCGCCGCGCGCCGGGCACGGCCGGCGCCTGACCTGCTGTCAGAGCTGATCCGGGCCGAGGACGACGGCGCGAAGCTCACAGAGGACGAGCTCATCGCCACCTGTGTCCTGTTGCTCGTCGCCGGGCACGAGACGACCGTCGGCCTGATCTCTAACGCGATACTCGCGCTGCTGCGGAATCCGGAGCAGCTCGACCTGCTGCGCGCCGATGCTGCCCTGGCCGCCGGCGCGGTCGAGGAAACGCTGCGTTACGACGCGCCGGTGCAGATGACCGGCCGCGTCGTCCGGGGCGGGATGCAGGTCGGTGACGTTGCTGCTCCCGACGGCGCCTTGCTGCTGCTGTTGCTTGCCGCCGCTGGTCGTGACCCGGAGGTATTCGCCGATCCTGACCGGTTTGATATCCGCCGGGGCGCGACCGGGCACCTGGCCTTCGCGGCCGGCCCGCATTTCTGCCTTGGTGCGCCGCTGGCGCGGCTTGAAGCAACGATCGTGCTGCAAGCGTTCGCGGCCAGGGTGGTCGGGGCTGAGCTGGACCCGGACGCGCTGCGCTACAAGCCGAACTTCAACCTGCGAGCGCCGGACCAGATGTTCGTGCACTTCGCGGCGATGCGCCCGGCCTGACTCGCTGACCGCGGTACCTGGCCGGTGCTGGCGCCACTCCTCGGCCGGGGACTGTCTAGGCCTGATTCGGGAACAGCTAAGTCGGCCGCGCTAGGCTGATTTGATTGGTCACACTCAGTGATGTCCTCAGCGGTCAGCTCAGCGCCGGATAGATCAAGCCGGCGAGGACGACATGATTCCTGAAGCAGATGTGCTCGTCGTGGGTGCCGGCCCAACCGGCCTGCTGGCCGCCGGCGACCTCGCGGCCGACCTTGGGTGCTGCACGGTCCTGGAACGCCGCGGCACCGAATCGAACCTCAGCCGGGCGGCTGGCGTGAACTCACGCACGCTCGAGGAACTGGATGCGCGCGGCATCGCTGACGACATGGTTCAGGCCGGCCTGCCCGTGGACACTATCGACGTATTCGGCGACATGCTGGGCATGTCCGGACTGCCGAGCCGGTTTCCCTTCGAGCTAGCGATCCCGCAGTACAAGACCGAACAACTGCTCGACGAAAGGGCGCGGGCACTCGGCGCCGAGATCGTCAGCGGCGCGAAGGTGGTCGGGCTGAGCCAGGACGCCGACGGCGTCGACCTGCAGGTGCGCGACCAAAGCGGCGAGGTGCACACGCGGCGAGCGCGGTATGTCGTTGGTGCCGACGGAGTCCGCAGCGCGGTACGGACCGCCCTCGGCCTGCCCTTCCCCGGCCGCGCCGCCGCCCGTTCGGTCATCCTGTGCGACACGCAGATGACCGACCCGCCGCCGAATCGGCTGGCGGCGCGTACGAACGAGCACGGGTTCGCATTCGTGCTGCCCTTTGGCGACGGCTTCTACCGCTTGCTCGCGTGGGATCGCTCGCGCGAGTTGCCCGACACAGCCCCGGTGGATCTTGACGAGATCCGCGGCCTGGCCCGCAGGGTGCTCGGCACCGACTTCGGAATGCATGATCCCCGATGGCTGTCGCGGTTCCACAGCGAAGAACGGCTGGTGCCGCGCTACCGCGTGGGCCGAGTGTTCCTCGCCGGCGACGCTGCGCACACGCACTCCCCGGCGGGTGGTCTCGGGATGAACACGGGCATGCAGGACGCGGCCAATATCGGCTGGAAACTCGGCGCTGTCGTCGCGGGCCGGGCCCCGGCTGCCTTGCTGGATACCTACGACCCCGAGCGCCGCCCTGCCGGACAGACCACTGTGCGCATCAGTAGCAGGCTGCTTCGCGCGGGTCAGGCTCGGCCACGGACCCTGGGTGCCGCCCGCCGGGCGGCTTTGCGTGCGGCGACGCACGTCCCCCCGCTGGCACGTCGGATGGCCAGGGCATTCTCGGGCATCGACGTGAGCTATCCCGCGCCGCCCGGCGCACATCCACTCACCGGCCGACGAGCACCGGATATCCCGCTCTCCGACCACGGAACAAGGAGGCTGTACCAGGCACTGCGCTGCAGGCGCATGCTTCTGGTCACACCCCCGAACACCCTGCTCCCGGCCGCGCTGACCGCCGGATGGAAAGACCGGGTCAAGATCGTCGGCGCAGACGGGCCGACCGACAAGCTTGTCTTGGTGCGGCCCGACGGATACATCGCGTGGGCCGCCCCGTACTCGGATTCGGGCGGGATCGCCGACCGGATCCACGCGGCGCTCGCAGAATGGTGCGGTCCCCCGGCTGACCGGCAAGGGCCGGGCCGCGGGGATCCGGGGCCACATATCACGGATTATTGAGGCGCGAACCAGAACAAAGTATCGCATGCTGCCGACAAGATCCGTGAAAGGTCGCAGTAGCAGCGCCGATCGCGACCCGGACCCGAGCCGCCGCGTCCGGAAATGCCGCTAGCCGTCGGAGCGATCTAGCCGAGGAAGCCGCGCAGCAGGGCCGCCGTTCCGGCCAGGTGCTCGGCCACTGCGGTCCTGGCCCGTACCGGATCGCCATCAAGGATGGCCTGGACGATCGCCTCGTGCTGCCTCGCGGTGTGATCGATGTTGCGCTGCAGCACCGGGATCGCGTTCAGCAGGTCGTTGAGCCGCATCCGGGCGTCGGCACAAGCGGCCGCGAGCAGGCTGGAGCCGGTCAGCTCTGCCACGCTCAGGTGGAACAGGGTGTCCAGCCGCCGGTAGTCCTGCGGGCTGGCCGCATTCACGTCGGCGAGCCTGGCCAGCAACGTCGCCCGGACCCGGGCGTCGGGTTCTGCCACGAACTGAGCAGCCAGGGCCTCGGCCGCACCGGATTCGACGGCTAGCCGGAACGTCAGCGCATCGGTCAGCTTGTCTGGATCCTCGGTAGCGAGCCGGCGCAGTTCGGCGGAATCCGGGTCTGGCCGCGTGTAGGTCACGAACGTGCCGCCGCTACGACCGCGCCGGGAGCAGACGTAGCCAGCGTCTTGCAGCTCGCGGATGGCCTCGCGCAGGGTCAGCCGGCTGATGCCCATCTGAGCCGCGAGCTCCCGCTCGGCCGGGAACCGATCCCCCGGCCCCACCACGCCGAGCTTGATGATGCTCAGCAATCGCTCGACCGTTTCCTCGAACGCGTTACCTTGCCGCACCGGGCGCAGCAGCGCAGTCAGCTCGCCGCTACCGGCTTCCCGCTGTCCGGGCGGCACCTCAGCCCCAACACTCACAGAACGCGCCCTCCGCCCTCGCAGGGAACACCCACCCAGACTCTAGGCGCGCCTCCGCACCCTGGCACGCGGAGGCCGGACAAGTCGGGTCCGAGAGCAAGCAGGCGGAGCCCGTAGCGCGCGACGCATGAACCCTCATCGGCGTGGTACGCGGCGCCGGGACCGGCCGGCCGCAGTGATGCGAGAGGCGAATGTGCTCCAAGGGCTTGACAACGCCTCAGACCTTCCCATTATTGGTCTGATAACAGACCATTTAACTCCGGCCCCCATGACACCCGTGAGCGCAGCCGCCAAACGGCGCGCGCCCCAAGCATCGCACCCGGCAGGTCACGTACCAAGGAGCACGGCGTGGCAATCAACGAACAAGCGCTCACAAGCGACGAGGAGACCCTGCATCAACTGGGCTACGCGCAGGAGCTGCGCAGGCGCATGTCAGGGTTCTCCAACTTCGCAGTCTCGTTCACGATCATCTCGATCCTGTCCGGCTGCCTGACCCTGTACTACTTCGGCATGGACGAAGGCGGCCCGGCCGTCATCGTCTGGGGTTGGCCCATCGTCGGCATCATGACCCTGCTCGTCGGACTGTCAATGGCTGAGGTCTGCTCCAGCTTCCCGACGGCAGGCGGCTTGTACTACTGGGCGGCCAAGCTCGCGCCACGGAACGGGCCGGCCTGGTCGTGGTTCACCGGCTGGTTCAACTTCCTCGGCCAGGTGGCCGTCACGGCCGGCATAGACTTCGGCGCCGCGTTTTTCATTAACTTCCTGCTCGACCTGTGGTTCAACTTCAGCGTGGCCACGCACTGGCACACCATCTTGATCTACGCGATCGTGTTGCTGGTCCACGGCCTGCTGAACCAGTTCGGCATCCAGCTCGTGGCCTTGCTGAACAACGTCAGTGTCTGGTGGCACATCACCGGCGTGCTGATCATCGTCGGCGCCGTGACCTTCGGCCTGAAGGCGGGCGCACATCACGCCTCCGCGAAGTTCGTGTTCAGCGACCTGCAGAATGGCTCCGGCTTCCACATCGGCTGGTGGTACATCGTGCCGGTCGGCCTCTTGCTGGCCCAGTACACCTTCACCGGGTACGACGCCTCGGCTCATATGACCGAGGAGACCCACGGCGCAGCACGCAGCGGCCCGCGCGGAATCGTCATGTCGATCCTGATCTCGCTGATAGCCGGCTGGATACTGCTGATCGGCATTACGTTCGCGATCCAGCAGGGGAACTACGCGGGCGAGGCGGCCGCCGGCACCGCCGCCCCGGCGCAGATCTGGATCGACTCGATCGGCCGCACCGGCGCAGAACTGCTGCTGCTGATTGTGATCGGCGCCCAGCTGTTCTGCGGCATGTCGTCGGTCACCGCCAACTCGCGGATG
>DATMMA010000214.1:0-18260 GCA_035570295.1 Streptosporangiaceae bacterium
GACGGCGGAAGAGTACGCGCTCAAGCACAAGCTCGGGCAGGTGATCAGCCAGAGCTTCGCAGCCACCGAGCAGACCTTCTCCCGGAAGTCGGACTACGCGGCGATCCGTAACTTGCGCGGTGATTACCAGCTTGCGTACAAAGACCATGTGACGGTGCTCGGCGCTACTGGCGACAACGGCGTGACGAGCGACAAGTACAACATGGTGGACGAGTACACCACCCCGGCTGTCTCCTGGCCGGCCACCGACCCGCTGGTCACCGCCGTCGGCGGCACTCAGCTGAACCTGGGCGCGGGCGGTGCGCGGAAGTCGCCTGATGTGGCGTGGCACGACAGCGGCGGCGGCAGGTCCATCGTTTTCGGCCGGCCGTCCTACCAGAATTCCGTGCGCGGACTGACCGGCGGTCACAGGGGCGTTCCCGATATCTCCATGGATGCGTCCTGCAACAGTGCGGTGGCTATCTTCGGCAGCTTCTACGGCGGCCACCGGGGCGAGTGGAGCCCGATCTGCGGGACGAGCCTGGCTACCCCGTTGTTCGCCGGGATTGTGGCACTCGCCGATCAGGAAGCCGGGCACGCGCTCGGGCTGATCAACCCGGCGCTCTACAAGATCGAAGCCCAGCATGAGCCCGGCGTGGTCGACATCACCAAGGGCAACAACAGCCAGAGCGTCACGAACGGTGGCAAGACCCACAAGGTCAAGGGTTTCAGCGCAGGCCCGGGTTACGACCTGGTGACAGGTGTTGGCACGGTCGACGCCACGTATTTCGTGCCGGAGCTCGCCAAGCTGGCTGGCTGACGCCGCTCAGCGCTCAGCTCAGGGCGCCCGAGGCGATCGCGATGCCGACCGAGATCAGCATCACTCCGGCTAGCTGCTCACCCCGTCGGCCTGCCCACCTCCCGATCCCGGCGCCAAGTTCGAGCCCGATCAGCGACATGGCTACGCTGACCGCGCCGATAACGATCACGCCCAGCGCGATCGATGTGTGATACGCACCCAGGGCGAAGCCGACGACCAGGTTGTCCACGCTCAGCGCGAGCCCGCTGACCAGCAGATGGCTGACCCTGGGCGGCTGTACCTGGCCCGCGGCGCCCGCACCGCGGGCGGCAGGGCCGGTTGTGCCGGCGGCTTCATGCGCGGGCGCCTGCTCCCGCCCGGCGCGTGCGGCGCTGGCTAGCGCGTAAAGGCCGACTGCAATCAGCAGCCCGGCGCCGACCCAGCGCGCCCCCTGTCCGAGGCTCGCCGCGGCTTGCGCGCCGATCAGCAGGCCTAGCACCGGCATGCCTGCCTCGAACGCGCCGAATACCAGGCCCACCCGCAGCCGCGTGCGTGCATCGACCCCGGAAACGCCGATCGCTATCGAGGCGGCGAGATTCGACATCCCGACCGACGCGGCGACAAGGAACAAGGCCAGCACGCCGCCACCGTAGCCGCACCCGGCTGCCGCCGGGTACCCCGAGCGTCACGCCTGCCAGTGCCGTGCCGGCTTCGCCACGCCAGCTACGCCACGCAAGATAGGGCCCGGCGCTGGCGCCAGGCCGGCCAGGGGCCTCAGGTGTGCCGGTAGCTCTCCGGGATGCTGCCCTCGACGTGCAGCAGCCTGACCCGGTCAGCCCGGTAGATGTACCGGGTGAGCCGGATGGGCCGGTCAGTGGTGTACGACGTCCGGTTCACCACGATCACCGGGATACCACTGACCAGCTTGAAGAAGTCGAACTCGCGGGCGTTCGGCATGCGGGCGCCGATTTCGTCCACGAAGCCCTGCTGCGGGTAGCCGAGCTCGGTGAGCAGCCCCACGCTGCCCGACTTGATCTCTCCGGCCTGCTCAAGCGCAGTGCCTTTAGCCACGTCGCTCGGATAGTAGGAATGGATCAGCTGCCATGGCACTTCGCCGATGAAGTACTGCGAGCGCCGTACGACTACCGAGTCGCCAGCCGACAGGTCAAGCTTCTCAGCCACGCTGGGGCTTGCCGATCCCGTCTCCACGATCAGCCGGACCATCTCCGACTCGTCGGCGGCTGGACTGACAACTGGCAGCGACATCGACGCATGCAGCTCACGCGGCGATGCGTGGGTCCTGGACAGCAGCGCGGTGAAGGGCTTAGTCGGTTCGACCACGAACGTGCCCAGGCCCTGGCGGCTTACCACCAGGCCCTGATTGATGAGGAGCGCGATCGCCAGCCGAACCGTGTTCCTCGACGCGTCGTACTCCGTCGCGAGGTCGGGCTCGCTCGGCAACCGCTCACCCGGTTCAAGGGCGCCGCTGGCAATCTGGGCTCGCAACCGGTCGGCGATCTGCTGGTACTTGGGATGAGCCAACGTCACCCTCCTGGCCCGGTTGACTACCGAAAGAATTACCTGTTCAGGTTGTTTCAAACACTGGACTCATTGGTATGAGTCAGATGTCAGGAACTATAGGAAGGGTAGCGCTGCTGACTCGGCAGCAGAGCGCGACCCGCCGAGGCGCACCGGCTTAGCACCCTGAGGAGGGCAAGTGATCTTCCTGTTAGTCGTCGCGGCCGTTGTCGTGGGAGCGCCATTCGGTGCGGCAGTGCTTGTGACTGTCGCCAGCCACTACGAGGACGCCGCCCGCACGCTCGCCAGGCGTCCGCCCGGCCCCTTCGCGGCCGCCGCACGCAGGCTCGTCTGCCTGCGCATTGGTGGCACTGCATACCCGCGGCGCCAGGGCCGGCGCATCGCCACACTGCCGGAACCGGAAGCCGGAGAGCCGGCGTCCGATCGCACTCCCCCTCTCACGCTGTCGCGACGCTGAACCTGCGACGTAAGCGCGAAAGCACGCCGAGCTTTGCCCGGGCTGAGTCACGCTGAGCGGCGTTTTGCAGGGGCAGCGCCGCATGCACCATCCCGTCCCTCCGCCCTCATCGCCCGCGGCCCCACCGGCCGCGGGCGCTGGTCACACCCTGCCGCTTTGCCGGGCACAAACCGCCGATATCGGGCGACGGAAGCCAGGAAACCAGCAGGGGGTCTTTAGCTCCCACCAATGCAGACGGGCGTGCCCCGCTCGGTTTAGGCTCCACACATGCGTGTCGCCCTCGGCCAGCTTCCGATCAGCTCAGTACCTCAGGTCAACCTCGACCGCGTCCGCGCGGCGGCGGTCGGCGCCGCGAGCCAGGGCGCCGGGATCGCCGTCTTCCCGGAGGGAACGCAGGCACGGTTCTCCGCCGACCTGCGAGCGGTTGCTGAGCCGCTCGACGGTCCGTTCTGCCGCGGTCTCGCCGAGATCGCGGCATCGGCCGGCCTGGCGATCGTGGCGACCCTGTTCGAGCCGGCTCCGGACGGCCGCGTCTACAACACCACCGTGGCGTACGAGGCCGACGGCAGCCTGGCCGCCGTGTACCGGAAGATCCACCTGTTCGACGCACTCGGGTACCGCGAATCGGAGAGTGTCGCGCCCGGTGACGAAGTGGTCATCGCCAGCCTCGCCGGGCTCCGCGTCGGCTTCATGACCTGCTATGACGTCAGGTTCCCCGAACTGGCGCGCGCGCTCGCGGCGGGCGGTGCCGACTTGCTCGTGCTGCCGTCCGCATGGGCGGCGGGCACCTTCAAGGAAGAACACTGGGTCACCCTGGTCCGGGCCCGCGCCATCGAGAACACGATCTGGGTCGCAGCAGCGGGCCAGGTGCCTGATCCGGCCGAGCCGCCGACCAAGGCACCGACTGGAATTGGCCGTAGCCTCCTGGTCGACCCGATGGGCGTGGTCCGGCTGGATCTAGGCCCGGCCGAAGGACTCGGCGTTGGCGACGTGGATACCGAGCAGACCGCGCAAGTGCGGGCGGTACTGCCGTCCCTCGCGGGCCGCCGCACCGACATCTGGCTCCAAGGCACGCCTGCGACAGCGGCAGCTGATTAGCGATCCTGGCTGACAGGCAGTTCCTCCGCAGGCTCCGGAGGGTCTGCCGGAGCCCGGTGGCGGCGGATCGCCCAGATCGCCGCCGCCACGACCACAATCACGCCTATGGCGATGGCCAGGCCGGTGCCGACGCGCCGCGCGACCACGGCATACGCGGAGCCGGCCAGGTACCCGAGCAGGCAATAGCCAACTCCCCAGAGAAGGCCGCCTAGCACGTTGTAGACCGCAAAGGTAGCGAGCCTGACATCGGCAGCGCCCGCGGCGGCCGGCATGATGGCGCGCGCGACCGCGATGAACCTGCCCAGGAACACCGCCGCGCCGCCGCGCCTGCCTAGTACCGAGCGGGCGAGCTCGACCCCGCCCCGGACCCTGGCCAGGCTCTTGGCCGCGAACAACCGGTCACCCATCCGCCGGCCGATCTCGTACCCGACGAACGGCCCGGTAACGGCGGCGGCCACGACGATCAGAATCAGGATCGGCAGGGACACGTGCCCCCGGCTGGCGAGCACGCCCCCGAGGATCGTGGCGATTTCGCCCGGTAGCACGAACCCGACGAAAACCGCCGTCTCCCCGAACACGAGCGCGGCGATCACCAGGTAGGCAACCCAGCCGTGCAGGTTGACCAGGCCGCTGGCGAGAGCACTCACTGTGGCCGTCCTTCCCCGCGCGGCGGCAGGCCGCGCGCGCTCGCGACCGGACCGCCGCCTTGCCAGGTCTTGCGCGCGCTGGTCATGATCTAGTAGGAATCATGCGTCGCTGAGCGAGGGACCGAAGGGACTGGGAATGCAGGCCTCACAGCCATTCCCGGTCGGCCCGGCAACCGGAGGCTATCCGACGCCGGCGGGTGCCCGTCCCGGTCAAGAGGGCATCCGCGGGCCTGCCGAGATTACGCTTCGGGTCGGCCGCGACGGCTCGACCGGTGTATCCGCCGAACCCGCCCGCTATCAGCTGTATGCCTCTCTCGCCTGCCCGTGGTCTCAGCGAGCGCTCATTGTCCGGCGCCTGCTGGGCCTTGAGCGCGTCATCGGGCTCACCCTGGCGGATCCGGTGCCGTCTGAGCACGGCTGGCGCTTCGCGGACCAGCCTGGCGGCCGCGATCCGCTGACCGGGGTGCGCTACCTGTCCGAGCTCTATCTGGCGACCGACCGAGCCTACGGAGGACGGCTCAGCCTGCCGCTGCTGTGGGACGCCCGCGCCCAGCGCATCGTGACCAACGACGCCGCTCAGATCACCATCACGATGGAGACCGACTTCAGGGCCTTCTGGCGGCCTGGTGCGCCGGACCTTTATCCGCCTGCGCAGCGGCGCGACATTGACGCCATCGCCACGCTGATCCATCACACGGTGAACAACGGCGTGTACAAGGCCGGGCTGGCCACCACCCAGGCCAGTTACGAGGAGGCCTTCGACGCTATCTTCACCACACTCGACGCGCTCGAGGAGCGGCTGTCCCGGCGCCGGTTCCTGCTCGGCGGACAGCTGACCGAGGCCGATATCCGGCTGTTCCCGACACTGGCAAGGTTCGACGCGGTGTACTACCTGCTCTACAAGTGCAACCTGCACCGGCTCGCCGACTACCGCGCTCTCTGGGCATACGCTCGCGACCTCTACCAGCGGCCCGGCTTCGGCGACACGACCGATTTCGTCGCCATCAAGCGGCACTACTACCAGGCCCAGCCCTGGGTCAACCCGAGCGGGATTATTCCGAAAGGCCCCTTCGTGAGCTGGCTGGCGCCGCACGGCCGGGATCAGATCCGGGGCTAGGCTAGGGCTAGCCGGGCCCCCGAGATCACGCTCGCTGGTCCGGGCTGCCAGATTAAGGAGTAAACGCCGTAACGGGCCAGTTGTGCCAGACGGGTAGCCTTGTTAGGCGCGTATACCACATACAAGTAAGCTCCGGAAGAGGGCGATGTCCGCCGTGTCTGCTGAGTCCCCGCGCGGGTCCGCGGATCTCACAAAGTCGTCAGCTAACTCCGAGGAATCGGCCGCCGGACCGTCGTCGAACGGTTCCGCCGGGCGAGCGGACTTCGGGCCTAACCAGTGGCTAGTAGACGAGCTCTACCAGCGCTACCAGGCCGATCCTGGCTCGGTCGACCAGGCGTGGTGGAGCTTCTTCGCCGACTACCAGCCGCAGCCGGACACGGCCGGACAGCCGGCCCTGCGGGCGGCGGCACCGGCAGGCCCCGGGCCGGCAACCACCGTGCCTGGCGGGAACGAGCAGGTCACACCCCCAGCGAGCACGCCGGGCGCGGCCGCAGGGGCCGGCGCGCCCGCGGCACCGCCTGGCACTGCCGTGCCGGGCACCGTGGCGCCGTCCGGGAACGGCAGGACAGCCGGCCCAGTGTCAGCCAGCACAGCGTCGGCCCCTCCCCTGACCACCGGGCCAGCGACCACGGGACCGCTAACCACTGGCCCCGTCACGACCGGCCCCGGCGCGGGCGCTGCAACCCCGGTCGCCCCGCCCGCGAGCGCGCCCGCCGAGCATGGCGTGCGACTGCGTGGCGCCGCGGCCAGGACAGCAGCCAACATGGCGGCGAGCCTGACCGTGCCAACCGCGACGAGCGTCCGGCCCGTTCCCGCTAAGTTGCTGGTCGATAACCGCATCGTGATCAACAACCACCTGGCTCGCGGCCGCGGTGGCAAGATCTCTTTCACCCACCTGATCGGCTACGCGCTCGTGCGGGCGCTGGCCGTCGTCCCCGGCATGAACTTCGCATTCGCCGAGGTGGACGGCAAGCCTGTGCTGCTCCAGCCGGAGCACGTGAACCTCGGGCTGGCCATCGACGTGCAGAAGGACGACGGCTCCAGGCAGCTGCTGGTGCCGAGCATCAAGAACGCCGAGACGATGGACTTCCAGCAGTTCTGGATGGCCTACGAGGACATCATCCGGAAGGCCAGGTCCGGCAAGCTCACCGTGGATGACTTCGCCGGCACCACGATCAGCCTGACCAATCCCGGCACCATCGGCACCGAGCACTCGGTCCCGAGGCTCATGCCAGGTCAGGGCTGCATCATCGGCGTCGGCGCGATGGAGTACCCGGCCGCCTACCAGGGCGCCTCGGTGGACACCATGGCGAGGCTGGCGATCAGCAAGACGATGACGCTGACCTCGACGTATGACCACCGGATCATCCAGGGCGCTCAGTCCGGCGAGTTCCTGCGCGTCATTCACGAGCTGCTGCTCGGCGGCGACCGCTTCTACGATGACGTCTTCAGGTCGTTGCGGATCCCGTACGAGCCGGTCCGCTGGGTTCAGGACATAGCAGCCGGGCACGAGGACGACATCTCCAAGGCTGCCAGGGTCTACGAGCTGATTCACGCCTACCGGGTGCGCGGTCACCTGATGGCCGACACCGATCCGCTGGAGTACAAGCAGCGCAAGCACCCGGACCTGGACATCAACCAGCACGGCCTGACGCTCTGGGACCTGGAGCGGGAGTTCGCCACCGGAGGCTTCGGCGGCAAGGCACGGATGCCGCTGCGGGAGATCCTCGGCGTGCTGCGTGACTCCTACTGCCGGACCGTCGGCGTCGAGTACATGCACATCCAGAACCCTGAGGAGCGGGCGTGGATCCAGGCCCGCGTCGAGCGGCCGCACGGGCGCGCCGACCATGACGAGCAGCTGCGCATCCTGTCCCGGCTGAACGTGGCCGAGGCGTTCGAGATGTTCCTGCAGACCAAGTTTGTCGGCCAGCGCCGGTTCTCGCTGGAGGGTGCCGAGTCGCTCATCCCGCTGCTTGATGCGGTGCTGACCGAGGCGGCCGGCGAGCAATTGCACGAGGCAGTCCTCGCCATGGCGCACCGTGGCCGGCTGAACGTGCTGGCCAACATCGTTGGCAAGTCCTACCGCCAGATCTTCCGGGAATTCGAAGGCAACCTCGACCCGGCCACGACGCACGGCTCCGGAGACGTCAAGTACCACCTCGGCGCCGAGGGCAAGTACACCGGCGCGGACGGGTCACAGATTGTGACCTCGCTGGTGGCCAACCCCAGCCACCTGGAGGCCGTGGACCCGGTCATGGAAGGTGTCGTCCGGGCCAAGCAGGATGTCATCGACATGGGCGAGCCCGGCTTCACCGTGCTGCCTGTGATGATCCACGGCGATGCCGCGTTCGCGGGCCAGGGCGTGGTCGCCGAGACACTCGAGCTCTCCCAGCTCCGCGGCTACCGCACTGGCGGCACGGTGCACATCGTGGTGAACAACCAGGTCGGGTTCACCACCTCGCCGGAGTCGTCGCGGTCGAGCGTCTACTCGACCGACGTCGCCCGGATGATCCAGGCGCCGATTTTCCACGTCAACGGCGATGACCCGGAAGCGGTCGTCCGCGTCGGCAGGCTGGCCTTTGCCTACCGGCAGGCATTCGCCAAAGACGTCGTCATCGACATGATCTGCTACCGGCGGCGCGGGCACAACGAGGCGGACAACCCCTCGTTCACCCAGCCGCTGATGTACGACCTGATCGACGCCAAGCGCTCGACCCGCAAGCTCTACACCGAGTCACTGATCGGCCGCGGCGACATCACGATCGAGGAAGCCGAGCAGGCGCTACGCGATTACCAGCAGGAACTGGAGCGGGCCTTCACCGAGACCAAGGACGCCGCGATCAGCCGGCCTGGCGATGCCCCCGCCCTGCTCCGGCCCCAGCCCGGCGACGATATCCCGGCTGACTATGTCGGCGTGCCGACGGCTATCCCCGCCGAGACCGTCAAGCGGATCATCGACACCCAGGTGTCGCTGCCGGACGGCTTCACGGTGCACCCGCGGCTGCTTCCGCAGCTGCAGCGCCGCGCCGCGATGGTCGAGCAGGACCAGATCGACTGGGCGACCGGCGAACTGCTGGCGTTCGGCTCCACGCTGATCGATGGCCATCCGGTCCGGCTCATCGGCCAGGACTCGCGCCGCGGCACCTTCGGCCAGCGGCACGCGACCCTGGTTGACCGCCACACTGGCGCGGAATACACCCCGCTGAAGACCTTCAACTCCCCGGCAGCGAAGTTCCACATTTACGACTCGCTGCTGTCGGAGTACGCGGCTGTCGGATTCGAGTACGGCTACTCGGTGGCCCGTCCGGAAGCGCTGGTCTGCTGGGAAGCGCAGTTCGGCGACTTCGTGAACGGCGCGCAGACGATCATGGACGAGTTCATCAGCTCAGGCGAGCAGAAGTGGGGCCAGCGCTCCGGTGTCGTGCTGCTGCTGCCGCATGGCTATGAGGGCCAGGGACCAGACCACTCCTCGGCGCGCATCGAACGGTTCCTGTCGCTGTGCGCGCAGGACAACATGACGGTGGCATTGCCGAGCACTCCGGCCAGCTACTTCCACCTGCTCCGGTGGCAGGCGCTGACACCGCGGGTGAAGCCGATGATCGTGTTCACGCCCAAGTCGATGCTTCGGCTCAAGGCGGCGGTGTCTGCCGCCGCCGACTTCACCACCGGCTCGTTCAGGCCAGTGCTCCCTGACGCCGGGGTAGCTGACCCGGCGGCCGTCAGCCGCGTGGTGCTGTGCTCGGGCAAGATCTACTACGATCTGGCCGAGCGGAGGCAGGCGGCCGGTGCCTTCGACGTCGCCCTGCTCCGGGTCGAGCAGCTGTACCCGCTGCCCGCCGGGCAGATCTCCGCTGAGCTGGCGAAGTACCCGGCCGCGGCCCAGGTGACGTGGGTGCAGGACGAGCCCGCCAACATGGGCGCGTGGCCGTTCATGGCGCTGCACCTGCCCGAGCACATTGGCCGGCGGATCGCGCTGGTGTCCAGGCCCGCAAGCTCGGCGCCCGCAAATGGCGTAGCACGGGCGCATGCCGCGGAGCAAGCCGCGATCGTGGACGCTGTGTTCGGCAGGAACGGCTGAGCGTGTACTTCACCGACCGGGGAATCGAAGAGCTCGAGGAGCGGCGCGGTGCCGAGCAGGTCGCCGTGAGCTGGCTTGCCGAGCGGCTGCGTGACTTCGTCGACGAGCACCCGGAGGCCGAGGGCACCGTAGACAGCCTGGCGAGCTGGCTCGCCAGGCTGGATGATGGTGCGGACGACCTTGGCGATGAGTTCAGCCAGGCCGCCGGCACCTCCGGCAAGGACGGCGGCTAGCTCGCCGCTGCGGCGCAGCGCAACTGCGGTCCCTGGCGACCCGGACACCGTCGGCAGGCGCGACACCGGTTGGCGAGGTTGCGCCGGCGGGCGTGTCCGGCACAGTCCTCCGGGCCTGCGGGCACTGTCAGCATGTGCGGCCGGTGGGCAAGGTTAGCGGGCGCGCCGACAGCGCGTTATCAGCGCCGAGCCGGGACGGAAGACGAGGCCGAGAGGCCTCGTTCGGTGATGGGCGTGACACGATACATCTTGACTTTTGGCCGACGCGACATATCGTATCGGTTAAGGGACTAGGATCTTCGGAGCGAGACGCATGTCAGACCAGGCGTTCGGTCGCCCCAGGCTGGCGGTGAGGTTTAAGTGAGCCCAGTATTCCGGCACGGCAGGCTTCGGCTGTACCTGCTGAAGCTACTCGACGAGTCACCGCGTCATGGCTACGAAGTCATCCGGCTGCTGCAAGACCGCTTCATGGGGGTTTACGCCCCATCCCCCGGCACCATCTACCCCCGGCTTGCCCGGCTTGAGGAAGACGGGCTTGTCACTCACGAGGAAGTGGATGGCAAGAAGGTCTACAGCATCACCGACAAAGGCCGCGAGGAGATCCGGTCCAGGCTCGGCGATCTGGCCGACCTTGAGGACGAACTCACCGAGTCGCTGCGCGATGTAGCCAGGGAAATCTCTGAGGATGTCAGGGACACGGTGCGCACGATCAGGGAAGAACTGGCGTCTGCCGCCAGGGACTTCCGCGCCGAGGGGGGCAAGGCGGGCAGGACTGGGGGCGAGCGCCGCGAAACTCGCGACCAGGATGCGCGACCTGACGGCACGGCTGGTCCAAGCGCCGATGGCGAGCCGGGCCAAGGCGACGAGTCACGCCGGGGCGAGCACCCCAGCGACGAAGCTCGGCGCATCAGGGAGGAAGCCCGGCGGAGCCGGGAGCAGATGCGCGCCCGCTTCCGCGCTCAGGGGCATAACCACGGTGACTGGGCTGCCTGGGCGGCCCGCGCCGGCAAGGCTGAGTGGTCACCCTGGAGTTCGTGGGCAGAGTGGGCTGGCTTCCGCGACGAGTCGGGGCGCGACGAGCCGGGGCGCGCCGATTCAGGCGAGGGTGCCGGCAGCCAACGCCCCGGCTGGGCGCAGGACTTCGGGCCGGGCGCCGGCGAGCGGTCGCGCCGGAGTGGCGCGAGCCCGTTCGGCGATCTAGAGCGGATGGCGATGCAGTTCGCGACCGAACTGCGTGCCGCTGCGAAGCAGACCGGGAACCTCGGCGAGCGCTCACTTAACGACCTCCGGGACATCCTCACCGACACCTTGGCCAAGGTGAGAGCCGAAGTGTTCCCCGACGCCGGACCTGGGAGCAAGGCGGCAGACAGCGAGTCGGCTGCACCCGCCCAAGGCGACAGCGAAACAGCGGCGCCCGGCAATCCGGCTGACGCTGACGACAAGCCTGAGACCGAGTAACCGATCGAGGCCCCAACTCTGCGCCTCGATCGGTAACCCAAGCCCTCGCGACGTCAATTACGCCGGTCAGAGGGTGAATACAACCTTCCCGAACACCTCGCCGCCGATCATCGCCTCGAACCCGTCCGGCGCCTGGCTCAGCGGCATTACCCGGTCGATCACTGGCCGGGCACCAGTCTGCTCACAGAACCTCACCAGCCGGGCGAGCTCGTCCCGATTGCCCATCGTGGAGCCGATCACCGACAGCTGAAGGAAGAACACCCGGGTCAGGTCAGCCGGAGGCACCGAGCCGCTAGTCGCACCGCAGATCACAACCGTGCCTCCGGGCTTCAGCGCGCGCAGCGAGTGCGCCCAGGTGGCCTCGCCGACCGTCTCCATGACCGCGTCGACTCGCTCCGGCAGCCGCGCGCTGGCCTCGAAGACCTGGTCTGCGCCGAGCTGGAGCGCGCGCGCTCGTTTGGCCTCGCTCCGGCTCGTCGCCCACATCCGGTAGCCGGCCGCGCGGCCGAGCAGGATCAGCGCCGTAGCGACACCGCCGCCCGCTCCCTGAACCAGCACAGTCGAGCCCGGACCGATGGGCGCGCGGTCGAACAGCATCCGGAACGCGGTGAGGTAAGCGGTCGGCAGGCAGGCAGCTTCCTCGAACGACAACGCCGCCGGCTTCGGCACGAGATTCCGCCGCGGCACCGCCACTCGCTCAGCGAACGTCCCGTCATACCGCTCCGACAACAGCGACCGGGACGGGTCCAGCGTCTCATCGCCGCTCGCAACCGTGGGGTCGCCGATGACAGCGTGAACCACTACCTCGTTGCCGTCTTCATCGATTCCGGCAGCGTCGCAGCCCAGAATCATCGGCAAGCGGTCGGCAGACAGGCCAACGCCGCGCAGCGACCATACGTCATGGTGGTTGAGAGAGGCCGCCCGGACCGTGACGGTAGTCCAGCCGTCCGCTACGGCTGGCTCCGCGTGCTCGCCTAGCTCCAGGCCTGAGATCGGATTGCCGGCATCGAAACGCGCTGCGGTGACTGCGAACATGTCAGGAGGTTAGCGTCCGCCACGCAGGCGGGCACCTGCAGGCTCGCCTGACCCGCAGGTCTGTCTGGCCGGCGTCAGCACCATCGGGCGTCGGCCGCCGACGTCAACGACCGGACATGGCACCTAAGCCGGTTAATGTAATCAGTTATGTGATAAGGAGGGGCACCGGGCCAATGGCGACTGTGCCATACTCGATCCGGGAAGCGGCCAACCTGATGAACGCCCGCAGGTAAGGACCGTAAGGACCGTAGTGAACCTCTCGTCGTACGCAGAGCTAGCGGTTCGCCTTGCCAACACCGCTGTCCAGGCTCCCGGTGAGCCGGATCCACTAGGCTCGGCCGCCGCATGCGCAAATGCCCTCGGTGACTGCCTGACCGGGCCCGTCACTCGACGCGATCTCCTGGTGCTTCAGCACCTGCGGGACGAGTTCAACGCCATCTTCACCGCTGCAGCACGTGGCGCCGACCAGGACGCGATGGCCAGGATGAACGCACTGCTGGTGCGGTTCCCCATCCAGCCCGAACTGGTCAGCCACGACGATCAGCGCTGGCACGTGCACCTGGCGTCACACGGCTCGGTGTCTGACCAGTTCGCGGCCGGAGCGGTCATCGGCGTTGCGCTGACCGTGTCCCTGGTGGGGGTCAGCAGGCTGGGAGTCTGCGCAATTGCCGCCTGCCCGCGGGTGTTCCTGGATTCCAGCAAGGGCAAGTCACGGCGCTATTGCACCGAGCACACTGCGGCCAAGGGAAATGTGAGTGCCCTGCGCCGGCAACTCGAAGACTTGCAGCCCGCAAGCGCCGTCGAGAATTCGCCGCGCGAGCGACAGCCGCACTCCACGCCCGCGGCCAGCTAAAGCGCGCTATCCCAAAGCCGCGCCATCGCCAATCCAGGCGCGCGCCTCAAAGCCCGCCTTCGCCCGCAAACCGATGGTCCGCTCAAAGGGTGCGCCGCGCCGCTCTCAGAACGGCGTCACCGCCGCTCCATCTGGCGCGCCCTCAGGCCCGCCGCATGCGTGAAGCCAGCGAGCGCCACTCAAGTCGCCGGTCCGCGCGGCAAAACCCTCAAACGGCCTCAAAACCGTCCCGGCAGCAGACCCGTCTCGGGATGGTTCGACACATTTTCTTTCGGTACGCGACATGTCGGCCAGTCTGACCAAGCCTGGGCACCGCCCCGGCGCCTATAGCACCTGACCTGCTCATACGTTCCAGCGGGGTATATGGCAAGTATCGAACCAGCAACGCTTCAGTGACCTGCGTTACCGAACTGAAGCCAAGTGACTTCTTCTCAGCGACCAAGTCGATCATTAGCATGAGGCCTACTCGCGGGGCGTATGGCCCACGTATGCGAACCAGAAAGGTTCGGTCATGGCTGTTGATCGCGGCGGATGCCAGGCGATCGACGCTGCCAGCCCTGGGACTGCTCGCAGCGTCCGTCCACCCCAGCGGGCACGGAAATCGCCGGAAGCACGTCGTGACTTGTCGTACCAGATTTGCAGACGAGCGACGATGCGCGAATTTTCCTCGCTGACTATGTCGGCTCATCTCATTGGGAGGAAATCTTGGCAACGACTGCCCCTGACGTAAAGCCAACCGGGGAGTATCACCTTCAGCGGAAGGTGGGACTGCGCGGGATGACGCTCGTCTCGCTCGGTTCCATCATTGGCTCAGGCTGGCTCTTCGGAGCCCTGGGCGCCGCCACCCTAGCTGGCGGCGGCGGCTCCCTGCTGACCTGGCTCATCGCTGCGGCTGTTCTCGGACTGCTCGCGCTCGTGCATGCCGAGCTTGGCTCGACTTACCCGGTATCCGGCGGGACCGCACGATTCCCGTTCATGGCCTTCGGCGGGCTTGGCGGCTTCACCGGCGGCTGGATGGCGTTCATCCAGGCGGTGACAATCGCCCCGATTGAGGTCGAGGCATCGCTGAGCCACCTGCAGGCCAAGTTCCCGACCGGCTTTGTCGTCTACAACGCGAACGGAACGCTGGCTGGAAGCGGCGTTCTCTGGGGCCTGCTGTTCATGGCGTTCTTCACGCTCATCAACACGCTGGGGGTGAGGTGGCTGGCCGAGACCAACAGCATCGCAATGATCTGGAAGCTGCTGATCCCGACCACGACCATCTTCGCCCTGCTTTTCACCTCGTTCCACAGCGGCAACTTCACCGCTGGCGGCGGCTTCGCTCCGTACGGCGCCCACGGCGTCCTGGCGGCACTAGCGGCCGGAGTCATCTTCGCGGCGGAAGGCTTCGAGCAGTCGATCCAGATCGGCGGCGAGACCCAGAACCCGCAGCGCAACATCCCCCGTGCGCTGTTGATCGCCATGGGTGTCGGAACCGTGTTCTACCTGCTGCTCGATTTCGCATTCGTCGGCTCGCTGAACCCGGTGAACCTGGTGCACGGCTGGGCACAGCCGATCCCAGGCGTGGCAAAGCTTGGCCCGTACATCTCACTGACCACCCAGGCAGGCCTCGGCTGGCTGGCTACTCTGCTGGTCATCGACGCCGTCGTTTCCCCCGGCGGCACCGGACTGGTCTACATGGGGACCTCATCCAGGCTGTCCTACGGCCTTGGCCGCAACGGCTACTTCCCGAAGATCATCAGCAAGATCAACTCGCGTGGCGTCCCGCTCATTTCCATCGGGATCTGCTTCGTGATCGGCATGCTGACCTTCCTGCCGTTCCCGGACTGGTTCGGTCTGGTCGGTCTGATCACATCGGCGACGGTCATCATGTACGCGATGGCTCCGCTGGCCTTGGCCGGGCTTCGGAAGCAAGATCCAGACCGGCCACGCGCCTACCGGCTGCCGGCAGCCTGGCTGCTGAGTCCGCTCGCCTTCATAGCCGCGAACATCGTGGTGTATGTCTCTGGCTACAGCACGATTTTCTGGCTGGAAATGTTCATCGCGGTCGGGTTCATCATCTTCGGCCTCTACCAGGTCAGCCTTCCGGCTGACAAGCGGACGATCCTCGATTTGCGCTCGGCTACCTGGCTCGTGCCCTGGCTTGGGGCCTTGCTCGTCCTCTCGTGGCTAGGCCGCTACGACGGCAACCCGACCAGGGTATTCGGCCTCACCCTGGTCGCCAGCCAGCGCATCGGTAACTGGTGGGACCTGCTCGCCGTGGCCGCGATGAGCCTGGTTATTTACTACTGGGCCACTAACACCGCCATGACGGCCGACAAGGTACAGACGGCCGTCGCCGAGGTCGAGACCGAGGCGTCGATCGAACTCGACTCGCACCTGCTCACATAAGTACTGCACAGCCAGCAACTGACGGGGCGGGCCGGAGCGATTCCGGTCCGCCCCGTACTGCTGCGCGGGTGGCGCTCTGCTACCTGATCCGCGCTCGCCAGTAGCGGCCGAGTACGTAACCCAGGATTAGACCTTCGGGAACGGGGCCGAACGACCGGCTGTCGACGGCCCCGGCCGCGGCCGAGTTGTCGGACTCAAGCCACCATCCCCCGGGCCGGTGCGCAGCCGCCCGCTTCACCAGTAGCAGGTCAGTCTGTGCCGGGTGCCGCGCGATCACCAACCGGCCCGGCCGGATGCGGGGAGGCCTGCCGTCCGACAAGCCACGCCAGACCAGGAGCCAGTCGCCCGGCCGCAGGGCGGGCTCCATTGAGCGCTCCGCGACGGCGACCCGCACAAGCGGCCAGTGCATGCATCCCTCGCCCGTGGGCATTGTTGGCTGACGTTGTACTGTCGGATTTCAAGCCAATGAAATGAACTGAGAGAGGGCGATCAATGAGGCTGCTCGCACGTCTCCTCGCGCCGAAGGTTACCGTGCATGCGCACTGTGACCTCCCGTGCGGCGTCTACGACCCCGCGCAGGCGCGCATCGAGGCCGAGTCCGTAAAGGCCATTATCCAGAAGTACCAGGACAACACCGACCCAGAGTTCCGCACCCGTTGCCTCATCATCAAGGAGGAGCGGTCCGAGCTCGTCAAGCACCATCTGTGGGTGCTCTGGACGGACTACTTCAAGCCGCCGCACTTCGCGAAGTACCCGCAGTTGCACCAGCTGTTCAACGATGCGACCAAGCTCGCCGGCGCTGCCGGGACCAAGGGCACCGTGGATGCCGGCAAGGCGGACGAACTGCTGGGAAAGATTGAGGAGATCAGCAAGATCTTCTGGGAGACCAAGCAGGCGTAGCCGCAGCGAGTTCTGGACCGGCGGGCCGTTCGCGGCCCGCCGTTCTCCGTTGTGCAGCAGGCGCAGTGGCACAGTCGGCCCGGTCGGGCACAACCTTCAGTCGCACAACCGGTCCAGTCGCACAGCAGAACCAGTCGCACAGCCGGCCCAGCCGCTCAGTAGAACCAGTCGCGCAGCCTTATCAATCGCGGACCTAGTTTCGCCGGACAGCCGTCAGGTTGGACTGCCCGATCAGTCAGACCGCCAGCCCAGTAGCAGCGTCAATCGCCGTTGTACGGAGTGCAATCGCGGATAGGGCCTAGCCCGTGTCTGACGCACTCGGATGGTCACTGTAAGTTGCCTACTGAGGCCGGGGACTGCCGGCGGTAGGGCTAATCCGGCATCTTGGGAGGACAGAAGTGACGGAGGAGACCACGGCGTCCGCGATGGCGGCCATGGCGTCCGGTAGCTCGGTGCAGCCCGGAAGCTCAGTGTCGTCCGGAAGTTCAGCGGCGACCGGAAGCTCCGTGCCAACGGGAAGCCCGGTGCCAACGGGAAACCCGGTGCCAACGGGAAGCCCGGTGCCGGCCGGCTCTTCGCCACTGGCCGACCCTGCACCCGCCGCCGCTACCGGTGGCGGTGACGGGGCCAGCACTGCGCCCGGTCCGCTGATGACCGCCCGCCCGCTCGATGTCGCCGCCGACCAAGTGACCGTTCGGATGCCCGCGGACGGTGCTTACCTCTCGGTGCTGCGCACGGCGACCGCAGGTCTCGCTGCTCGCCTCGACTTCACTCTGGATGACATCGAGGACATGCGAATCGCGGTGGACGAAGCCTGCGCAATGCTTCTTAGTCAGGCGATTCCGGGCAGCAGCCTCGAGTGCAACTTCGCGCTCAGCCCCGACGACATGACGATCACCGTCTCAGTTCCCTGCCTGAACCCCCGCCCACCGTCTGGTGAGACGTTTGCGTGGACAGTGCTCTCAGCCTTGGCCGGCACCGTGGAGGCGCAGGTAGGACCGGGAGACAGGCTAGCCATCATGATGCGCAAGGGCCGCCCGAATCCGGGGTCGGTGTGACGGGGGAAACAGAGGTCGCCTTGACCGAGGAGTTCGAGATGATGTCGACAGCGCCGGCCAGGGGGGGACCTGGAGCTGATGACGCCGACAGCCGACTGCCGTCCGTGCTGGAGCTTGGCGAGACGGCCGATCTTGGCGGGCTCGCCGACCCAGACGAGCTCGCCGAGGTTGCCGAACTAGCCGACGCCGGGGAACTAGCCGACAGCGGCGAGCTGGCCGACTCCGATGAGCTATCTTCTCCCCCGGCCAGGGCGCAACACGGAGCACGGGAGCGCGGGTACGCGCGCGAGCTGTTCGAGCAGCTGTCCGCTTTGCCTCCGGAAGACACTGAGCGACTGCGGATCCGCAGCGAACTGGTCGAACTGCACTTGCCGCTGGTGGAATACCTGGCGCGCAGGTTCCGCAACCGAGGCGAGTGGCTCGACGACCTGACCCAGGTCGCCACGATCGGGCTGATCAAGTCCATCGACAGGTTCGACCTTGACCGCGGCGTGGAGTTCTCCACCTACGCGACGCCGACGATCGTCGGTGAGATCAAGCGCCACTTCCGCGACAAGGGCTGGGCGGTCCGGGTGCCCCGGCGCCTGCAGGAGCTGAAGCTCGCGCTCACCAAGGCCA